>SXPK01000204.1 GCA_005776365.1 Planctomycetia bacterium
GAAGAAGCGCGCCGGCATCGCGCGGGCGCTGGCGCTCGACCCGCAGTTGCTCTTCCTCGATGAGCCGTCGGCGGGCCTGGACCCGATCACGGCGGCGGGCCTCGACGAACTGATCTTGACCTTGCGCCAGAGCCTCGGTGTAACCACTGTCCTCGTGACGCACGAACTGCAGAGCATCTACCGTGTCGCTGATTCGTGCATCATGCTCGACCGCGAAGCCAGAGGCATCATTGCGCGCGGCAGCCCGCGCGACTTGCGCGATCGCAGTGCTGACGCGCGCGTGCAGGCTTTCTTCATGCGCAAGGCGCAGAGGGCTTCCACATGAGCGCTCCAGTCGACCGTTGGAAGCTAGGCCTCTTCGTGCTGACTGGTTTCGGGGCGTTGGTTGGGGCGCTGACCTTCGCCGGCATGGCGCAATTGCAGCGACCGTCGCATGAAGCCTTTGCTTTCTTCGACGAGCCACTGGTCGGACTCGAGCCCGGCTCGTCGGTTCGATTCCGTGGCGTGCCGATCGGCGTCGTCGACGACATCACGCTCGCGAGCGACAAGAAGCACCTGCAAGTGCGGTTGGCGCTTTACGACGACAAACTCGTCAAGCTCGGGCTCGATGTCGAAGAGCTTGGTCCGGAGAAGGCGTTCCCCTCGGACCTGCGCGGGCAGCTCGTGACCCAGTACATCACGCAGATGTCCTTCGTGCTCGTCGACTTCGTCGTGCCGGGATCGGCGCGCGACCGCGAACTTCCGTTCCAGCCGCCGATCAACACCATCAGGACCATTCCGAGCGCGTTCCGCAGCTTCGAAGAGGGCCTGCGCGATGTGATGCGCGAAGTGCCCGCCATTGCGAGCGCGGCAAAGACCATGTTCGAGGACGTCAGCAAGGGTTTTGCGGACGCGCGGCTCGGCGAGATGGCAAGGCGTCTCGACGAGACGTTGCGCGCCGTGGAGACCAAACTCGCTGGGCTCGACGAGATGCCTGCGGTCAAGTCCGTCGCCGGCGCATTCGGCGAGATGGAATCCCTGGTACGCGAACTTCGTGCGCAGGACGGTCCGGTGCAGCAGGCGGTTGCGCAACTGCGCGAGATGTCGCGACAGGTGCGGGAGGCCGCAGACGCCGCCGAGTTCGAGGCGACGTCGAAGAGCCTGCGCAACGCCGCCGACACCGTGACGCAGCTGAGTGGCGACGCCGCCGCGCTCGCTCGCGACTTCCGCGCAGAGTTGGTGTCGCTGCGATCCGCGCTCGCGTCGATCGAAAGGCTCGCCGACTTGCTCGAGCGCGATCCAGCCTCGTTGCTGCGCGGCCGTCAACCCGCGTCCCCGCTGCTGCGCAAGGAGTGAACCGTGAAGATGCTCTTCGTCATCGTGCTCTGCGCTGCGGCGTTCGCCGCCTGCATCGGGGCAAACCCTGCAGCGCCGCAGGCGCGCTACTTCGATCCGCGGCCGGCGCGCAGTGCGCACGATCGCGCGCCATTGGTCCGCGTCGTGGCTGGACCGTTCCTGCGGCAGGAGTTCGTCGTTCGCACGCCGCCGCACGAAGTGGCGGTCGACGATTCGTTGCGCTGGATCGCTCCGCCCGAGCAGGTGGTGGCGGCGGCGCTCGGCTCGGTTGCAGGGCTGCCGCCAGGCATCGAGGTCGAGGTCGTCCGCTTCGAGTTTGAACGCGCGTCGCCGTTGCGGGCCGTAGTCGAGTTGTCCTGCTCGCTCGGCGCCTCGACGAAGCCGGTCATCGGCTTGGCGGAGGTCGCGGGTGAGTCGCCTGAGGCGCTGGCGGCGGCGATGGCCGCCGCGGTTGCTGACGCGGCGCGCGGCGTTGCCCAACTCGGCAAGCCATAGCGCGCATCGTCGGGTTGCAGGCTTGCAGCGCTTCAGCTTGGAGCTTGCTTGCCGCCGCGCTTCTGTTGCTTGTTGCTGCGGCCCTGCGGGTGCGCCTTGTCGTAGACGTCCTTGAGTCGGCCGATCGACACGTGCGTGTAGATCTCCGTCGTCACGAGGCGCGCGTGGCCGAGCAGTTCTTGCACCGAGCGCAAATCGGCACCGCGATCGAGCAGGTGCGTCGCGAAGGAGTGGCGAAGCCCGTGTGGTGTGAGCGTCGACTGCAGGCCCGCTCGCTTCGCGCGATCGACCACGGTTTGAAACATCCACCGCGAGCTGAGCGGTCCCCCGCGCAGGTTGAGGAACAGCGCCCCGGGGTCGCGCTTTCTGTTGTCGCGCAGGATCTCCTTGCGCCGCAGCATCCAGGTGCGCAGCGAAAGGACGGCCGGTCCGCCGAGCATCGACAACCGTTGCTTGTTGCCCTTCCCGAGCAGGCGAACGGTGCCTTCCGCGAGGTCCATCGACGCGAGCTTGAGCCCGGCGCATTCGCTGACTCGACAACCGGTCGAGTACAGCGTTTCGAGCACCGCGCGGTCGCGCGCGCCCATCGCGTCGTCGGCGAAGTCCTGGCCGAGCAACGAGTCGACTTCGCCTGACGTCAGAAAGCGAGGCACGCGCTGTGGCGCCTTCGGTCCACGCAACAGCCCCGCTGGGTCCTTTGCGATACGGCCGTCCTCGCGCAGCCACGAGAAGTAGCCGCGAATGCTGGCGAGTTTGCGTTGCACGGATGTCGCGGCCAAGCCCTGTGCGCCCAACTCCACCAGATACCGGCGCATGTGAAAGCGGGAGCACGAGCGAGCCGCAGCGCCGGTGTGCCGGAGCCAACCGGCGAATGCACGCAGGTCGGTCGAATAGGCGCGCAGCGTCGCCGGGCTCTTCCGCGTCTCCTCACGCAGATGGCGGAGGTAGTCGCGAAGGTCGTCGTCGTCCGCCTCCTTTATGTCGCGGTTGTTCGTTGTCTCCACGTTTGCGAGCAAGGTAGCCAGGTGCCACACTGCTGCGCCACCCATGGTCGCGCCGGAACTCGCAGCGGTTGCGGCCGCCCTGTGCTGGACCTTCAGCAGTCTGACCTTTGGACTGGCGAGTCGCGAAGTCGGAGCCGTGGCCGTCAATCAGTTCCGGCTGCTCGCCGCGGTGCCGTTCATGATCGTGTTGCATGCGGTGTCAGTCGGCGGACTCTGGCCGCAGGGTCTCGAAGGCTGGCGAACGCAGTGGCTGGTCGTGTCCGGGATCATCGGCATCGCCATCGGTGACCTCGGCTACTTCTATGCGCTGTCGCTGATCGGTCCGCGGCTGTCTTCGGTCTTGCAGGCTTCGTGGCCGGCGATGGCGATGCTGATGGCATGGGGCATTGCCGAGGAGGATCCGGGGCTGCGCGGTTTGGTGGGGCTGGCCCTCACCACGCTCGGAGTCGTCGCGGTCGTCGCGCGCGCTCGGGATGGTTCGTCATGGCGGCCCGATATCACGCCGCGGCTGCGTTGGCTTGGCGTGCTCGGCGCGCTGGTCGGAGCATTCGGCCAAGCAGGCGGCATGGCGCTGTCGCGTGTCGCGATGCAGAAGGGCGATGACTTGCCGGACGGTGTGGCGCCGCTGTCGGCGACGGTGGTGCGGCTCTTGGCGGGCACGCTTGGCGTCGTGGCCATTTCGCTGCTCCAGCGGCAAGCGACCTCGTTCAAGATCCTGCTGCGCTTTGGCGCTCCGCTGCGCAACGCGCTGGTCGGCACGCTGTTCGGCCCGGTCATCGGGATCTTCTTGTCGATGTATGCGACGCGTCATGCCACTCATGCCGGTGTCGCCGCGGGCCTGATGTCCTTGACGCCGCTGTTTTTGCTTCCGGTCAGCTGGTTCGCCTACCGGGCGCGCATCACCAGCATGGCCATCATCGGGACTTTGCTGGCGACTGCTGGTGCGATCGTGCTGGTCGGCGGAGGCTGAGCCCCCGCAGCATCACAACAGCGATTTCAGGCAGGCTTGCAGTCTCGCCACCGTGTGGTCGCCCATGTGGCCAATGCGAAAGGTCTTGCCCTTCAGGTCGCCGTAGCCCTGATCGATCTTGTAGCCGGCGTTGCTCGCGCGTTCTGCCATCGCTTTGACGTCGCGGCCCGAAGCTCGATAGCAACTGACAGTGGGGGATCGCGCCGCCTCGGCGCTCACATACGGTTCGATCGCGTTCTGCTGCGCCCACGATCGCATCGCGGCGCGCATTTCGTGGTGACGCGCGAAGCGAGCGGGCAGCGTTTCCTTCTCGATGCGCTCGAGTTGACGCAACAACGCGAAGACGAGCGGCACGCACGGCGTGGCGAGCGGCTTGCCAGAAACGGTCTCGGGCACCGCTTTGACGAAGTCGAACAAGAAGCCGCGGTCGGGCACGTTGGCTGCGGCTCGAAGCGCGCGTTCGGACAGTGCGAAGACCGTGAGGCCGGGCGGTAGAGCGAGGCACTTCTGTGTGCCGGCAAACGCGATGTCGATGCCCCAGGCATCGAACTGCAGGTCCGCGCCCGCGAGCGAGGTCACTGCATCGACGCAGACCATTGCTTCGGGTGCGTGTTCTCGCACCACGGCAGCAAGTTCGCGCAACGGCTGCAGCACGCCGGTCGAGGTCTCGTTGTGCGTGATCATCACGGCGGCCGGTTTGTGGCCCTTCTGCAAACGCTCCTTGAGCTGCTGCGGATCGTGCGCGGTGCCCCAGGTCGCGGTCAGCGACTCGGGCTTGCGGCCACAGGCGCCGGCGATCGTGGCCCAGCGCTCGCTGAACGCGCCGCCAGCGAGGTGCAGGGTCATGCCGCCATGCGGGACCAGGTTGCGGACCGCAGCTTCCATCATCGCGGTTGCCGGGCACGTCTCGAACGCGGCATTGGCGGTGGTCTGGAACAGCGGCTTCAACCGCGCGCACAGCTGCTGCGTCGCTGCGACGAATCCCGCTGATCGGTGGCCGACGAGCGGCGTCGCCATGATCTCTCGCAACTCGAGGTCGACTTCGGTCGGTCCGGGAAGGAACAGGGTGGGGTGGTCGGCCATGTGGGTCAGGAGCCTGTTTCGGCTCTTGCAAGCAGTGGACGAAAGCGCGCGTCTTGCGCCAGGCGATGGAGTTCTGCCGTTGTCAGCACGATCCGCAACAGCGGCGCCAGCGATGGCGTCTCGAACCAGGTCTCGGCGCGTTGTTTGACGATCGGGCGGATTGCAATCCCGCCGTAGCCAACGAACAGGTCGGCGCCGGAGCCCTGGGTCTCCAGATCCGTGGCCCCGTCGCCGACGAACGCCAGCGGCCGAGATGAGGCGGGCATGGAACGCAGCAGCGTGACCTTGCCCCCGTTCTGCCACAGTGGGCACGTGCGGTCGAAGTCGAGGTAGCGGCCCATAGCGTCGAAGATCACCGGCACCGCGTGCACGTGGCGCTCGTCGATGCCGAGCGTCCTCGCCAGCGCCAGCACCGGATCGAGCAAGCCGCCGCTGACGATCCCGACTTGCTTGCCAAGCGACTGCAATGCGAGCACGACCAGGTCTGCGTCGGGAGTCAGCCGTTGCGAGTAGCGCTCGCCAATCTCGGCAAGCTGATCGCGTCGTGGCGCAATCGTGGCAAGGCGCTGCTGGTAGACCTGTGCGAGCGGGAGCGCGCCTTCCATCGCGCGCTGCGTCAGCTCAGTCAGCTCACGGCGGCTGCCTTCGGGCAGGCTCGCCATCAGCTCGTCGATGCCCTCGATCGCTGACAGCGTCGAGTCGCAGTCGAAATACACCGAGGTGAACGGTGGGCGCGCGAGCATGGCAGCGTCAGTCAGCGAACGAACTCGGCGCGGCGGATGGCGGCGAGCGACCGGACCGCAGCGAGTTGCGCCGCGTCCAGCGCGCGGTCGAGGTTGAGCAACGCGACGGATGGACGCGTCGGGTCGTCTGCCGTACCGATCTGCATGCGCGAGATATTGATGCCGGCGTCGCCGAGCAGAGTGCCCAGCTTGCCGACGACGCCCGGTTGGTCGGAGTGGAACGTCACCAGCAACGGCCCTTCCGGAATTGCATCGAGCACGTAATCGTCGAGTTCGACCAGGCGACCGTGACGATGGCCAAGCACGGTGCCGGTCGCGTAGTGCCGGTCGTCGCCGACTTGGGCCTCGACGCGAACGAGGTTCATGAAGTCGCGTTTCATCGAACTCGCCTCGGCCACGATCGCGACCCCGCGGTCCTTGGCGATGCGTTCGGCGTTGACGGGCGTCACCGCACCGGTGGTCAAGGGCTTCAGCGCGCCGGCGACCATCGCGACCCGCAGCGGCTTCTGTGCGTTCTCGGCGATCGAGCCCTGAACCGTGAGTCGCAAGGAGCGAAGCGGTCCGGGGAAGGTCTGCACGAGCAGGCTCGACAGGTTGTGCACCAGCGCGAGGTAGGGGCCTACCTGCGCCGCATCGCTAGGCGCGATGCGCGGCACGTTGACGCCATTGAGCGCGATGCCCTTCTGCAAGCAGAGCGCGATCTGCTTGGCCATCTCGATCGAGACATTGTGTTTGGCCTCGTGTGTGCTCGCGCCGAGGTGCGGGGTCAGGATCAGGTTTGGCGCAGTGCGCAGTGGGCTGTCCTGCGGCAGTGGCTCCTGATCGAAGACGTCGAGCGCCGCCCCGGCGAGTCGGCCCTCCATCAGCGCCGCGCACAAGGCCGCCTCATCGACGATGCCGCCGCGCGCCGCGTGGACGAGACGCGCGCCCTTCTTCATCTGCGCGATGCGTTCCTTCGACAGGAAGCCGCGAGTCTCTTCCATGAGCGGCATGTGCACGCTGATGAAGTCTGACGACTGCAGCAATTCGTTCAGGTCCATCATGCGGACGCCCTGGGGCGCATTGGCAGGCGTCACGAATGGGTCGTAGGCGCTGACCAGCATGCCGAGCCCGCGCGCGCGTTCGGCGACGACGCGACCGATGCGCCCAAGCCCGAGGATGCCGATCTGCTTGCCGGTGATCTCGACGCCAGTGAACTTGCTCTTCTCCCACTTGCCGGCGCGGACCGATGCATCGGCTTGCGGAATCATGCGCGCCATCGACAGCAGCAGAGAGATCGCATGCTCGCCAGTGGTGACGGCGCCGGCTTCGGGTGTGTTCATCACCACGATGCCGCGGTCGGTCGCAGCCTGCACGTCGATGTTGTCGACGCCGATGCCGGCCCGCCCGATGACCGTCAGATTCCGCGCGCCTTCGAGCGCGACCGCATCCACCTTGGTGGCCGAGCGCACGACGAGAGCGTGGTACTCCGGCAGTTCCTTCGCCAACTCCGCGGGCTTCAAACCCCGCTTCTCGACGACCTCCCCCGCCGCCGCCAAGATCTCCATACCTTCGGCGCCGAGTTCGTCCGCGACCAAGATCTTCCAGCGCGTC
>SXPK01000205.1 GCA_005776365.1 Planctomycetia bacterium
CCGCCGAGGTCGACGAACACGCCGAAGTCGGCGATGTTCTTGACGACGCCCATGCGGACCTGGCCCTCTTCGAGCTCGGCGAGCAGCTGCGCCTTCTTCGTCTCGCGCTCCTCTTCGATGAGCTTGCGGCGCGAGATGACGATGTTCATGCGCTCTTCGTCGATCTTGATGATCCGCGCCTCGATGTCCTTGCCGATCCAGTCGCCGATGTCGCCGGCGCGGCGGATGTTGACCTGGCTCGCAGGCAAGAAGACCGGCACGCCGATGTCGACGAGCAGGCCGCCCTTGATCTTGCGCAGGACGATGCCCTTGACGTCATCGCCCTCCTTGTGGGTCTTGATGATGTTCTCCCAACCGCGGATGCGGTCGGCCTTGCGCTTGCTCAGCGTGATCGAGCCTTCGGAGTCCTCGATGGACTCGACGAGGCACTCGATCTCCGCGCCGACCACAACGGACTCAGGATCGCCGAATTCCTCGAGCGGAATGCGTCCTTCGGCCTTGTAGCTGACGTCGACGACGACGTGGCCATCGTGCAGAACGCGGACGATCTTGCCCTTGACGATCTTGTTCGGCGCGAGGTCGCTGACCGTCTTGCCGATTGCCAAATCGATGTCTTGCAGCGTCGTGCTGCCGAGCGCTTCCGATGTGAGCCTCGATAGCTCTTCATCGGACATCATGAACTTCTTGACCAGTTGCTTGCCGTGCATCAAACGAAAGGGGGTTGGGGGAAGAAAAAATGGGTTTGCAGAGATCCGGTGACGGCAACCTTTCGGTCATCGTCCCGGGGCCTCAAATTCACGCCGTGCAGAACGCCCGCACGGCGGCTTTGGGGAGACAGACCGTGGATCACGGCCTGCCGCCCGCAGAAGGGGATGGTGTTGCCGGGACTTCACCCGGCTGGTGGCTGACTTGGGTCGCCGCGTCATCGCGGAGTTGCGCGCGCGCCAGTCGCGCGACTTCTTGCCGCAGCGCCTCGACGCCAAGAGGCGCGAGCACGCGCTCGGCAGGCCACGGCGAACCGACGCGAACGACGCACTTGCTGGGTCGCGGGAACTTCGCGCCCCTGGGGTAGGCCAGGAAGGAACCCTCGATCCCGATCGGCAGCACTGCGCAGCCGGTTCGACGGACCAAGAACTCGACTCCCGAACGGAACTTCGCGATACGCCCGTCGTCGCTGCGTGTTCCCTCGGGGAACATCGCGACGCACGCGCCCTTTTGCAGCGCGTCGGACAAGAAGCGAAGCACGTCCTTCGAAGGCGCGTCTCGGTCGATCAGCCCGACGCCCACCTTGCGCATCCACCACCGCAGCGGCGGAAACTTGGCGAGCCCCTGTTGCGCGAGGTAGAGCACCGGGCGCGGCAGGCCGCAACCCAAGAGCGGCGGGTCGAGGAAACTCGCGTGGTTGCCCACGAGCAGCAGCGGGCCGGACTTCGGCGTGTTCGCGACTCCTTCGAGTCGCAGGCGCAGCCAGACGCGCGCCCACATCAAGAGCAACCACTTGCTGAAGCCGTAGATGGCGCCGCTATAGCCCTCGGGCGTCGGCGATGCCGTCGTTGCGCCTTTGACCTTCTTGCTCATGCTCGCGACGCCTGCTTGCCGTCGCGAACGAGTTCCAGAATGCGTTGCAGCACCTGCTCGGTCGTCATCGAAGTGGAGTCCACCATCTGCGCCGATGGATCATGGAACAGCGGCGCGTCCTTGCGCGTCATGTCGAAGCGATCGCGTTCGACAATCTCGGCGAGCACCGTCGCAAACGAGACCTCGCGGCCTCGCTGCAAGAACTCGGCACAACGGCGACGCGCGCGCTCTTCGGCGGTCGCGGTCAGGTAGACCTTCCACCGCGCGTTCGGAAACACGACCGTCGTCATGTCGCGGCCTTCGGCCACGATCGGCGACGCCGCCGCGACATCGCGCTGCAAGACCTTCATCGCCTCGCGCACGAAAGGCAGCGCGGCGACTGCGGACACGCGGGACTCGACGTCTTGGCTGCGAAGCCTGTCGGTGACATCGACGCCATCGACATGGACGCGCAAAGCGGTCAACTCCATGCGCATCCCGGCGAGAACCGCCTGCATGCCAGGGAGCTTCTGCTGGCTGTCGCTGCCGTCGGGTGACGGCGCGCAGCCCGCATCGAGGAATCGGCGCGTCACCGCGCGATACATCGCGCCCGTGTCGAGGTGCCGGAAGCCAAGCCGTTGCGCCACCGCTTTCGCGATGGTGCTCTTGCCAGCACCCGACGGACCGTCGATGGCGACGACCTCGGTCGGTTCCGGCGCCGGGTCTCGACCAGCAGAACTCAAGGGGCGGATTTGGGGGTAAGTTGCAAACTCAAGTCAGCACGGATTGAGAAAGATCAGCTTCCGGCCGGCCTGTCGGGTCTGCAGAAAGGGCCGCAGAGGATAGCCACCACCCATTCGGACTGGCAACGGCCCAAGGGGAGATACTCCGACGCGACGGCGAAAGACTTGAGTCGACCGCCGTCCCCAAAAACCAGCTCCGCCCCCATCCGCGGCAGCCCATCAGCTGCAGCCAATGCCGGGCAGTCCCGCGACCAGATCGGTGCGTTCCAACCCGTCCGGCGACAGAAACCGCAGGCGCCCCCCGGCATGGAGATGCACCCCCTGCTCGTCGAAGGCCGGCAGCACCCGATACGCCCCGCCCGCCACCAACCCCATCGCCAACCTGTGGATGTGGCCGAACACCAGCATTTCGACCCCGACGGCCAGTGCCGCGTTCAACGCTGCCTCCGTCGGCAAGAACCGCGCTGGGTCGCCGGATTGCACCACCTTGCGGCTCGTCTTGCGCGCGCGCTCCGCAAGCCGGTTCGCGATCGACACCGGCAGGCCCCGGGCCAAGGCCTTGAGCCATGGCTTGCGCAACCAGCGCTTTGCCCGTTGGTAGGGCTCGTCGCGCACGCACAACTCGTCGCCATGCAAGAGCAAGGCCCGCTGACCGCACAACACGGTGCGCATGCCGCCGCCGACAACCGCGCAACCGGTGGCCTTGGTCCACTCGTCCCCGAGCAGGAAATCACGATTGCCGTGCAGCAACGCCACGTCGGCGCCGCCGCGGCACGCGTCGGCAAATAGCATCGCCGTTTCGCGATGGACGCCGATGCGCAGCTGCTTTGGCGTCACGTAAGAATCGAACAAGTCGCCGAGCACGAGCACCCGCGCCCTGTTGGACGCAGCGCGCCGCAGCACTTCCGCCAGCCAATGGACGACCGGTCCACCGCCATGCGGCACGTGCAGGTCGGACAACACGAAGGTCTCGCGCTCGCCGCCGTCGACCTCGAAGACCTTGGTGCCGAGCGCATCGAGGCCAGTGGCCAGGACCCGCAAGGTCATCGACGCACCTCGACGAAGAGCCCGGCGTAGGCATCGAGCGACACCTCCAACTCCGATCCCGCGGCGATCTCCTTCCCATGCAGCGTCAGCAGGCGCACGGGCTGCGGGAACAACAGCCTCACATTGCGCGCGCCATCGCGAGCGACTGTCGCCAGCACGTTTGGAGAGTCGAGCGCGTCGATGCGGACGGCAAGCAATCGGCGGCCGTCGGTCGCGTCGAGCCAGGTCCTTTGGACGCAGGTGGGCAACCCTTCACCGCGGACCTCGACGAGCGGTGACAAGGGCAGCCCCTGCAACGCCTGCCGCACGCGCTTGCGCAAGTCGGTCGCGACGCCGATCGCAGACGGATCAAGGCGCACGCCGGCGTAGACGCAGACTGGCAAGTTGAGGCAGATCGCGCGACCACGGCGGTGCCGTTGTTCGATGAATACCGCCTCGCCGCCGCTTTGGTCCGCGATGTCGGCCACGAGCCCGCGGTCCGCCGCGCCACTCTCGCCACGGATCGACCGCCCCTGCCGCACGTCGAGATGGTCCAACCGCAGGCTGCGACGCTCGATGCCAAACAAGGCGTCGAGGCCGCCTTGGTCGCGCAAGACGAGCCGTTCGTCGTAGAGAGCCGGTGTGTGGTCGGCGACCAGCGCGCCGCCTTGCTGCACGTAGGCCGCAATGGCGCGACACGCGCGATCGGACAACGCGATCGTCGCCGGCAACACCAGCAAGGCGGGCTTCTCTTGCAGCAAGCGCACCGGCAGGTCCTGCTCGCCGACGAACTGCGGCGTCACGCCGACGTCGGAGAGCAGCTTCTGCCAGCCTCGTCGTGCGGCGCAACTCGTGCTGTGCGTGACTTCGTGCGACGACAACCGGCGCACCCACGTGAGGCCGTCCGATTCTGAGTCGAGCATCCACCATGCACGGACCGAAGCCTGCGACTCGCAAACCCAGACCGCGTGCGGAAGGACGCGAGCACCGGCAAACGCATCGAGCGCGGGTCGTGCGACCTGCAGGGCCGACCGCAACGCCAGGCCGACCGCGGTCGCAGCGTTGTCGGCGCCGAGCACGCGCTCGTCGTTCCAGACGACCGTGCCGGACTGACCGCGAGCCGCCATCTCGGCGAAGGTCGCCAGCATCACATTCGCAGCCTCTGCCGTGGACTCAGTCGGCAACTGCAACGTCGACCAGCGCTGCGCGCGCGGCGCGACGCTCCGTGCAAGGTCGAAAGCGCCGCCGAGGTCATAGGCCTCGACGATCGACGCGCCCGCCAGCAGCCGGAAGTAGTCGTGGCCACCGAAGGCAATCGGCGCTTGCACGCCGGTCAAACCTGCGGGCACACCGGGTGCCGCAGCCTCGCATTCGCGCACCAGCCGGTGCACGGCCAAGGCAAAGCCCTCGTCGACGAAGTCGAGCCAATCGCAGAATGGCGCGAGATTGGATGGCAGCAAGACGCCGCCAAGTTCTCGGCGGCGAACCTGATCGGTGGTCAGCGGCAGGACCGCATCGAACGCAAGGAACTGCGTCCCCCACGCGCTGTTGAGCGCCTCGATCGTGCCGTGGCGCCGTTGCGCAAAGTCGCGGAACGCCACAAGGCACTGCTGACAACGGCAGACGTCCAACGGCGCGTTGTGCCGAGTCGCCGAAGCCTCGTCCGCGAGGCCGATGAAGCGCAGCCCCTCGCCGCGCAGCTTTGCGACCGCCGCGCGGGCGCGCTGCGCAAGTGCATCGAGTTGGGCTTCGTCGCGCAGGCAACTTGGACGCACCAGCTTGCTCGCATCGCGTGTGCGCTCGTAGTCCGCTGCGACGGGCTTCCATTCGGCGTCGCGCAGTTCGAGGAAGCCCTTGCCGATCGGCTGGTCGAGGTAGTAGCCGAGGCCCGCCGCGCGCAGCGGCGTGGGATCGCCATCTGGCCCGAGGTTGACGCCGTCAACACCCAGCGCCCGCACGGCGGCGAGGCGAGCGGGATCGGCGACGCGCTCGGCAGGGAGCCAGAGCAGGCAGGAGAACGCAGGCTGCGCCGTGCTGGTCGGGGATGGCGCTGGTTGTTGCCCGTGCAGGACAAGCCCGAGCCAAAGGACCAGCATCCACGCCGCTCGATGGAGGCTCATTCGATGCCGTAATCGCGCAGCTTCTCCCAAAGGACCTTGCGGCTGATGCCGAGCACCGAAGCAGCCTTGGTGCGATGGCCGCCGACGGCCTTCAGCACGACCTTCAGGTGCGCGCGTTCTGCGTTGACCATCACTTCGCGCAGCGACTGCAATTGGGTCGGAGGCTCGAGCGCCGCGCGTCTCGTCTTGTCGACCGGGAGCAGGTGCTCGCGCTTCAGCACCGTGGCGCCACCGGCCATCGCGATCGCTTGCGCGCAGTGGTTCTCGAG
>SXPK01000206.1 GCA_005776365.1 Planctomycetia bacterium
CTTGGTGACGGTCGGGCTGCCGAAGGACTTCTCGATGATGACGTTGCGGCCACGCGGGCCGAGGGTGATTTTGACGGCGCGGGCCAGCTTCTTGACCCCGTCGCGCATGCGCTCACGCGCTTCCTGGTCGTATGCGATCTTCTTGACGGCCATGGTTTGGTTCCTGGTTGTGGGTGCGTCGGGGTGGAATCAATCGATCACGGCGAGGATTTCGTCCTCACCGAGAATCATCAGCTCTTCGCCGTCGAGCTTGATCTCGCTGCCGGCGTAGGAAGAGAACAGGACGCGGTCCTTCGCCTTGACCGACATCGCCTGTCGCGTGCCGTTGTCGAGCAGCTTGCCGTTGCCGACGGCGATCACGATGCCTTCGCGCGGCTTCTCCTTCGCGGTATCGGGCAGAATGATGCCGCCTTTGGTCTTCTCGTCGGCTTCTACGCGCTTGACGAGCACGCGGTCGCCCAGGGGCGTGACGGTGGCTGACTTGGTCTTGGCCATCTCAGGATTCCTCTATCTCGGGGGGTTGGGAGTGTGGGTGGGAAGCGGAGGGCCGACGCCACGCAAATGCGTCCGGCGGCCTGGTTTGACTAGCGACAGGGGCCTTGTGGCGGCCTTGGACGAGGCGGCGGCAGTGGATTGGGCCAGCCCAGCGGGCCGCCGAAGTGGTGGTGGATCAGCAGGTGGACCGACTGGCGCAGTCGCTCGAGGTCGAGCGGCTTGCGCAAGAACGTGAAGATGCCCGCCTGCATCGCCATCGCCGTCTCGTCGCGGTTGGCGGCTCCCGACATCAGGATCGCCGGCAGTGGCCGCAGCGCCGACAGGCGGCGGAACACCTCGAGGCCGGTCATGCCATGGGGGAGGTGGAAGTCGAGGATCGAGAAGTCGAACCGCTGGCGCATCGCCAGCTCGATCGCCTCCTTCGCGTTGGCCGCCAGCCCGACGTCCCAGCCGTGATCGGCCAGGAACTCGCCCAGGCAAACCCGGAGCGAGTCATCGTCCTCCACGAGGAGCACTCGGAAACTCTGCTGATGCATGCGGCGGAAAGGTCCCTCGACAGGAGGGGGCGCGCGCGTGAGCAACGGTCATGCCGCTGGATGTCGCCGCCGTAAGTGGTTCTCCCAAATAACCCTAAGGATGCCTAGCGCCACCTATCGACCCTTGGCTCGTGCCAGGTTGGCAGAGGATCCCCGCCACCAACTGACAACTTGGCGCAGTTTGGCCGACAGGCTGCGAGCCCGCGGGGGCAGGAGCGGCGGTCGCGGCGCACCTGCCTTTGGCCCCGAGACGGTCGCTGCCTAGTTGCCGACTGCGATCGGGGGCGAGGGCTCTCGGTGGCTCTACGCCGGGGGCTCGGGGTCGCTGCACTGGCCGCGGCTTTTCGAGCGGGCGGCCGGTGCGTCGGGGCGCTGACGATGCTCAGGTCGCGAGCGGACGACGCTCACTTTTCGTCGTCTTCCTCTTCTTCTTCTTCGTCCTTGTCGTCGAGGTCCTCGTCGGCGTCCGCCTCGGCGTCGTCCTCGGATTCCTCCTCGTCATCCCAGTCATCCTCCTCGTCGTCAACGTCGCCGTCCTCGTCCTCGAAGGACGCTAGGATCCGGTCCCAATCGGCGACCTCGATCGTGTTGTTGCAGACGAGGCAGACGCTGTCGTTGTCACGGAGGTCCTCGAGCTCATCGAGCTCGCGGTAAACCTTGCTGCATTCCTTGCAGTGAACGGACTTGCCCATGGTGGACTGGCTGGGATCGGGGAGCGCCAAATGGCGCGAGTCCGCGGTTGCATACCATGGCCCCCGTCCAAGGCAATGGCCCGCCGAGCAAAAAATCTGCGCAGGGCCACGGAAGTGGGCGGGTTTGGCGCACCAATGTTCCCGGGTAACGCCTCCCAGAAGCGTCCCGGAGCCTCGTTGGCCCCAAACGGGAGGTGCGGAGCGGTCGCCGGCCTGGCCCAAGCCGCAGCCACCGGAATGCCGACAAGCCCCCTGTGTCCAAGTCGATTTACATCGTCGGTGCCACTGGGATCCTGGGCTGCGTAGCGCTCAGCCTGATGATGCAGCACTTGCTCAAGGTGCAGGGCGATCGAGCGCGACCGGCACTTGCCGTGGAGATCGAGCAAGAGCTGACCGAATGCCTGAGTGGATCCGTCGAAGTGACGACGCTCGACGTCGACGGCGAGCGGACCTTGTGGGTGCGGTTGCCGATCAAGAAGGGATTCGCTTCCGATCGCCTGGCTCGCACCGCGTCGGACCTGCTGTGGAAGCGGGCGCCGTCATGGCCGCAGACGCCAGAACGGTTGCGGCTCGAGGTCGTGTCCGAGGGGGGTGTGCCGTTCTTGTTCGATTCGCATGCGCCCGGCATGCGCCTGCTGCGGACCGAGCGGCAACCACAAGTCGCGCCGCCGAAGTAGCACGGCGCTCGGACTGACCTCGCTCGTTGGATCCGCGCTTGCCTTCGTCGCAGTCGTGCGCGCCAATGCGTCGATGCTGCGTTTACTCGTCGCGATTGCGTTGCTCGCGCTTGCCGCCGCTGCGCAGGCTGGCGCGGGCTCCGTTCGCGTGCACGTGGCCAACGCCGCCGCCGCTGAGCAGGACCGCATCGTCGTGGCGTCCGTGTCCTTGCCGCGGGGCGCGTTCACGTTGCCCGCTGGGGCGTCGCTGTGCGGGATCGAGGCGCAAGAACTCGATGCAGCAACTTCACAGCCATTGAGTGCCGTCGTGCTGCGCGGAGTCGGTGCGCCGATGCTGCGGTGGCCGGATGGATCGGTCGCGCTGTTGTCGGCGCAGTGGAGGCTGCGCATTGCTGCAAGCACCGAGCGCGTGTTCTCCGTGCGCGCCCTGCACGCGGTCCTAGGGGCGCCATTCGTGCCGCCGCCGCATCGGTCCGCGCTGCCCGACGCGCTCCCGATCTGGACCGAGTTGGTCGATCCTTGGGGGCGACTGCTGCGCGCGGAACTCGTGCCCGATGGTGAAGCGGGGCCTGATGGCGTTGTCACCGACACCGGCCTCGTGCGCGTGCGGCGCTTCCGTTCTGTGCACCGGGTCGTCGATGGCGCGGACGTGGGCAAGCCGCTGCTCGAACTCACCGCGTTGCTCGTCACCTTCGATGGCGACCGCCGTGCGGAGTTGACGATTGCGCTCGACAACCGCGCGCCGCGCGCCGGTGCGCTCGGTCCCGTGCGATTCTCGGCGTTCCGCGTGTGCGTCGCCGATCCGATGCTCAAGTTCGTGCCTGCATTCGCGCGCGAGAATCTGCTGCCGCCGCCGACGGCACGTGACGACCAGGTCCTCACTCAAGAACTGCTACCAGCCGCCGGCCATCACCTCGGTGATGGCACGGCGAAGGCGTTCCGGCTGCATCTGTGGCTCGACGGAGAAGGGGTTGAGCCCGGGGCTCGCGATGCCGCCGTTTGGGGTCCGGTTCGACTTGATGCGGTCGCCAATGTCGACGACGTGCGCCACAGCGGTGCGTGGGGCGCATTTGGGGGGCCGGCGCCAGCGATCGGCGGCGAACGCGGTGACGACCGGCGGCAACTGATGCTCTGGCTCGATCGCTCGCGGCTTGGGCCCTACGGCGGTTTCGGTGACCCCGAGGACGCGCGGCTCGGCGGCGCGCCGAGGCACGGCGATTCGCTGCTGCACAATGTCCTTCGTTGGCGCAGTGGTGCATTGCTTGCCGTTGCAGAAGGCATGGTGCTGCAACACGCACTGCGGCCGACCGGCGGCCGCGACGCCCGGCTGCCGCAAGCGACGAAGGCCTATCGTCAGGGCATCCAGGCGCATTCGTTGGCGGCGCCGCACGGCTTCAGTCGCATCGACTACGAGCACGTGTCGGCCAATCTGTTGTTCGACCACTGGTGGCTCACGGGCGATGCGTTTGCGAAGGAGGAGTTGGTCCGAGTCGGCGCATCGGTGCGGGCAATGCTCAAAGCGCCCGCGTTTCGCACCGGTCGCGGCGAGGGGCGATGCCTCGAAGCCGGGGCACTCGCCGCGATGGCAACGGGCGACGGCGCGCTGCTCGCAGACTTGGTTGCGCACGCCAAGGAAACGCTCGCGCCGCTGCTGCGCACAGGTTCTGTCTGCGTCTTGCCGCAGCCAGCGCATCCGCTCGTGCTCGAAGGCAAAGACGCGTTCGACACGACCTCGCAAATGGCGGCGCTGCTGCGCGGGTTTGCGGCGTTGCATCGCGCGTGTGGCGATCCGGAGTTGCTCGCAGTCGTTGCTGCAATCGCCGATGCCATGGCCGGTCCCGCATGGCTCGAGGGGCAGGGCCCGAAAACCATCGTCAGCGCCACTGACCCCGGCCGATACAGCATGGCGGCGTCGCCGGAGGATCGCTCCGGCAGCGACCGCACGTTGATCGGGGCCTTTGTCATCGCTGCCGATCTCGTCGACGACGCAGACAAAAAGGACCTCTGGCGACGCCGCGCCACGTTCCTGCTCGATCGCGAGATCCCCGCAGCTGCGGCCTACCCCGATCTCGTGATGGCCTCTGCCAATCCGTGGCTGCAGGTCGTGCTCGATCGGAGGAAATAGGACTGACCGCAGCAGTCGTTTTCGGGTTTGCCGTAGCCGACGGGCTCTCGCCCGTCGTCGGCGCGGCTCCGTACGATGTGCTCGGCCGGCAACTGCCGCGGCAGCTCGTGCAGATGCTCAATGGCAGCAGCGACCGCGGCGTGCGGTTCTTGCCCTACCTGACCAGCACGAACGGCCAGCGCATGTTCTTGCGCCTGCGCGAGCCGCTTCCCGTTGCGACGCTGGCGTCCCTGCACCAGCGCGGCGAGGTCAAGCTGCTGGTCGATGGCTTCATCGGGGCGTCGGCGGTGAGGTTGCGCGCGCACGACGGCACCACGCATGGAGTGCTGCTCGACCTCGAGATCCCGTGGGTCGCCGACCGACCGGACGAAGCGCTGTCGCGCATGTGGTTTGAGCTGACGGGCCTGCTTGGTTGGGGTGAGAAGCTCCAGCCGCTGCCGGTCTCTGGTCCCGCGTTGTCGTGGTGGCTCGTCGCGAAGGACGAACTGCTGACGATCGAGGCAGGCATGTCCGCGTCGCCCGAAGCGGATGTCTTGCGCGCCGCGCGCGAGAGCGTCGCGTTGGCCGACGTGGTGGCCGTTCATGAAGTCGCATTCGAGACCGCAGTGAATCTGCTGCGCGCGGGCAGGCGACGCGACAAGGTCGCCGAGTTGTTGCGCACGATCGGAGCCAACACGCAGAGTCTGTTCGCGATGCGTCGCGCCGCGGCGCTGTTGCAAGCTGCAGGCGATGAGCGCGCGGCGGCAGAGACGCTGGAACGGGTGCTGCAACGCGAACGGAATCCTGCCGACGTCGAATCGTGCGCGGCCACGTGGTTCCGGTTGGGTGATTACGAAAAAGCGCGCGCGGTGCTGCAGGACGCCAACGAAAAAGGCTCGCTCGGTGGCGCTGGCCTTGCGCAACTCGCAGCCGTCGCGGATCGCGTCGGCGACTCTGCGCTTCGCGATGGCATCCTCGATCAGCTCGTGGCGCATCGCGACCTCCCCGCGCCCGCTGCCCGGTTGGTGGGCTCGTTCTTGATGGAGCGAGAGCGTTATCAGGACGCTCGCTCGGTGCTGGCGCGAGCGAGCAAGGCGTATTCACAGGATGCAGGTGTCTGGCTGGACCTTGCCCGCGCCTGCTTGATGCTCGATCTGCAGGACGAAGCGCGCGCGGCATTGCACGAAGCCGCGACGAATGCGGGAGTCGACGAAGGTCGGCGCGACATCGAGCGACTGCTGCGGCTCTCCAAGGTGCCGGGTCTGTTTTCCGGCATGCGTGTCGTCGACGCGACCCTCGCGAAGGGCGACGCGCGGCAAGCGATTCGACTCGCGCGCGGCGTCGTTCGTCGCAGCCGCCACGCTGCGGAGGCATGGTTGTTCCTTGGCGTGGTGCGGCAGAAGTTGCGATTGGATCGTCGTGCCGAGATGGCGCTGCGTCGCGCCCTCACGCTCGACGATGGCCTCGCTGAAGCGCACAACCGGCTCGGCATCCTGCTGGTGGGGCGCGGTGAAGTCGAGAATGGTCATGCGCACCTGGTCCGTGCGGTCGCGCTGTCGCCGACGGACCCGTCGCCACAGTTGCACCTCGCGCAAGCCTGTGTCTTGCTCGGTCGTCGTGCCGATGCGGAGACCCACCTGCGCGCGGCGCAAGATCTCGGCGCAAGGCCAGAGTTGGTCGACGCGGTTCGTCGCGCTTTCTTCGCTGCGTGAGCGCGCTGTCCGTGCGCAATCAGCGCACGCGCATTGGCCGCCAGGCGACGACGTCGACCGGCTCGGCGCACAACGCGAACGGCGCGCAGTCGGGCAGATCGAGGCCAAGGAGCCTCGTCATGTCGCAGGCGCTGACTTGCACCGAAGCCGGCTGAAGCTGCCAGGGCGCGTGCGCGATCTCGCCGCAGCGCAGCGAGCCGTCGCGCGCCGCTGCGAACAAGCAGTAGCGCTCGACGAGGAAGTGCTCGAGCGAGCCAGGCTTTGCCGTGCGCGAGTTGCCGCCGCTGCAGTAACTGGCGGCGAATCGAGCGGGCGGGCCGCGGTCGTCGATGCGACGGCTCACGTACGAGATCAGCGAGCCACGCTGCTGAACTTCCATCGCGGCGCGAAAGTACGGCAGCCGAAAGGTCGCGCGCGCGCCTGCGACTGCCAGCCGGCTCTGCGCATCGAGGCTGAAGAACCACACGCCCGACTTGTCGCCCGCGCGTACGTAGGTGCGCACATTCAACTCCGGGAAGTCCGCGGCGCCTGGCAATGGCGGCAAGCCGCGGATGCGCGTCCTCTTCATGCAAAAGGGCACGATCCCCAGCCACGCATCGCCATCGAAGGTCTCCACCTCGACGCCTGTGGGCAAGAGTCGCTGTAGCGCGTCCTTTTGCACCGGCCAGTGCAGGAAGGCGAGGTCCGTCCACTGCATCGTGAGCACCCACGGTTCCCGCGGCAGCGGGAAGGGTCGGTGGTCTGCGGCGGCAAGCGCGGGGTGGCCCATGGTTGCGTTCTAGAGGATCGTTCAGCGTTCGCGGCGGTTGCGCCTGATTCGTAGCAAGCACTCGTCCGAGGTAGAAGTGCTCGATCCCAAGCGATCCGTTCTGGACTGCCGCATGCGCGACTTCAAGTTCATCACTGCGTTAGCAATCGCCGTCTTGGCTCTGGCGATGCAGGCGCAGGATCGTGCGCCGACACGTCAGTTTCGCGAAGTGGTCGTCGCCAAGGCCGAGCCGGGCGAAGTGGTCAGCAGCGCGCCGCAATGGTCGAAGGCGGTCGCGCGCGGTCGCGATGGCGCGTGGTGGCTGTTGCTGGGGCGACACAACGCGGCGGATGCGGCGGGCGCGCGAACGGCGCGCTGGCGTGTTGAGCTTTGGCGCTCGGTCGATGGCCTGCAGTGGGAATGTCGCGCGATCGCGCCCTTCGAGGATGCTTCGTGCGGTTCGATCGTCGCCGATGCACTGACTTCGCAACTGCACCTCCTCGTCGCCAACTCTGTGCAGGGCAAGTGGAGCGAGCCGTGGCACCTCGCATACGACGTCGACACGCGGGATTGGGTTGGCAAGCCGTCGCGACTCGCGGCCGCGACCGGCGACGAGGACCAATACTTCGCCAACGACATCGATTGCACCGACAGCGGCGCTCTCGTTGCGATCCTTGGCAGCCATCGCATGCCGAAGCCGGTGGAATGGACCGGCGGCTGGTCGACCGCGATCCGACGCAAGAGAGCAGGCGCGAGCGACTGGTCGGACACACGGATGGTGAACGTCGCCAGCTACGGAGTCGCCAGCAACCTCTCGGTCCGTGGCGAGCTCGTGGATTGCTCCTATCGCACGTGCCCGAACGATGCAGTCGTCGCGGTGCGGACCTACGACGCTGACAAGCACGAGTTCTTGCAGGCGACCGACGAGGCCTGCAATGGCGCACTCACCGATGCCCTCGGCATCTGCAACAGCTCGGTGATCTGCGATGACGCCACGGGCGGCCGCTACGTGATGTTCGTCCTCGGCGGTCGCAATCCTGGCGAGGGTCGGCTCTGCGCGTCCTTCTGCGGCCCCGACGGGCTCGAATGGCAGCGCACGGAGATCGCCACGGATCCGCCGCTGCAGTGCGGCAACGAGACCTACTCGCACTTCGCGCTCGCGCGCGGCGCAGGCAACCAGGTCATCGCGTTCTATGCCAAGGCCTCGGAGGAGCACGCCAATCTCCATCAGCGCGTGCTCGATGGCGGCGAACTGGTCGGCGCAGAAGAACTCGTGTCGCGCGATCGCCCCGGCGCGTTCTTGATCCTGTGCGGCAACAAGCAGCCGGAGTTGCGACCGGGCATCCAGCTCGTCGCGACGCGCGGCGGCGAGTCGTTGTCGCGCGCCAGTGTCATGGTCTATGGCGTGCTGCCCGCGCCGTTGCCGAGGCCTCGAATCGTGCGCTGAGCTTGCGCTGCGCTTCAGTCGGCGAGATCGACGATCACCGGCGCGTGGTCGCTGATTTCAAAGTCGTCACTACGGCCGACGGTCGCGACGCGCAATCGTTCGCGGGCGGCGCGGTTGCCCAGCACGTAGTCGATGCGCCAGCCGCGATCGAGTGCGCGCGCGTTGCCGCGGTTGGACCACCATGAGTAGGGCCCCTTCTTGGCTCCAATGTGGTCGCGCAAGAGGTCGGACCAACCGCTCTGTAGCAGTTGCGAGAACCAATCGCGTTCGTGCTGGAGGAAGCCTGAGGACTCGCGGTTGCTGCGCGGGTTCCAGATGTCGTCCTCGGTGTGCGCAATATTGAGATCGCCGCAGACCAGGACTGGGGTCTTCTTCTTCGTGCGTGGCAACAGCCACTTCAGGAAGTCGCGGCACCACTCGTCCTTGTAGCGCTGGCGCACTTCGCTCGAGGAGCCGTTGGGCAGGTAGACGTTGATGCACTCAAAGGCGCCGTGCTTCGTGCTGAGCACGCGGCCTTCGGGGTCAGCGGTTGCATCGAGCGCCGAGTTGATGCCGCGCGAGGTCACCTTGATGCCGACCGCATCGCTCGCAGCGGTCAACACACCGGAGTAGCCAAGCTTCTGTGCCGGGTGCCAGATCGCCTCGAGTCCCTCCGCGAGTCGGAAGTCAGGCGGCAGTTGTTCGCGCAGCGCGCGCACTTCCTGCAGCATCCAGATGTCGCCGCCGATCTCCTTGACGAAGCCGAGGAGGCCGTTCTTCACCGCGGCGCGGACACCGTTGACGTTCCATGACACGACGCGCATGGGAAGAGCAGGTTGAGGCAGGGGACTTCCGCGCACAAGCGCTTCATCGGCGCAGAAGCCTGCGGTCAGAGCGTGCGCAGGGTTGCGGCCCGCGGGCGCGCTCTCGTAACGTCGCCCTTTGCCGATGACCGCCCCCGACCCGTTGCTGGCCTACCGCGCGCGCTTCCCGATCCTGTCGCGCGCCAACTACCTGATCAGCAACTCGCTCGGCGCGATGCCCGCGGCCGCACGCGACTCGATGGGGCAGTTCCTCAACATGTGGGATCGTCGCGGTGTGCGCGCTTGGGGCGAAGGTTGGTGGGCGCTGCAAGAGCAGGTCGGCGCCGTGCTGGAACGCATTCTCGGTGTGCCAGAGCGCACCGTGTCGATGCACCAGAACGTCGCAGTCGCGACCGAGATGATCCTCTCGTGCTTCGACTTCACGCAGAAGCGGAACAAGATCGTCTACTGCGAACTCAACTTCCCGAGCGACCAATACGCCTACGAAGCGCAGGCTCGGCGCGGCGCCAGGCTCGTGCGCGTGCCCGGTGAGTCGGACGGAATCGCAACCGACCTCAATCGGTTGCTCGCAGCGATCGACGAAGAGACGCTGCTCGTCGCCGTCGATCACGTGCACTTCCGCAGCTCCTGGATCCAGGACCTGCCCGCGATCACACAGAAGGCGCGCAAGGTCGGCGCCTTCGTGATAGCCGACGTGTTCCATTCCGGTGGCACGTTGCCGCTCGATTTGCACCGCTGGGGCGTGCATGCCGCGGTTGGCGGCGCGCTCAAGTACATGTGCGGCGGAGCTGGCAACTGCTTTCTCTACGTCGATCCCGACGAGCGCAAGAAGCTCACGCCGACCTTCACTGGCTGGGCCGCGCACAAGCAGCCATTCCAGTTCTCCAACAAGGGGCAGGACTACCGCGACGACGCCGGCAGGTTCTTTACTGGCACGCCCAATGTGCCGGCCCTGTATGCGGGCAAGGAAGGCATCGCGATCGTCGCCGAGGCGGGACTCGCGAACATCCGACGCCGCAGTCAGCAACTCACCCAGGTGCTGGTCGAGCAGGCGGACAAGGCCGGGCTCGGAGTCCGTTCGCCGCGCGCAGCCGTGCAGCGCGGTGGTCACGTCGCGCTCGATGTGCCGCACGGCTACGAGGTCTGTCAGGCGCTTGCGGCCGAGGACGTCGTTGTCGACTTCCGGCCTGAAGCAGGGTTGCGCGTCGCGCCGCACTTCTACAACACCGAGGACGAGGTGCGCGCCTGCGTCGCGCGCGTGCGCGCGATCCTCGATGACGGCAGTTGGGAGCGCTTCGCGAAGCAGGAGCGCAAACCCGGATGAGCGATCCGCGCGACCATCGCCCACTGCGCATCTGGGATATCAGCGAGCCGATCGAGGAGTCGACGGCGCAGTTTCCCGGTGACACGCCGTTCTCGCGCGAGTGGGTCGCGCGCATCGAGAACGGCGCCTCGTGCAACGTCAGTTCGATGCGCATGTCGGTCCACGTCGGCACGCACACCGACGCGCCTTTGCACTTCGACTGCGCGGGCCGCGACATGGCGTCCGTCGATCTGCGCGCCTACCTCGGCCGCTGCCGCGTCGTCGACGTGTGCGGTGAAGGCTCGCCCCGGGAAATCCCGGTCGCGGCGTTGACCGACACGATGCTGGCCGGATGTGAGCGGATCTTGTTCCGCACCAGCGACGCGCACGACCATCGCGTATGGAACCCGGACTTCAGCGCAGTCGGCCCTGCCGCAGCGCAGCGGCTCGTCGACCAAGGCGTGCTGCTCGTCGGCATCGACACACCGAGCATCGACCATGCGACGAGCAAGGATCTGAAGGGCCATCACGCCTTGCACCGCGGCGGTGTCGCGATCCTGGAGAACCTCGATCTGCGTGGCGTGCCGGCCGGCGATTACGAACTGATCGCATTGCCGTTGCGCATGGTCGGCAGCGACAGCAGCCCCGTCCGCGCGATCTTGCGCGAACTGCGTCGATGAGCGGAGCCAGCGCTTTTCGCCAACGAACCTCGATCCCATGAGCAAGCGTCCAGTCAATCCAGCCGAGCTCGCCCCGCCGATCGGCTTCTCGCATGCGTGGCTCGTCGAGCACGGTGACCAGAAGACGCTCTACCTCGCTGGTCAGTGCGGCTACGACAAGGCAGGCAAGGTCGAGTCGCCTGGTGACCTCGTGGCGCAACTCGATCGGGCGATGACCAACATCAGCGTGATCCTCAAGGATGCGGGCATGGCGTTTACCGATGTCGTGCAGCTCAACCTCTATGTGACGAGCCGCGATGACTATTCCGCAGCGCGTCGCGCGTTCGGAGAAGTGTGGCGCCGTCACTGCGGCAAGCACTACCCGGGCATGGCGTTGTTTCAGGTTGTGTCGCTGTTCGACCCATTGGCCCTGATCGAGATTCAGGGAGTCGCCGCGCGATGACCTGGCGTTGCGCGTTGCTCCTTGCCTGTTCGCTCGTTTTGCTGTGCGCATGCGCCGCATCGGGAGCCGAGGGGTTGGAGTTGGCCCCGGTCACCGACACGGTGGGCGTCGAGATAGCAGGCGGCGCGTTCGTGAAGACGGAAGGTCGCCGCATTCCGCGTGAGCGCTTCGTGCTCGAGCTGCGGCTGCGGGTGAGGTCGATGGCGCCCACTGACGTCGCAGGAATCCGTGTGGTCCTCGCGGTTGCAGACGAAGCGGACGAATCTGCCGCGAGGGACGCCGACTGGATCCTCGACCAGCTCCAAATCATGGGCATCAGCCAAGTCTCCTACCGCTGAGCCGCGACCTGCACATGACTCGCTTCCTGCGCCACATTCCGCCGCAACTCGTCGTCTTCGATGTCGACGGCACTTTGCACGACACGTTTCGTTGGTGGGCCCCGTGCATCCGCGCGGGCCTGCAGAAGTTCGCGGACATGCACGGCATACCGCTCGAGATGCCGAGCGACGCAGAAGCCGAGGCGGTCGTCGGCATGCGTGACGCCGGCGTCTGGGGGCCGTTCTTGCCGGACGCGCACAAACACCGTTGGCAAGAACTGCGAGCCGTCGTCGTGCCGATGGAATGCGAACTGATCACCTCAGGCGTCGACTACTTGTTCCCGGGCGTGCGCGAGATGCTGCCGCACCTCCGCCGAATGGGCGTTCGCGTCGCGCTGGCGAGCAACTGTCGTCAGGCTTACATGAACGCGGTGCAGCACGGCCAAGGGCTCGTCCACCTTTCGGACTGGCAGTTCTGCCTCGATTCGCCGGGCGTCGCTGACAAGCGCGACATGCTGCGGCTCGCCAAAGAAGCGGCCGGCGCCGAGCGCGTCGTGATGGTCGGCGACCGGGAGCCGGACCACGAGGCGGCCGAGAGCCTGGGGTGGCCCTTTGTCTGGAGACAGAACCCGCGTTGCGACTTGTCCCACGGCGACGCCGTTTGGAATGGCGAGGCGAGTCACTTGCTGCAGATCTTGGGACTTCGCGGAATATCCTGACCGCGACCCGTAGGGCTTCAGTCCGCCGCACCGAAGATCGCCATGGAAATCATTCTCACGCTGGTCGTGTTCTACTTCGTCTACAGCATGAGCAAGGCGCAGCTCGACGATCGGGCGAAGGAGCGGCAACAGCGTCTTGAGGCATTGGAGAGGGCGCTCGCCAATCCGGCGGTGGACCGAGCCATGGTGCAGCAACTCGCCAATCAGCTGACTGGCAACAAGCCCCCGCAGGAACGCGCCGGAACGGGGCTCGCGTGGCTCTTGGGTCTCGGGTGGCTGACGCTGTTTACCGGCGCGGGTGTGTGGGCCTTTGGGCTTGGGATAGGTCATCGCGATCCGACGGCAGCCGGCATCCTCGTCATGCTGATTGGTTTCGGGCTCGTGACCTATCCCTTCGCGCTGCGCGAGATGGAAGCGCGTCGCGCGGCGCGCTGAGTGCCGCCTGGTTGGCGGGCGCACGGCCGCGCGCCATGATGGGCCGGGTGTTGCCGACGCCAGATCTGCTGGAAGCGCGCGTCGTGGAGATGTTCGCGCTGTGGCGCGTGCCGCTTGGCGCGCCAGTCGTCGTCTCGTGGAACTCGCGACTGCGCTCGACAGCGGGTCGGGCCTTCTATCGCGAAGGCCGTATCGAGCTGAACCCGGCGCTGCTCGAGCGATCGCCTGACCAGATCGACACCGTGCTCGTGCATGAGGCAGCACACGTCGCGGCCCATCGGCTATTTGGCTCGCGCTGCCCTGCGCACGGCCGCCACTGGCGCGGGCTCATGCGGCTGGCTGGCCTGCCGCCCGACGTCACGCACGCACTGCCTGTGCCTTTGGGCCAGCGTTCGCGGCGGCGAGAGCGAATCTACCTGCGCGTTTGCGACGCATGTGGTGGGAGGCGCATTGCGCGCATCGTCCGTTACGACGCTTGTGCGTGCGGCGCCGTGCGGCGGTTCTTTGTGCTCCGCGCACCGGCGACGGCCGGCGGACTCGATGCCTTGCGCAACATGAGCCTCGCCGAGGCCCGTGAGCGCTGCGGCACTGCGTTGAAGTGACGCACCGGCGATAGGCACTCAGTCGCGCCTGGCGGTGACGTAGGCGAGCCAGTGCGGGTCAGCCGGGCCTTTGCTGCGGTTGCGGAAGGCGCCGGTTCTCGGGTCCTGCCACAGGATCGAAGTCGACGCGAAGCCCGCGTCGCGCATGAGGTCGACGAGTTCTGGCACGGTCCACATGCGCCAGTCGTAGACGAAGGCAGAATCGATGCGGCCCTGCGGCGTGTCGAAGTGGATGCGGCAGTCGACGCGGTGCGTCGCCGGATCGAAGGCGCGCTGCTCCCATTCGTGCGCGAACGCGCCGTGGTCGAAGCGTTCTGAGAACGGCCGATGCGAAAGACCGCCGCCGAACACGTCGAGCACGACCGCGCCGCCTCGGCGCAGCGCGCGACGGCAGCACTTCAAGTAGGTGAGCAATGCGGCACGTTCGTGGAACACGCAGTAGCTGAAGTTGAGCGCGACGACGAGGTCGGCCTTGGCGACGCTCGCCTTGCGCACGTCGGCGCAGACGAGTCGTGCGCGCGGTCGCATCGGCAAGGGCAATCGCTCGATGTTGTGCTTCGCCTTCTCGATCGTCGCCGCGTCGTGGTCGACGCCGATCGCGCGTCGCTGGTCTTGTTCTTTGCCTCGGCCGCCACGAAGGAATGCGCACGAGATCGCTGCGGTGCCGCAGAAGTCCTCGCGCAAAACGCGCAGTGGCCTGCCCGTTTCGCGGCGGAACCACGACACCAACAGCCGCGCGTCGCGTCGAGGCGCCTGCACGGCGATCTCGTAGAGCGCATGACGGTCGATTGCGACCGGTTCGTGCGAACCGATGCGAGAACGGAGTGCTTTGGTCTTGGCCATGCGCTGCTTGCCGCGATGCTCGATCGGCGCGGCCAGAATGCAAGGCGCGCGGTTCCGGGGTTCCCACCTTGCTCATGCGGCCGTAGGCTGCTCGCCCCAAGCAACGCCGATGAGCCGCCACCGCGACGTGTTTGAAGAGATCGTCCGCCTGCGAGCGGAAGGCGTGCCCGCCGCGCTCGCGACCATCGTCTCCACTCGCGGTTCGACGCCCGGCCGCACGACGATGCGGCTGCTCGTGCTGGAGGACGGCACGTTCCTCGGCACGGTCGGCGGCGGTTGCCTCGAATCCGAGGTCTACGACGCGGCGTTGCAGACCCTGGCTGACGAGCAACCGCGCACGTTGACCTTTCGGCTCACCGAGAAGGACTCACCCGACTCGGGGCTGATGTGCGGCGGCGAGGTGACGATCTTCGTCGAGCCGATCACGACGCCGGCATTGTGGATCTACGGTGGCGGCCACGTCAGCAAGGCGCTGTGCCAGGTCGCATCGCTCGCCGGCTTCCGCGTCACGATCGTCGACGACCGTCCGGCGTTCGCGACGACCGAACGCTTCCCCGAGGCGGCAAACGCGATAGCGATGCCACTCATGCAGGCGGTCGCGGAGATGCCGATCCGCTCCAACACCTACTGCGTCGTCGTCACCCGCGGTCACAAAGAAGACGGTCTCGTGCTGCAGGCGCTTGCGGAGCGCGCGCGCCGCGGGGAGCGAGCGAAGTTCCTCGGCATGATCGGTAGCAGGACCAAGCAGGCGCTGTTGTGGAAGCACTTGCGCGCAGCGGGCGTCACTGACGACTTCTTGGCGACGGTGCGCACGCCGATGGGCGCCTGCATTGGCGCGCGCAGCCACGAGGAGATCGCGGTGTCCGTCGTCAGCGAGCTGATCGCCTTGCGGCGTCTTGGTCACGACCTCGGCGCGACGTGGGCGGATCACAAGTCGAAGAAGCCGCGACTGACGGAGTTGCGCGACCTGCCCGAGGCGCAGTGAGCAACGCAGTGCCCGGCGCGGGCGGCCCGACGATTCGACGCGAACGCATCGAACACATCGATGTGCTGCGCGGGGTCGCCGTGTGCGGCATCTTCGCGATGAACGTCACTTCGTTTGGCCTGCAAATGCCGGCCTACTTCCGGCTGGACGCGGGCGGGTTCGCGACCTTGCCAGACCAGGTCGCCGGAGTGTTCACGGAGTTGTTCGTCGCGCAGAAGATGATGGGGCTGTTCTCGCTGCTGTTTGGCGCGAGCATCGCCTTGTTCATCGACCGCGCCGCGACGACGACCCGCTGGCCGGCGCTGGTCGCGTTATGGCGCAACGCGCTGTTGCTTGGCCTTGGCCTGGCGCACGCCGCCTGCTGGGACGGCGACGTGCTCGAGATCTACGCCAAGTGCGCGCCGTTCGTGATCCTGCTGCACAAGGCGCCTGTGCGGCTGCTCGTGGCGCTGGCGGGTCTTGCCTTTGTGCTCGCGGCCGCGGTCGCGCTGCCGACGCAGGAGGCAGTCACGCGCGCGGGGGCTGCTTCGTTGGGCTGGTATTGGCACTCGTATTCCGAGGCGTCGCGCGAAGTCATCCGCTACGTGCTGATCACGTTCTACGTTCGCGCGTTCGGTTTCATGCTGCTCGGCGTCGCGCTGTATCGGACCGGCTGGCTCTGCGGGGAGCGCTCTGGCGTGGACTACCGCCGCGCTGCTCGTCTCGGATTTTCGCTCGGTGTGCCGCTGTGCGGGTTCGCGCTCGGCTGGCAGATCGCGTCTGGCTTCTCGCACGAGGTGGCGATGTGGACCGGCGGCATTCAGACTTTGGGCGCGTTGCCGATGACGCTCGGCTACGCGGCATTGGTGCTCAGTTGGTCGGTTTGTTCCGTAGGCAATGGCTCGCGGTTGCGCGATCGCCTCGCGGCCACGGGTCGAATGGCATTGACCAACTACCTGACGCAGTCCGCGTTGGGTGTGCTCATCGTGACCTTCTTGATCGGCTATGACGTGCTCGGGCGCGCTGCACTGCTGGCGGTGTGCGTCCCCGTCTGGCTCTTGCAGCTGTCATGGTCCGAGGCCTGGCTTCGAAGTCATGCCAATGGCCCGGTCGAGTGGCTTTGGCGCTGCGCGACTTGGTTGCGGTGGCAATCGATGCGGCGGGCCGCGGGTTCTTAGATTCGCTTCTCAACACCTCGGCAGCTGCGGCCGGTCCCGATTCCGAGGGTGACGTCGCCGAATCGAAGCGGAGTCCACGGATTCCGCCGCGAACGCGCTCCTTGCCCGCGGCCCTCGTTGCTCGGCCTCGCGGGCCTGTTTGTTGTGAAAGCACTTCTAGGAAGGCTGATTCTTGTTGGCGGATCCCGAACCCCCTTCGGTTGCCGAGCGTTGTCCCGACCCTCCGCCCTCGGCATGATCTCCGGCCCCCTGATGGCCCCCAGCCCGGTGTGCCAGCCGGGCGACCCCTACTCGCAGCCATGAAGACCCTCGCAGCCATTTCGACCCTGTTGCTCTGCGTCGTCGCCCAAGCCCAGGGCGACACCGTCTCGTTGACCTCCGGAACGGTCGTCGACGGCTGCAGCGTGCAGTCGTTCAACATCCGCGAGCTGAAGTATTCGAAGGGCGGCTCGGTCGAGCAGATCTCGACTGACCAAGTCGCCAAGGTCGACCTGAAGAAGTTCAAGGACGTCTACCGCCGGTCCCTGGCGAACAAGGACGCCGATCTGATGCTCACCGAGGCGCGCAACCAGTTCAGCAAGTCGAAAGACCTGCTGATGGCGCAGATGGGTTACCTCGAATGCGCGCGCCTGTTCTACTCGCAGGGCAATGACGGCAATGGCGGCGGCGTGCTGGAGGAGTTGAGCAAGAACATCCCGGACGCCGGCGTGCTTCCGGACGGGTATCGGATGAAGTTCGAGAACTATCTGTCGCAAGGCGACGCGGCTGGTGTCGGCAACGCCAAGCTGCTCGCGCAGAAGTACTCCACCGAGTCGACGACCAACGCTTGGCCGAGCGGCTTCTCGGTCGAAGCCGACTTCTTCGCTGCGATGGCCGAAGCCGCCGGCGGCGGTGATGCGAAGGCGTTCCAGGCCAAGATGCGCGACATCGTCGCCAAGGCGCAGGGCGGCATGTCGATCTTGGCCGCGCGCGCCAACGTGCAGCTCGCCAACAGCCTGCGCATGACGGGCGGGGCCGATCAGGCCGCTGAGATCTACCAGTCGATTCTCGATGGCAAGGGCAACGACGAGAACGCGCTCGCGGGCGCGCACCTCGGCGCCGGTTACATCGCCATGAGCAAGGGCGACGCCGCCAGCCGCGACCACTTCCGCGAGGCCTTGATGTGCTTCTTGCGCGTTCGCCTCGAGACCCGGAACTGCTGGCCGAGCCTGCAGGCTGAGGCGCTCTACAACGCGATCCTCGCGGCGGACAAGTGGGGCGGCCAGGACTTCCGCTTGGTGCAAGGTCGTTGCCGCTATCTGTTGAACGCGAACTTTGCGCAGACCGAATGGGCGCAGCGCGCTCGCGGCCAGTGAAGTGACCTGAGCGCGGCGCCAGCGGCCGCGGCCAGAACTCCGAAGCCCCACTTGCCGCAAGATCGTGCGCGGCATGCCGCGCGGCGGTGCTCCTGGCGAAGTTTTCGCCCTTCTGCGCGCAGATGCGCGCGCTTCGTTGCGCCTCTACTCCCGGCGATGCGCGTGCGTTCCGGGACGGAGCGAGGATGCACGAAGCTAGCGAGGATGTTTGGTTCGGCGCGCGGCGTCGCGTTCACGACGCACTGCGCGGATTCAGGGACGGGTTCACCCGGGATGCGCGAGACGACTTGACGCAAGAAGCCGCGCTGGCGCTGTGGCTCTTCAGCGCTCGTCATCACAAACACGGCCCGATCTACGCAGCGCTGCCGCTCATCGTCAATCGCACGAGGTGGGCTGCGATCCGCAAGTCCAATCGGCGTGCCGCGTCGGTGGCCGAGCAGCAGGCGTGTTCCGGCTCGTCCTTTTCCGAGCGCGACGACTGCATCCTCGTCGAGGGCAAGGTTGTGCCGGTGGACTGGATGCTCCATCACCTGCGCACCGAGTTGGCCAAGCTGCGCGGGCGCAATCGGGTCGCCCTGCTCGCCTTCTACGACGGCGAGAGCTGCAGCCAGATCGCGGCACGGCTGGGCTCGAGCGTCGACGCGGTGCGGGTGAGGCTCTGCCGCTCCCGCGCGCAACTGAAACGCAACCTCGAGGAGCGAGCCCGCGCGGCGGGCGGCTTCGAGGTCTGAATGAGTAAGCACCAAGGAATGAGGAGTGGATGATGCGAAACTGGAAGCACGTTTGGATTTGCGCGGCAACACTGGCATGCGCGCTCACGGCGCAAGACGGCGCGCCTTCAACCGAGTCGGCGGCGCAACCCGCGATCAAGCGACCGATGCTCAGCGAGGCGTCGCGCACGGCGCTCGCGGCGGCCCGCGCCGATGCGATGAAGGTGCGAGGCCTCGAGGGCGATGCGCAGGCGGCGGCTCTCGACGCTGCGGCCAAGTCCTACGACCGCGCGGCCACCGAGATCGTCGCTGAGCCGAAGGCTGCGGCGCAGGCGGCGTTTTCGGCTGCCGAGTTGTGGCGTCGCCACGGCAGTGTCGAAAAGGCAGAGCGCTGCTACATGACTGCCGCGCAACTTGATGCGGAGCGTTACGCGCAGCGCGGCAAGCTCGGCGCAGCGGACATGCAACGCCGCGCCGAGAAGCATGAGATGGCGCTCGCCACCTACCGCGACGCCGCAGCCGTCGACCCGACGACGGCGCGCGCCCAGACCGCTCGGGTTTGGGTCGGACGCGTGCTGCAGTCGATGGGACGCGACGTCGACGCGGTCGTTGCGTTGCGCGCCGCCGTGGCGACCGCGACGACACCCAGTCAGACGATCGAGGCGATCAACTTCTTGGCTGGCGCTTTGGTCGCCGGCGGCGATCTCGAAGCTGCAGCGCGAGCGTTGGCGCAGGCCGATGCGGCGGTCTCGACTGCGATCGTCGAGCAACCCGAAGAATCGGAGCGCCTGCACAAGGCGTTGGAGTCGATGACGGCGCGCCGCGCGCTGCAGCGTGCGCAGGACAAGTCGACGGATGCGGCAGTCGACGCGCAACAGCTGGAAGAGCAGCGCGGTTGAGATCCCTGCTGCGGTGGCGCAGCGGAGCGGTCGTCGCCTCGGACGCACGCGATGGCACGTGGCACGGCGCCTTGTCGGGGTTCACCGCCGTGTCGCGGGGTGGAGGGCTGTCGCTCGGAAGAGGCACGCGAACGCAACGCTGCGCCACGCAGCAAAAGCACAGCGGGCCGCCTGA
>SXPK01000207.1 GCA_005776365.1 Planctomycetia bacterium
AGCAGCGAGTCGCGCTCGCGCGCGCGCTGCTCAGCGACCGGCCCGCGTTGATGCTCGATGACACGTTGTCGGCCGTCGACCCGCACACCGAACGCACGATCGTGAAGGGCATGCAGCGCGCGCGGCGTCAACGCACGATGCTGGTCGCGACCCATCGTCTGTCGGCGGTTGCCGACGCCGACCTCATCCTGGTCTTCGCGCACGGCGCCGTGAACGAGCGCGGGACGCATCGCGAATTGCTGCTGCTTGGCGGCGATTACTGGGCCGCCTGGCGACGGCAAACCGAAGCAGCGGCGCTCGATGGCGAGGGGCTGCCGTGACCGCCGAAGACGACGACCTCGTCGATCAGCCGCTGCAGCTCGGCTTCCTGATGCGGCTGTGGCCGTTCGTGCGTCCGTATCGGCGCGCATTCTCAGCGAGTCTGTTGCTGCTCGTGTTCTCGTTCTTCGTCGAACTCACGGGCCCATGGCTCCTGCGATCCGCGATCGATGGGCCGATGCGCGATGCGACGCAATCGACCGACGAACGCACGCTGTCGTTGTGGATGCACGCGCTCGCGTTCTTCGGCGTCGTGCTGCTTGGCACTGCGTGCAGCTACGTCTACGGCCGCCTCGCCGCCTGGAACGGCCAGCGCGTCGTCCGCGACGTGCGGCGCGCGCTATTCGACCATCTGCTGCACGCGCCGCTGTCGTTTCACGAGAAGAGCGCCGCCGGCAAACTGACCACGCGCGTCACCTCCGACGTTGAAAACCTCAACGAGCTGATCGCGACCGGCGTGCTGCAGAGCGCCTTCGACTTGCTGAAGATCACCGGCGTCCTCGCGGCGCTGTTCTTCCTCGATCTGCGCCTCGCACTGTTCACGGTCGCGACGACGCCGATCGTGATCGTCATCAGCGTGCTGTTCCGCAAGAACGCGCAACGCGCCTACCGCGCCGTCCGCGGCAAGCTCGCGCTGCAGAATGCCTATACCGCCGAGGCGATCGGCGGCGTGCGGGCGACGCGCGCTTATTTGCGCGAAGCCACGGTGCAGTCTCGCTACCAGGAGCTCAACGCCGACACCACCAAGGCGTGGCGCGCCACCGTGTTTCACTTCTCGGTGTTCTTCGCGCTGGTCGACTTCGCGCTGCGCGCGACCAGCATCGGGCTCTTGTGGTTTGGCGGCAGCGCGGTGCTGCGCGGCGAGGCCGAGCCCGGCATGTTCATCCAGTTCTGGCTCTACTTCGGGATGCTGACGTCCCCCATCAAGGACCTGGGCGAAAAGTACAATGTGCTGCAGGCCGCGTTCGCGAGCGCCGAGCGGATCTTTGCGATCCTCGCGGTCCCGGCATTTCCGCCAGCGCCGCACGGCACGAGTTCCGCGCCACATGGGCCGTTGTCGATTGCGTTCCGTTCGGTGTCGTTCGGCTACAGCGCCGAACAGCCCGTGCTCGCCGACGTGTCGTTCGAGGCATGCTCAGGCCAGACGGTCGCGATCGTCGGGCCGACCGGCGCCGGCACGTCGCCGATGCTGGCGCTGGTCTCGCGCTTGCGCGACCCACAGCAGGGGACCGTCGCAATCGGCGGCATCGACGCCAGAGCATGGGAACTGCAGGCGCTGCGGCGCCGCGTCTCTGTCGTGGCGCAGGATCTGTTCTTGTTTACCGGCAGCGTGCTCGACAACGTTCGACTATTCGACCGCACGATCTCGACGGAGCGCGTGATGCAGGCGCTAGAACTCGTCGGCGCCGCGGAGTTCGTGAATGCGCTCGACCAAGGCGTCCATGCGCCAGTCGAAGAACGCGGCGGCACGTTTTCCCAAGGCCAACGCCAATTGCTCGCCTTTGCGCGCGCGATCGTCACCGACCCGAGCATCCTCGTGCTCGACGAAGCGACCGCGAGCATCGACAGCGCATCGGAAGCGCGCCTGCAGGCCGCATTGAGCCGCGCGCTGCAATCGCGCACCGCGCTCGTGGTCGCCCATCGACTGTCCACCGTTCAGCATGCCGACCAGATCCTCGTGGTCGAAAAGGGCCGCATCGTCGAGCAAGGCACGCATCGAGAATTGACGCTGCGAAACGGCGTCTACGCCGGCATGCTGCGCGCATGTTCGGAAGCGACGCCGTGACGGATCCGAGCCTCTGCGTTCGCGCCCGAGCGGCCGCACCGGCGGTTCGGCGTGCGGCAGCGCTGCTCGCGAGCCTGCTGCTCTCCGCTTGCGCCGCAACTGCCTATGGACCGATGCGCACGTCGTTGCCGGAGGATGGCGCGGCCGCGCTGCCGTGCCGACAGTCGCGGGGCACGTTCTTCTTGTTCGCCGAGTTCCCGGGGCAAAAGGGCCGGCACGCCTTCCTCTTCGACACCGGCACGGACCGCACCTTGCTCGACCTGCCCTTTGCGCACGCGCTCGGGCTCAGGACGCTCGACGAGGAGCCGGTGATCACCGCGACCGGCGACGCAGTGCAGGGCGCGCTGCTCGAACGCATCCCGACGATGCGTCTTGGCGAAGCGACCTTTCACGAAGTCGACTGCGTCGGCCTCGACCTCTCCAACCTGCGCGAAGACGGCGGCCTGCCGATCGTCGGCATCATCGGCTGCGATCTATTCCGCCAGTGCTTGCTCGAGATCGACTACCGCGGTCGCTCGCTGCGCGCGCTGCCGCGCGCCGCTGCGCCGCAGCACGAGCCGATGCGGTTCGAAGAACGCTCGCCTTTCGTCGACGCCAGTTTTGCCGGCACCCATGTGCGGGTGCTCGTCGACACCGGCTTCTTGCAGACCGTGGCGCTGCCGCGTGGCAGCAGCGTGCCGTTTGTCGAGGCGCCGCGCCCCTATGGCGAAATCGCGTCGATCGGAGGCACGGAGCCCAAGGAGGTCGCGCGCCTCGATGGCATGTTGCGCATCGGCGATTTGTCGTGGCGCGAGCCGCAGGTGCTGCTGGTGCCCGGCTGCCCCAAGATCGGCGCGCGGCTGTTTCGCGACGCGCTGATCCGGCTCGATGCCAGCGGCGGTCGCATCTGGATCGAACGATCGCGCTGAAGGCTCGGCGTCGTTTTTTTCGGCGACGCTGCCGCAGTCACTGGGCGAGATGTCGCGAGGCCTGCTGCGCGCCTGCACGCGCACCTCGCGCGCCGCATGCCGCAGCGAGCAAGGCCGGTGCAACGCGAGCGGCGCGCCGCTCACTTCATCACGACGCCTTCAGGCACCTTGCCAGTCAGGGCCTTCAAGAACGCGACGATCGAATCGACGTCCTCTGGCGACAGATCCTTGTTGAGCTGGATCGCCGCCATGTTCTTCACCGCTTCTGGCAGCGTGGCGTACTTGCCGTCGTGGTTGTAGGGCGCGGTCTTCTCGCAGTTGAGCAGCGACGGCACCTTGAAGACGAACTTGTCGGCTGCGCTTCCAGTGACCTGCATGCGGCCCGTGTCCTCGGTTGCGTATGGACGCAGCAGCCCGAGTTTCTGAAATAGCGCGCCGCCGACCAGCCGCGACGTGTGGCACTGCGTGCAGCCCACTTCGATGAACTTCTGCAAGCCGAGCTTCTGGTCCGTGGTCAACGCGCCAGCGCTGCCGTCGAGGAAGTCGTCGAAGGGGGAGCGCGTCGTCAACGTGCGCTCGAACGCACCGATCGCGTGCTTGAAGTTGTCGATGCTGACCGAGCCCTCGCCTGGGAAGGCCGCTGCAAACGCCGCGACGAGGTCATGCTTGGCGTTGATCTTTGCGAGCAGCTCTGCCTCGTTGGCAATGCCGTGCTCGATCGGATTGAGCACCGGCAGGATCGCCTGATCCTCGACGGACTCGGCGCGGCCGTCCCAGAACTGCGCAAAGTTTCGGGCTGCGTTGAGCGTCGTCGGCGAGTTGCGGTCGCCATTCTTGCCGTCGCTGCCCGGCGAAGTCGCCTTGCCATCCTGGCCATAGTTATTGAGGTCATGGCACGAGGCGCAGGACAGGTTGCCGTTCTTCGACAGGGAGGTGTCGTGGTAGAGGGCCTTGCCGAGCGCGATCTTCTCCGGCGTGCTCGGACTCTTGGCCTTCGGCGCCGAAGGCTCGTTGCCGAAGTAGGCAGTGATCAAAGTCATGTCGAGCTTCGGCGGCAGCTTCGGTTTCTTGATCGCTGAGACAGCAGGCTGCTGGGCGGCTGGCTGGTTCGCTGCGGGCTGGTTCGCTGCGGGGGCCGGGTCGCCGCCGCAGCTGGCGAAGGCCACCAGCGACGTCGCCAGCGTGAGAATCGAGAGGGTCTTGCTCATGGTCCTAGCTTCGCATCGCTGGCCGATCCGGCCAAGCTTGCGGTTGTAGGCAGCGTTCGCGATTCTGAGGCCCATGGTTGCACTCGTTCTCGCGAGCACCTCCCCCTATCGCAAGGCTCTGCTCGAACGCCTCGGCGTGCCCTTCGAATGCGTCGCCCCGGGCGTCGACGAGGACACGGCCAAGGGCAAGGAGACCAGCCCGATCGCGATCGCCCGATTGCTCGCTCGCGCCAAGGCAAAAGCCGTCAGCCAGCAGCGTTCCAAGGATGTTGTGATCGGCTCCGACCAGGTCTGCGCGCTCGACGAAACCGTGCTCGGCAAACCCGGGTCAAAGGCTGCCGCCGAGCAGCAACTGAAGCTGCTGCGCGGCAAGGCGCACCTGCTGCTGACGGCGGTGGCGGTGCAGCGAGGGTCAAAGGTCGAAGAGTTTGTCGACGTCACGACGCTGCGGATGCGCGACCTGACGGATGCGGAAGTGCGGCGGTATGTGGAACTGGATCAGCCGCTCGATTGCGCCGGGAGCTATATGTTCGAGCGGGCTGGGGTGGGGTTGTTCGATCGGGTTGAGGGCGAGGACCACACGGCGATCGTCGGGTTGCCGTTGGTGAAGTTGTGTGAGGTGTTAAGGGGGTTTGGGGTGGAGTGTTGAGATCGCGCCGTTGGTGAGAGGAGTCGCGGCCGACAGCCAACCCGGCGCCGCCCGCCCTACGGCTCCGGCATCGGCGGCACAGCGAAGCTCGGGCCTCCGTGCCTGCGCCTCCGGGCGGGCTTCTCGTCCTGGTCCTGGTGCAGATTCACGGGACGAGAATTGGGGCCAAGACAACCCGGAACCCGATGGTGTTGGCTGCACTATTCAGGGTTGCGGCACTCCTCATCGCGGAACGGCAATAAAAGGCATCGGTGTTGAACCAACTGCCACCGCGGACGACTCGGTCTGGGCCGGTCGACACATAGGGATCGGAAACCGCCGTTGAGGGGTAGTTGGCCGGGATGTTGGCGACATCCGACGAATCGAGGCACCACTCCCATACGTTTCCGTGCATATTAATCATTCCAAAACCGTTTGGAAGGCCACTCATAACCCCCCACGTTGAGCTGGAATGGAAATTCGATCCTGTGAGGCTCGCGCCAGAACTCCACTCCGATGTCGAGCCCGCGCGGCAAAGATACTCCCACTCCGCCTCGGTCGGCAAGCGATACTGGTACCCCGCCGGAAGGATCTGGGCCTCTGCTGAGGTCAATGCGGCGCAGTATGCCATTGCCTGGGACCACGTGACTTGCTCGACTGGCAGCGATTCTCCAAATGGTGTTTGTTGGAAAAATGACGGATGACTACTCATGACGGAGCTAAACCCCATCTGCGAGACCTCATGCGCGCTCGCCCAGAAGGGACGCGTGATCGTGACTGCATGCACGGGTTGCTCGTATGCGATACCGGCAATGGACCCCATCTGAAATGTGCCAGCCGGAATCGCAACAAATCCATCGGGGGGCGCAAATGCAGCGATCGTCATCCCAACCTCATTAGACCAATTTATAGCCGTAGCGCCAAATGCAAGAGTGGCCCCCTGCACTTCGAATGCGATACCAATGAAGATCGGTTGAATTGGGATCGTTATGCTCCTTCGGAACGTCTGGGAAGCAGGAAAAGCAAAGAATTGTTCATCCCACACTTGCGTCAGGTCGACTTGCGGGTCTCCGCAATAAGTGAACCCTGGGATCTGCCATGGAAAGATCCCGGCAAAAGGAGGCGTCAGCCAAATTGCGCCAAACGCACCAGACCCACCGAAGGTATGGTCAAGTGTTAATCCGACAGTTCTTCCCAGCGCTGCCGAGCCACTCACATGCAAGATACCACAAGAGCTCCCTTGCCCAACCGCCGCGGACATAAACGCAAGTATCGCAAGTAAGTACGACCGCGACCAAACAAGCAGGCTAGTCATCACAGAAGCTCCAGGTTGAGGGTAGAGGAAACGTAGGCGCGCAGCATTGCCGTCAAGAGGCGCATGAAGCCGTTCGGCGAGCACTCGAACATATCCTAGCGGGGGGGGGGGGGGGCACAGG
>SXPK01000015.1 GCA_005776365.1 Planctomycetia bacterium
ACGCATCGACGAGGGCTACGACGTCGTTTGCGGCTGGCGCAAGCACCGCCAGGATCGAAGGGTGACGCGACTGTTGCCGAGCAAGTTCGCCAACCTGCTGATCGCTCGCGTCACCGGCGCGCGGATCCACGACACCGGCTGCTCGTTGAAGGCCTACCGCGGCTGGGTCGTGCGCACGCTGCATCTGTACTCGGACATGCATCGCTTCATGGCGGCCTTGGGGGTCGGCATCGGGGCGCGCATCACCGAACTGCCGGTGCGGCACCATCCGCGTCGCGCCGGCAAGTCGAAGTATGGCCTTGGCCGCATCTTCCGCGTCCTCGCAGACCTTGTCGGCATCAAGATGCTGATCGAGTTCGCGGCGCATCCGATCCGCTGGTTCCTGCTGCTCTCGTTGCCATTGTTCTTCGTGGCTCCTGCCTTGTTCATGCTGGGATTCGTCAAGGTCACCGGCCAGGGCGAGTGGCGGTGGTTCGAGTCCTACGATCTGGCGGCGGTCGCTGCGGGCTCGGTTTCGTTCCTTGTGGCAGGCAACGTCTTCTTGCTCGGGTTCCTTGCAGAATTGCAGATCAAAGTCTCGCGCTTCTTCCGGCAGCGCATTTCGGTCACTGCACGAGAGGCGAGCCGATGACTGATTCTTCGCTCGTCTCCGTCGTCGTGCCGATCGGGTCGCCCGAGGCGCAGCCGCAGAAGGTCGTCAACGAACTGCACGCGGCCATCACCAAAGGCGGCTACCGATGCGAGTTCGTGCTGGTGCTCGACGGTCCAGTCGGTCCGGTCGAGCGACAGATCGAACTCATTCGACTTCCCTGCCCGGTGAAGATCGTCCGTCTGCAGGGTGGTGGGCTTGGTGAGTCGATTGCGCTGTCGGCCGGCGTCGCGCGCGCGGATGGCGCGTTCATCGTCAACGTGCCGCCCTACCTGCAGACGGAAGCAGAGGACGTGCTGAAGGTCGTGGCAGCGCTCGAAGCCGGAGCCGACTGCGTCGCTACGTGGCGCACGCCGCGGGTCGACCCATGGTTGAACCAACTGCAGTCGCGCTTGTTCAACTTCATGCTGCGCGTGGTGATGGGAATGCCATTCCACGACCTCAACTCCGGCATGCGCGGCTTCAAGAAGCAGGTGCTCGAAGAGGTCAGCGTCTACGGCGAGCTCTATCGCTTCTTGCCGGTGCTGGCGATGCGGCAGGGCTTCCGCGTCGTTGAGGTCAAGGTCCGCCATCGCGAAGAGCGGGGCCGAGCCGGCTTCTACGGCGTCGGCGTCTACCTGCGCCGGTTGCTCGACATCCTCGCGATCTCGTTCCTGACTCGCTTCACGCAGCAGCCGCTGCGGTTCTTCGGCTACATCGGCTTCCTCGGCATGGTGCTCGGGGTCGCGTTCGCTGCCCAGCCGCTCTACGCGAAACTGATACTCGGCGACAGCCTTGCCGACCGACCCTTGTTCGTTATCGGTGCGATCCTGGCCGCCTTCGGCGTGCAGATGATCGGCTTCGGTCTGATCGGTGAGATCATCATCTTCACCCAGGCCCCGAACCTCCGCGACTACAAGGTCGACGAGGTCATCGAAGGCGGCGCGGAGTCGATGAGTTCCTCCGCGGCCAGTGAGCCCGGCCAGGTGGCAGTGCAGCCAGGCGCCGTGGAGACGACTTCGGCGACATCCGCCGCGACTCACGAGCCCTCGACGCAAAAGGCCTCGCACTCGCAACTGCGGCCCCAATCGGGAGGACTCGTCGATGAGTCCGATGGATTTGGGTTCGCGGCCAACATCGAGACGGGCGGTGGGGAACTGCGCGTTCGCGAGTTGCTGCCCGGTGAAGATTCGCGCTGGGATGCGTTCGTGACTCGGCATGCGCAAGGAACGTTCTTCCACCTGAGTGGATGGCGTCGGTGCATCACGGATGTGTTCCGTCATGAGCCTCACTACCTCGTGGTCGAACAAGGCCGCCGATGGCTTGGCGTGCTGCCATTGTTCTTGGTCAAGAACCTGCAGCTCAAGCCACCGTTCGTTGGGCGAAACCTGGTCAGCGTGCCATACGGCGTCTACGGCGGAGTGCTCGCTGAGTCGGCGGTCGCGCAGCAGGCGCTGTTGGATCGAGCCACCGAACTGGGCCGCCAACTCCACGCAGATTTCGTCGAGCTTCGTCACCTCGAGGAGAGACCCGGGGTGCGAACCAACTCGCACCTCTACGTGACGTTCCGCTCGCAGTTGCCGGACGACCCCGCCGCAGTGTTGTCGGGCCTGCCGAAGAAAGCTCGCGCAGAAGTCCGTCGCGCCCGTCGGGCGCCCGGCACTGAGGAGGTCGGCCATGGCCTCGTGGTGAAATCCGATTGCGACCTCGACGTCTTCTTTGACCTCTTCGCCGAGAACAAGCAGCGGCTCGGTTCTCCCGCATTGCCGAAGCGGTGGTTTCAGGCGCTGTGCGATGAGTTCGGCCGCAAGGTGGTGTTCCACCGTGTCGTCGATCCAGAGGGTCGTTCGCTGGCGGCGGTCATGAGTTTCCTCTTCAAGGACACGGTCAACGCCTACTACTCAGGGTCGTTGACCGGCATCAACGACACCGGCGCGAACAACCTCGTCTACTGCGGCATAATGGAATGGGCAGTGCGCGAGGGCTTTGCCCAGTTTGATTTTGGACGAAGCCGACTCGACTCGGGTCCGGCTCACTTCAAGAAGAACATGGGATTCAACGCGGAGTCGCTGCACTACGAGTATCTGCTCGTCGGCGATGAGGCGCGGCCACCGGACTTCCATCCTGGCAACCCGAAACTGGATCTGCCACGACGCATGTGGTCCAAGATGCCGACCATGATGGCCAACTTGCTCGGCGCGCGCTTGTCGCGCTACCTCCCATGACGGATGCGCGCAACACGCCTGCGGTAGGAGTCGCAGCAGCCGATCGCCAGCAGACCCGAGCGTCATTGATCGGCTTCTATCTGAGCTGCGCTGGCGTTGCGATTGGCGCAACAGTCGGTGCTGCTGGGTTTCTGTGGTTCGAGAGCGCGGCGGGCCTGGCGACCGGAGCCGTGATCACGGTGCTGTGCTCGGTGACGAGCTACACCTCCCTGCGCCGGATGCGCCGTTGAGTCCTGCCGCGCCGTCATGGCGCGAAAGAACGCTTGTGGGACGTGCACGGGGCCTGCGTTCGAGGCGCCCATGCGTATGGTTTGCAGTGCGCACATGATCTACGACGAGGACGCACTGATCGCGCAGCTGCGCGGTGGCGACGATGCTGCATTCGCGCCGTTGTTCGAGGCGCACCGCGAGCGTTTGCGGCGAATGGTGCACTTCCGCATGGACCCAAGGTTGTTCGGCAGAGTGGATCCCGAGGACGTGGTGCAGGAGATCTTCATCGCCGGCAACCAACGCCTGTATGCGTTTCGGCAGGATGAGCACCCCATCAACATCTGGCTGCGCATGGTGGGGCAGCAGACGTTGATCGACCTGCATCGAAGGCATCTTGGGGCCGGCAAGCGCACCGCCGCTCGAGAGCGCGCATTCGCGAACAGCCAGTGCCTGTCGGGCTTCGTCGCGGGCAAGCTCACGTCGCCGAGCCAGGCTGCCATCCGCGACGAGTGGAAGAAGCAGATCACCGCGGCTTTGGAGTCGATGGATGAGATCGATCGCGAGGTGCTGACCCTGCGCCACTTCGAGGACCTGTCGAACAAGGAAGTCGCGCAACTGCTGGGCATTGGCGAGAACGCCGCCAGCAATCGCTACGTCCGTGCGCTGACGCGGCTGAAGGGTTTGATCGGAGGGTTTACAGAACCGTGAGTGGCCAAGGCCACAACAACGACGAGAGTCGCGACCCGCTTGACCTCCTGGCTGAGGAGTTCCTCGCCGAGGTGCGCAAGGGCGTCAATGTGACTCCCGAGGGATTCGCGGCCAGGCATCCGGATCGCGGCCTCGAATTGCGCGATCTTTGCGAGACGCTGCTGATGCTCGAGGGCTGCAAGCGAGAACGCGAGACTTCTGCGACCGGCGGCAAGCGACTCGTGGTGCCGCAGATCGAGCGGCTGGGCGACTACCGCATCGTCCGCGAAGTCGGACGCGGCGGGATGGGAGTGGTGTTCGAGGCCGTGCAAGAGTCGCTGAATCGTCGCGTGGCGCTCAAGGTGTTGCCGCAGGCGAGCCTGCTGGCCGGCAATCAACTCGAGCGCTTTCGGCGCGAAGCCCAGACGGCAGCTGGACTGCACCACACCAACATCGTGCCGGTGTTCGACAGTGGGGAGGCCGATGGCCTGCACTTCTATGCAATGCAGTTCATCGACGGCGAAGGACTTGATGCTGTCGTCAAGTCGATGCGAAAGCAGGCTAATCCTGCTGCAGTCAGTGCGGTGCGCGAGCGCTGTCGACTTGCCGCGCGTGCGGGGGCCGAGGTTGCGGAGGCGCTGCATCATGCTCACCATCACGGAGCGCTGCATCGCGACGTGAAGCCTGCAAACCTGCTGCTCGACCGGGAGGGGCACGTTTGGGTCACTGACTTCGGGCTGGCAAAGGCCTTGGAGCAGAATGGATTGACCAACACCGGCGATGTGCTGGGAACCTTGCAGTACATGGCTCCGGAGCAGTTCGACGGGCGATACGACGAACGCAGCGAGGTCTATGCGCTCGGTGCCACGCTCTACGAGATCGCCTGCTTGCGTTCGGCGTTCGTGGCCGAGACGCGCGCCGAGTTGATCGAGAAGATCCGGGCAGGGAAGGTCGAGACCTTGCGCCGCCTCATGCCGTCCGCGCCGCTTGATCTCGAGACGATCCTGACGCGGGCGATGGCGATAGACCCGCAGCGTCGTTACGCCAACGCGGCGGAACTCGGATGCGATCTTCGCGCCTTCTTGGAGGATCGCCCGATCGCCGCCCGCCGTCAGTCCAACTTCGAACTGCTGTGGGCCTGGGGCCGACGGAACCGCGCTTTGGCCGCAGCCGGGGCTGTTGCCTGCCTGGCGGTTGCGACTGCCGCGATCGTCGGTTGGACTTCGTACTGGACGACCCGAGGCGCGCTGGAGCAAGCACGGGTGAGCGAGGCCGCTGCGCGACTCACGAGCGAACGCGACCGCGCCAACCTCGCCGACTCGCTGCAAGTCTTCGAGGACGTGTTCGACACGATCGTCGGCAGAGATCCGCTGGACGCCCTGGTGGAAGACGGCGCCGAGAATGGCGCGACGGTGGCTGCATTGCCGCCGCCAGTCGACGCCGATGCCCTCGCGCTCCTCGAACGCATGCTGGACTTCTACGACCGGTTCGCGGAACGCAATCGCGACAACGTGGCGTTGCGGCAGCAGACCGCGCGCAGCTATGCGCGGGTCGGCGCGATCCAACAACGGCTGGGTCGTGGCGACGAGGCTGTCGCGGCCTACGAGCGAGCGACAGCGTTGCTGCGTGAGATTGCTGATTCGGGTCAGAAACCCGAACTCGCTGCCTTGCTGCAGGAGCTTGGCCAGGTGCAGATGCGAAGAGGTCAACCCAGACTTGCTGCCACCTGCTACGCGGAGTCGCTGTCGCTGATTCAGAGCGTGGACTCGAGTTCGAATCGAAACGATCGCCGGCTGGTTGCGCGCGCCCACTATCTGCTGGCGACGGCCACTGGAGTTCGCGAGGGGCGCCTTGAAGGCGGCAGGCGGACGATGCCTTCAGGTCGTCCGACGGACGACCGACAGGGCGCGCGTCGCGCTGGCGGACGGGAGTCGAGGGCCGACCCGAGAACCGATCCGAGGAGAAGCGCAGAGCCTGACGTTGTCGCCCAGCGGCGACAGATGAATGCGCAAGGATTCGAGGAACTGCGGCAGCAATCCAAGACACACCTCGATGCTGCGCAGAAGTTGCTCGATGCCCTGCTGGTTGAAGTGCCGGACGACGCTGAGTCGCTGTTCTTAAAGGCTCGATGCCTTGTCATGCAGGCCCGGCGCGGTCTGCGACCGGAAGGCGACCCGGATCTCGCGATCACGGCCGTCGGCATCCTGCAGACCCTGGTCGCGAACTACCCTGACGTCGACTCGTACCGGTTCGAACTCTGCGAAGCGCTGATGCCGAGGAATCGGCTGCGCCCCGGCCCCCAGCCTGCTACTGCGGCTGGTGAACTCTCCGCACCGATCGATCTGGAACGCGCGGTGGCAGAAGCGCGCATCTTGGTGCAGCGACGGCCGGACCACGTCGAATACCAGGCGCTGCTGGCGCGAGCGCTCAGTGTGTTCGGTTCACGCAAGCACGATGTGGAGCAGCAGAAGGACCCACGCGCTGGCATCGAGCAACTCGAGGCAGCCATGGAGATCCACACCAGGGTCCGTTCCACTTTGGGTCAGGAGCCTAGGTTTTTGCTCGATCATGCCCAAACCATGCGTCGTCTCCTGCGCGTCAGGTTTGACGCCGGGGATCTCGATGGGGCGCGAGCGCTCGGGCGCGAGGCAGTTGCGATTCTCACCGAAGCTTCTCGCGCAGGTCTGCTGCCGCCGCTTGGCGAGAATCGCTTGGATGAGTTCCCACAACTGCTCGAGCGAATCGGCCTGCAAGACTCAGCGCGTGAACTGATCGAAGCGGACCGTCGCAGGCGCTGACGGAATCGGCCTTCATCAAGCGATCACTGGCCCGGCGACCTTGCCGTAGACATCCGTCAGTCGGAAGTCGCGGCCCGCGTGCCGGAATGTGAGCTGTTCGTGGTTGAGGCCGAGGAGGTGCAGCAGGGTTGCGTGCAGGTCGTGGATGTGCATCGCGTCCTGCGTCGCGTGGTAGCCAAAGTCGTCCGTTGCTCCGTAGGAGAATCCTGCGCGAACGCCGCCACCGGCCAGGAAGTGGGTGAACCCGTGTGGGTTGTGATCGCGACCTGTTCCACCTTCGCTGGTTGGAGTGCGACCAAACTCGCCGCCCCACCAGACGATCGTGTCCTCCAGCATGCCGCGTTGCTGAAGGTCCGACAGCAGTGCTGCGATCGGTTGGTCGACCTCGGCTGCGTTCTTGGAGTGGTCCTGCTGCAGGTTGGAGTGCTGGTCCCACTTGTAGCTGTGCGTGACTTGCACGAATCGCACGCCGTGTTCGAGCAATCGCCTCGCCATCAGGCATTGACGGCCGAAGTTCTCCGTCCGCGGGTCTTCGAGGCCATAGTTGCGCTTTGCCTGATCGGTCTCCGCGCCGAGGTCGAGCACGTCGCTGGCTTGCATCTGCATGCGAAACGCGAGCTCGAAGGATGCAATGCGAGAACGCAGCACCGGATCCTCGACGCGCTGCTCGGCATGCTCGCGGTTGAGCTCCGCCAGCAGATCGAGTTGACGGCGTTGCGCTGCTTGGTCGGCCCCTTCGCGGCGCAGAAACTGCACGGTCGCGTCCTTGGCCTTGATGCTCGCGTTGCCGAGCGGAGTGCCCTGGTAGAGCGCGGGCAGAAACGCCGAGGACCAGTTGTTGACGCCGCCATGGCCCAGCGTCGGACAGATCGTGACGAAGCCAGGCAGGTTCTGGTTTTCGGACCCCAGGCCGTGCAGTGCCCACGAGCCGATGCTCGGCCTGACGAAGGTGTCGCTGCCGGTGTGCATCTTGAGCAACGCGCCCCCGTGCGCATCGTTGCTGCCGTGCAGACCTTTGAGGAAGCAGAGTTGGTCGACGCAGCGAGCGATATGTGGGAACAGTTCGCTGACCCATGCGCCGCATTCGCCGTGCTGCGCAAAACGGAAGGGCGAGCCAAGCAGGTTGCCGGTCTCGGCAAAGGTCACGCGTGGCTTCGGGAAGGGAAGGGGCTTGCCGTGGTTGCTCTGCAGCAGCGGTTTGTAGTCGAAGGTGTCGATTTGGGAGGGGCCACCGACCAGGAAAAGGAAGATGACTGACTTGGCCTTCGGGGGCAGCGGGGCCGGTCTCGGTGCGAACGGGTTGAGAGGATCGGGCCCTGTCCGGATGGAGGCCGCCTGAGCCTCTAGTCCAGTCAACGCCTGAAGCGCGAGCGCACCGAAGCCGGTGCCCATCGATCCCAGGAAGCGTCGCCGCGTTCCCGCCTGGGAGATATTTTGATATTGTAATGATTAGCTACCCTTTTTTGTATATCTTCGATAGTAATTATTCTTTCATTCGAGCGGAGCAAGTCTCGCAGAATATCCTGCGTGCTTTCCAGAG
>SXPK01000208.1 GCA_005776365.1 Planctomycetia bacterium
GACTTCGGCCAACCCCGCAACGAAGTCATCGCGCAAGCGGAGCACCGCAGCCAGCGACTCGATCGCGTTGCCGGGCTGCCCCATTCCAGCCAGGGCGCGAGCCTTCAGATAGTGGGCATAGGCGTAGCCGGGGTCTGCTTCCAAGGCGCGATCCGCTTGCGTGGCCGCGGACTCGTTCTGGCCGATGCGAAGATAGAGGAACGCCAATCCCGCGAGCGCCTGATGGCGAAGCAGCGGCGCGTCACCGACGACCGACTCGAACGCGGCCTTCGCCTCCACCCACTCCGACATCCGCGCCATGCAAGCCGCCGCGCCGAGTTGGGCAGCGGAGCCAAAACCCGCAGCCAAGGCGTTGCGGAAGCCGTCTTTCGCCGCGGGCAACTGCCCGGCTGCGTAGTCGATGCATGCGCGCAAGTAGGAAGAAGCCGCGGCCAAAAAGGTGCCAGGCGGATAGGAGCCGAACTTCGATAGCGCATCGCGCGCAGCGTCCAGGTCGCCCATGCCGAGCAAGCCGGCAATCGAGACCTGGATCACCCGCATGCGTTCGAGTGGATCCGACACCGAGCCGAGTCGCGCGACCGCTCGCTGCGCCAACTCGTAGGCTTCGCGTGGCAGGCCGCGGTGACGGAGCAAGCCGGCCAGCGCCGCATGCGGTCGCGCATCGGTCGGCGCAAGTTCGATCGCCCGACGCAGACTGGCTTCGGCGGCGTCATGCAGGCCGAGTCGACCTTGCAGGATGCCCAGGCCCTCGAAGCGGAAGGCCGCGGATGCACCGGTCTCGGGCAGTGACTCGTAGAGCGTCAGCTCCGCGGCGAAATCGCCCTTCACGCGCAAGACGCGCGCCTTCGCGCGAACGGCCGCGAGGCCGGCCTCGGTCTTGGCGAGCACATCGGCCTGCTCGAGCGCGATGTCGAACACCCAGGCGTCATCGCGCGCCCAGAGCAACAACTGGTCGATCAGCTTGTCGCGATCGAGCGCGTGCGCGGCATCGGCTGGCACCGATCGCACGGCGCGAGCAACGCGGTTCTTCAAGGTGTCGGCGAGCCGCACCTTGGTGACGCGGATGCGCTCGTCGTTGCCGAAGATCGCCTCGGGTGGCTTGACCTTCTCGTCTGCGATCGAGAACTCCAGCAGGTGCACGACGACGCCCTCGAGCTTCGCGCCATCGCGGCTTTCGAGATCAAAGAGATCGTGGCCGGGCGCGCGCAGGATGCCGAAATGCTCCTCACTCTGCCCCGTCAACCAGACCTGATCGTAGACGCGGCGGTAGCGCTCCTTCTTCTGCTCACGCGTCTCCTGCACGCCGGTTCCGCTCGCTTCGGCCGGCTTCTCGGCACTCGGAGCATCAGTCGCGGCGGCATCGAGAACCACATCTGCGGTCACGCCGCCCGGGACCAGCAACAGGTCCGCGCGCGCAAGGTCGGGGCCGGGATCGAGTGGCAGCGCGACCAACGCAAGTGGCTCCAACGCTGGGAAGGGCAATGGCCGCGGCGGCAGCGGCTGCGTCTCGCTGGGCTCGCGAAAGAACCGTCGCGTCGAAGGCTCCGTCGCGGCATCGCCGACCAAAGGCGCCGACGGCAGCGCCGACTTCACATACTCCTTTGACTTGGGCGACAGCGACGGCGCGCGCCAGCCCTCGTCCATGCCGCTCTTGTAGACCAGCGCGCCGATCGCGATGGCGGCGAGCACCAGGACCTGCTCCTTGCGAAGCGCCATCAGTTCGACTCCTTGTTCTCGTTCGCCGGCTTGAAGGCGATCCCGACCACGGATCCCGTGACGATGACCGGATCGGAGCGACGGCCAGAGTGCGTCAGCTTGAGCCCGGCTTCGAGCGTCAACGTGCGGCCCGGCTTGCGCAGAGACTCCAAGAACCGCATCGCGGTCGGCTCGTCGCTGCGGAACTCGAACAACACGCGTTCCTGCTCGAGGAACTCGCGCACGTCGACTTGCCCCGGCTTCTGGCCGCGCATCGGCGCGCGACGCGATGACTTGCGTGGTTCGACGCCGATACGCAATGCGACGAGGCCCTGAGCCTGCGCATCGGCGGCGCGGGTGGCGTCATGCGCCGCGAACAGCCGCAGGCACGCCTCGTCGAGCAGTTCGAGCCCGAGCAATGCGCTGTGGATCTCTTCGAGGCCGTTCGCCGAATGCGTCCAGGTCAGGTCGCGGTTGGGATCGACCTGCACATCGCGCTCACTCGCGGCCTTCAGGATCGCGAGCTTGCGTTCGCGCCCGACCTTGCCGAGGAACTCGTCTGGCGAGAGGCCCTTGCCGTCGAGCGTGAACGCCTCGCTGCGCGTGAAGCCCAACTCGCTCTCGAGCTGCTTGCGCGCAGCCGCGAGTTCGTCCTGCTCGGCGATCGCGGCCGCGAGACCTTTGCGATCGAAGACCTCGGAGGTCTGCGCGCTTTGCACGACGCCGCGCGCGGCGCGACGGTCGACCATCGGATCGTAGATCGAGCCGATGATGCTGCGCGCAACGAAGAAGACCGCCAGCCCGGCGGCGCAACCGAGCAACCAGCGCTTGTTCTCCTGCACGAAAGCACCGACGTCCATCAGCTCTTCCTCCCGAACTCGATCGTAAACGTGAACTCCACCGTGCTGTCGCCAGTCGATGGCAGCGCAATGGTCGGCACGGCACCGGCCTCGACCAGCAACGGGTTCTTCTTCAGTTGCTGCGAGAACTCGAGCAGCACGTTGCTGACGTTGGCGCCATCGAGCTCCTTGCCGCGGCCCTTGATCTCGATCACCGGCTTCTTGTCCTGCGTGCCAGCGCCACGCATCTCGACGCCGACCTTGGTCAGCCACACCTGCGACGGCAACGACGACGTGACGGCGCGCATCACGCGCAGCGCGCCATGCAAAGGCACAGCCTGCGCCGCGAGGTGATCGACCACGGCGCGGTCCTCGAGGCACTTGGTGACGATGTCCTGCGCCTGTTGGTCGACGTCCTGGATCTGCTTGTAGGCGCTCGCAACCTTGCGGCGCGCAGCCGACGCCTCCTCCATCGCGGCCTTCTGTGCCTTCGCGTGCAGGACGAGAAGAACGATGCCGACAACCACAGCGCCGATGTTGAACATCGTGCGCTGCACAAAGCGACGGCGCTTCTGCACCGCGGCCGGCAGGATCTCGAGCGAGTAGAGCGTCGAGTCGACGCTGCCCACGGCGAGTCCGAGCGCGACGACCGCCTCGCTGCGCATCTGTTGCAGTTGCTCCGCATCGCCAGGCGGCAACGCGGACAGATCGAGATTCTCGAATGGATCGAATAGCTCGACCGGGCAGCGCAACGTCTCGCGCAGCATCCCGCGGATGCCCTTGATGCGCGCGCTGCCGCCGCTCAACAGCACCTTGTGCAGCTGCAAGTCCGCGATCTTGGTCTGCGCCTTGCAGAATGCGACCGAACTCTGGATCGCCGCGACGATCTCGCTCGCCGAGCCGCCGGCTGCGAGCGTCACCTTCTCTGACTGCCCGGACGCATAGCTGCCACGGCTCTGCGGGTCGAGATCGACCAGATCACGCTTGAGCGTCTCCGCCTTGCGCGGCGAGACGTTGAACGCCGCGGCAATCGCATCGTCGAGCGCCTTGCCGCCGCCGGTGAGGTTGCGCGCAAACAACAAGTCCGTGCCTTTGACCAACGCGAGGTCGATCGTCTCATGGCCGACGTTGGCGAGGCACACGACCGCATCGGGCTCGACCGGGCCGCACTTGAGGTAGGCGTTGTAGATCGCGATGCAGTTGGGCGTGAAGGCTTCGACGCTGCCTTGCGCCTCGGTCACGACGCCGGTCATGCGCGCCAAGGCCTCGTCACGCGCGAGCGCGAGCAGCACCGTGTCGACGCCGGACTCCGCATCGAAGGTCGGCAGCAGGTTGTAGTCAGCGGACAAGGAACCGCCCGACTGCTGCGCGAGGTCCTGGATCTCCAGGTCCATCAAGTTCTTCAACTGCCAGTCCGGTGTCGGCGGCAACTGGCTGTAGCGCAGGTTCATGTCGCGGCCGGAGAGACCGCAGACCGCGCCCTTCGGCGGCTTGCCCCCCGGCCGCAGGCTCGCGGCGCCTTCTTCGGTCGGTACCGCGGCGAACCCAGTGACCTGGACGCCGTGCTTGCCGACCTTGACCGCAATGGCCTTGATGCTGTGTCCGCCGATGTCGATCGCTACGCCTGCCATGGTCACTCCTGCTTGGAAAAGCGTTGCGTCACGTAATCGCGCACGAGGGTTGCGAGGCCAGGTTGCTGGGCCTCCTCGAAGGCCTTGGCCATCGCCGTCAGCCGATTCCGCGCGTCCTGCGCCCGCTGGCCGTCGAGTTGCGCGAGTCGCTCCTTTGCTCGGCTGAGCATGACCATCGCGCCTTTGCTGTCGGGCATGTGGTCCTCGCCATAGCTGCGCACGAGCCGCTCGATCTCGGCGACGATGCGCAAGAAGCCGCCTCTGGTGTCGAAGAACTCGGCCTCGTCGAGATCCTTCGCGAGTTGCTGCAGATGATCCTGCGCCTTCTGCTGGAGATCGCCCCGACGCGCGGCGAGCAAGGCCGCCGTCTCCGCATCGTGTGGGAACGTGGCGAGCGCCTCGCGGATCGCGAGAAGCGCCGTGCCCGGCTCGGCATCCGCGACCGCCTCGGCGGCGCGCAATCGCTCGCGCGCTTCTTGTCGTTCCTGGCGGAAGCCGAGTTGCATGCGCCACGCGCTGCCGCCGAACTGCAACCGGAACACGCCGCCTGCGGCTCGTCCTTGCATCGAGGTAGGTTCCTTTGTCTCGATCAGGCAACGCGTCGAACGGTCGCCGAGCAGCGCGCGAGTCGCTGTCATCGCCGCTCCCTCTTCGACGCCAACGAATCCAGCGCCTGCATCGACGAGCATCCCGCTGCCGCTGTCGATGGGAAACCCGAGTTCGACCTTCTGGCAGCCGGTCACGATGAACTGCGCGCCGGCATCATCCGCGAGGACGTCGACCGCGCCGCCGACATCGCTGAGGGTCAGCAGGTCCGCAGCGTGCAAGCCTCGCAACTCGGGAGCGACGTCCGTCGGCCGCAACCACAGCATCACCGCAGGGTCGTCCTTGTCCATCGAACGGACCGCAAGGCTGGCGCCGATTCCGACCACCGCGCCGTTCTCACCGACCTTCGTTTCGATCGCCTGCGTGCTGCCCGATTCGGTCAGCGCGACGTCATCGCACTGCGCGCGGCTGTTCTCGTCCGGCAGCACCGCGACGATCTCGACGCAGCAGCGGTCGCAGCCGGGCGGAGTCGCGGTCGCGAACTCGACGCGTTGCCAACCTTCGTGCAAAGACAGCGGCGTGCCGGCGCGGAAGCGGAAGGGCATCGTGTCCGCGCTGCTCCAGAACGCCACCCGCAACGCTGCGCGCGCAGCACCAGTCGTGCGCAGATGCGCCTGCGCGAGCATCGAGCGCCCCGGCAGCACACGGATCTCGGCTGCTGTCGCGGCCACGGCAAAGTCCTGGCCCTCCGCCGAACGCTGCGCCTCGAAGGCGCCTTGTCCGGTGTGCGCTGGGGCTCCCGACTGGAAGCCCACGCCCGCGACACGGAGGTTCCAGCCCGCATCCTGCTCGCACGATCCGGCACCGCTTTCGAGACGCGTTCCAGCGACTTCGAGGATCGCGCGCGGCCCACGCGGACCGTCGCTCTGCGCATCGCCGCCAGCAGCGCGCGACTGCATCCAGAACCACCCACCAGCGGCGAGCGCGAGGACTGCGACCAGCCCGAGGGTCGAGGTCGAACGGCCCTTGCCCTGCGCAGCTTTCAGTCGCCCGATGTCGAGCGAAGCCACTTCGACGACATCTGCAGAATCCACGCTCGAAGCCGCCGAGGGCGCCGATGCATCTCGGAACTGGATCCGAACCCTGCCGATCGTGAACGAATCGCCGGGCCCCAACACCACTTCGGTCACGCGACGGCCATCCATCGTCGTGCCGTTGGTCGAGCCAAGGTCGCGCAGCACGTAGCGGCCACCGTCGCAAACGACCTCGGCGTGAACGCCAGAGGTTTTCTCATCGGCAATCACGAGGTGATTGCCTGGCTTGCGGCCGATTCGGAGCGTCGATCCATCGAGCGACACAACCTCGCCGGCGCGGTCCCCATCGAGGAGCTCGAGAACGAATGAAGCCATCAGAAAGTGCGGCCGATACGCGCGGCCGGGCGTGGGGTTGGGGCGATCGCGCACGTCTTTGGTGCCGCCATCGCCTTTGCACTTATGGCTTTCGGACGAGGCGGTTACCGAGGACGGACGCCGAGGGGTAGACGACGGCCTACCCTACGCAGGACCCGGGCTGTTTCAAACAGCGACGGTGCGCCATTCGCGCCACGCCGCATGCGCCGCGCGGTCGGCGAGGTCGCCGCACAGGGCCATCGCCGTCGGCAAGTCGAGGTCCGGCACCCGCGTCGGTGGCCCGCCGGCAACGAAGACCGCAACTTCCGCCAGCCCCAGCAGCCGCTGGATCGGACCGCGGCGCAGCGACACCGCCTGCACCTTCGCCGTCGGCACGAAGACCTGGTAGCTGCCGATCGCGCCGGAGCGGAGGAATAGGTGCTCGTCGAAGAGCGCGAACGCAATCCCGTGCCAAAGCAAGACAGCCCGCACCCATGCGATCGGAGCCCAGCAAAGCCCCAGCAGCGCAGCAGAGCCGTAAAGCGGCCAAAGGACGACGGCGGCGCAGGTGGCTTCGATGCAGCCGCGAGCGACGAGCCGCGCCACGAGCCGCGGGCTGGCGCGCCGAACCGGCGCGGCCGCACGCTCGAGCCCCGGCAAGGCTGCGGGCAGCAGCGCGTCGATGCGCGCAGCTCGCGCCAGCGGCACCAAGACGTCGAAGCCGCCGGGAGCTTCGTCATCGACCCCGCGACCTGCTCCAGCCGAGTCGGCGCGGACGACACCGACGCCCAGCAGTCGGCGCAACCAAGTCTGTTCGACGCGGACACGCTGGATGCGCGCGCGCGGCAGCGTCTTCTGCCGCGTGGTCAACAGACCAAATCTGCAGCACAACGCGTTCTGTCGCAGCGTCAGTCGAAAGCCATGGAACGCGAGCAGATTGCCGACTGCGGCGAACGCGGCAGACAGCGCCAACGCAGCGGCAACGAGCGCGAGCAACATGCCAGCGGCGATGAACCACGGAAAACGCGAGAGCCAACCAAAGAACGAGTCGCCCACGCCCTGGAGTTGCGTCACCACTCCAAGCTGGTCGGCGATCTCGTAGGCACCGAACGCGGCGACCGCCATCGCCCCAAAGCGCAAGTCAGACAAACCGCGCAGCAGCAACATCCCGGTGTCGACGACGAACACGGTCCATTCAGGCTGCGGCGCCGCGATGGCCGCGGCGGGCACTCCTTGGCTGTCGCTGGTCGCATCACAAGATGGCATCCGCGCGCGCGCCGAGCGCAGCGCAAGCAAGGACTCACGAAAGCCCTCGGCGTCGACACGCGAAAGCGAATCGAGCGCGGCTTCGACCCCTTGGCCCGAAGCGGTCTCGACGCGCACGACCGCGAGGCCAAGCGCGCGCCGCAGAATCGTCGACTCGAAGCCGACGTCCTGGATCCGGTCGATCGGGATGCGGCGCTCCTGCCGGTGCAGCACCCCTTCGCGAGTTCGCAGTTCTTCGGTCGTCAGCGTGTATTGAAACGTCAGGTAACGCAGCAGTCCGTAGCCGACGTGCAGCAAGAACACAGCCGCCCCGATGACGAGGAAGATGGGCTCGGCGAGCGCACCGAGCAGCGTCGGCAATGCCGCATGGCGGAGGCCATCGAGCAATCGCAACAGCAGGACAGCCGGGTGGAGATGGCCTTGCAGCACGACCGCGGCCGACGCTGGCGGCATCGAAGCCGGCTCAGACGACATCGAGGCCCCGAGCGCGCAGAATCTGGTCGCGCAAGCCTTCGGCGCGTGCCTTCGAAAGGCCCGGCACACGGAAGGCTGAGCCCTCGTTGCCGGCCGTGAACACGACCAGGGTCGCCAGCCCAAAGAGCCGCTCGATCGGGCCGCGCGTGATGTCGACGTGCTGCATCCGCGGCACAGGAATGCGGCGGTCCTCGACGAACAGCATCCCGTAGCGCATCGACAGCAGACGATCGTCGGCAGCGAAGCGATAGGTCGCGTAGGTCCATGGCGGCGCGACCACTGCCGTAAAGACCAGCAACGCCGACAACACCCACGCAGCATCCGCTGCCCACGACGGCAACCCGGCTTCGACGCGCAAGGCGTCGACACCAAAGATCATGGCGAAGGACATGACCGCCGCGCGCGCGATGCCGGTCAAGAGCCACAGCACGACGACGCGTGCCTCCAGACGCTCGCCGCTGCACAGCGCAGCTTCGCGCACGGGATCGAGGCCGCCGACGTCTTCAGTCGGATTCATGAAGCGAGCCTTCGATCATGCCGCAAGGGCGCGAAAAATGGGGTGGCTGACGGGATTTGAACCCGCGACCCTCAGAACCACAATCTGATGCTCTAACCAACTGAGCTACAGCCACCGTGCCGAGTCGGGGCGAAGATGCTGCCGTGTGTGCGACGCAGGGTCAAGGTCGCAGCTGCAATCCCTGTGCGCTCGCTTGCATGCGCATGATGCGCTCGCTACCGTCTCCGCCCCAACTCGCGCCTCCATAGCTCAGTTGGTAGAGCAGC
>SXPK01000209.1 GCA_005776365.1 Planctomycetia bacterium
GGTTCTTGTTCGCCGGCAGGATGGCGCGACCGCGGGCGATCTCGCTACGCACGAACTCAGGTTCGACGTTTTCGCGGATCGCAACGAATCGCATCTCCTCGGTCACGATGCCCCGCCGCGCGAAGTGCATCTGCGAGTGGTTTTGCTCGCCAGCCTGCACCCGGGCTGCGATCCAATCCTGACGACGGCGGGGGAGGCCCTCGTCCATGTCGCAGCCTTGCGGCCCAGTCGTGTCGTAGACGGCGAGGGTCTCGCCGTTCATCAAGGCAATCTCGCGCTCCGGGACCAGCAGATCGCCGCGGACGATCTTCTTGGAGTTGGGGAAATGCTCAACGAGCGGGGGAATGGTCGGGGTATCGGACATCGCTTTCCTACGCCGGCATGATCCGGATCAGGTTCGAGGGGTGCATCTCAGCCGGCGAAGTGCCGGCGCCCCCAGCGTGGGCGGGCACCATCGGCATCGGACCCGCTCGGCGCAAGGCGGAATCGCGATGGGTCAGTGGTCGCGCGGTTCGCCGTCACTTGGCAGGCGGAGCGAACCGGAGCCGACAGCCTTGCCGTCGCGACTCCCGCTTGCCTCGGCTGGGGTGGCAGTGCCGTCCACTGATGGCGAATCTTGCGCCTCAGTCTGACGGTGATGGCCAGTGGCTGCAAACACAGTGCGCAGCCGTTCTGGAGCCCTTGGTCCAAGTTCTGTCAACCCATCCTGCAGCAGGCGCAAGGAGTGAGACTCTTCCGCGGCCTTGGCGATCCGTGTCTCAGGGAGGAACAGCAGCACGCCGGTCATCATGACCAGCACGACGAGGCCACCGGTTGCCGCACCGAGGGCGCCGCCAAACAACCGGTCGTAGAAGCCAAGCCCCGCCTTTCGCGCCAGCCCTTGTAGGAACAGGGCCAGCAGGCTCAGGCCGACAAGGACGAACAAGAACAGCAGCACATGGGCGATGCATTGCGCCGTCGTGACCTGGTCGCCGGTCGGCGCGTCAGGCCCAGTGTGGGTCCATGCGAGCAAGGTCGTCGAGAGCGGTTCGCCCCATTCCAGCGCGCCGTAGTAGGCGGCAACCAGGATCGCTACCCGGCTGACTTGCCAGATCATCCCTTTGAAGATCCCGAGCACGCAGAAGATGCCGCAGACCCCGAGGGCGGCCGCATCGACCCAACCCAGGTTGTGGAAGATCTCGCGCAGATCGAGTCCGCGGATCAGCTGCTCTTCGAACGCAACGAACACAAGACCCATTGTGCCGCCGCGCCGGGCCTCCGCCAGTCCGACACCGCATCCATCGTGCCGCAGGCCTAGCCTCGCCGTTGCATTCGCACCCTGACGCGGCGACCTTTTGCGGCCCGTTCCGGTGAAAATGCCGACGCCATCCCCGATGCCATCGTCTCACGCCAACCGACTGCACCGCGCGCTCGTCACCCTCCGCGACCGAGCGCTAGCCGACCATCGCCTAGCGGCCGAGTTCCAGCGCACACGTCGCGAGTTCTTCGGTGTCGACAGCCATCAGGCCGTCCGCCACACAGCAGAATTGCGGTGCATAGAGTGGTTCCTGCTCGAACAAGAGAGTCTTGCACTGGCAGCCACGCCGATCGGCGTGTTGAAGCAGCCTGGCGACGACGACTCGTTGGAGTCCTCGAGGGTTGGCGTCTACCTCGTTGAGTCCGTGACAGCGGACCGGGCAGAAGTTCGGGACCTCCAGGATGATGAAATGGAGGACCTCGCGATCCCGCCCGGAGTGATCGAAGCCGGCGATCTGGTGGTGGGACGCATCTATCCAGCCTCACGCGGCACCTGGCATCCTTCGCCGGCGATTGCGATCTACCGACCAGGTCATGCAATCGGCGAAGCGTTCCGCCGCGACCTCGAGCGACTCGAGATCGATCGTCGACTCACGCAGATCGAGATCGAGAAGCTCCTGCTGCAGCAAGCCACCCACAATCGGGAGATGACGCCCGTGCAGGATCCACCGAGGCTGTCAGCAGTCGCAGGGGCTCCGGGGCACCGACAGGTCGAACGGATCGAGGCCGAACTGGAGACCGTGATGGCTCAGGGCGGCGCACCGGGTCTGACGACGCAAATCAGCGACTCGTTGGCGCAAACGACACGCATGGGCACTGTGACTGCACCCTTGCTGGAACAACTCGCATTCGAAACCAAGGTCGACCTCGACCGCGTGCGGCGACTGTTGCTGGAACTCTGGAACGCCCATCATGCCGTCGAAGCTCCAGTCGAAGACGCAGCGCCTTCTGGTTCCCAGCAGGTGGAGGACGTCAGCGGCGGGACGCTAGGCCAGCGACTCGCGCGCGTTCTCGACGAGGGCTTGTCGAAGAAGCGCGACGTCGAGGACCTGTTCCGTCAACTCGAGGCCATGGCAGGCATCGACGGCGACGATGAGGACGAGGACGACGCGTTGGTCGACGCCGGGCGAGCAATCCTCGATGCCGCAGAAGGGGTCGACATGGGTGCGGGGGACTTTGCCCCTCTGGTCACCGAGTATCTTTGGGAAACGAAGAGATCGGGCACTTCCGCCGAAGGCACCTTGCAGTTGTGGGTTGGGTTGCAGCAGAACGCTGCGATTCCACATGCCAATCTCGAGGATATCACCGCACAGGACGTGATGCGCCTCTTGCTCCATTGCTACCTGCGTGCACAGCCGCGCGCTCGCGCGGACTCCGTTCGCGCCGCCTACGCCGAACTCGAGCAGTTCTCGCAATGGGCCGAGACGACTCAAGAACTGTCGCTCAAGGATGCACTGCGCGGCTCCAGTGGGGCGCTTTTGGATCACCTGGAACGATTGCAGGACCTCGGCGTCGCGTTGAGTTCGGCGCCGACCGCTGACGCCAGCGCACCCTTGTTGCTGCGTGTCGAGGACACGGGCGCTGACGGTTTCGGCGTCCGCAGCGACGAAGGCAGCCACTGGATTCTCGCCGACAAAGCCACTTCGCAACTCGTGCGCGAAGGCGATCTGCTGCTCGCATCGCTCGTTGCCAAGGGCAAGGGCCACGCGCTTGCGGGGCCGGTCGTCGCCCTGCCGCCGGACGCCGAAGCACTCATCGGCTGACGAGTCACTCGCTGAGTCGAACCGCTGCCTTCGCGCTCCGTCGTCTCACACGTGCGCGGAGATTTTACGCCGTAGCCAGCCGGGCTCCCTCACGTTCCGATAGGGCCGGGAACGGAGAGTCTTATGGGTTTCGAGACCGCGATCGATCGCCTTGTCTTGCAGCAGATTCATCTCGCTGAGAAGGGCGAGGCCAAAGCCGAGGCGGTTCGGCAGCAGATCCTCGACCTCTGGCGGCTCTCGGGCCCACGCGCGGCTGGCGCCTTCCAGATGGGCTATTCCAAAGTCCTGCTCGGCATCGACTGGCCCATTGCCGTCGACGGTTCGCTGCGCCGCTGGGCACTGTTTGGCAAACTCCGCGCGCACGACCGGCGCGGCGAGCGGAGTTGGATCGCTGATCTGCTGCAGGATCCACAGTCGTTGGTCGACTTGCTCGCGGAGCCAGAACTCGCGGCGCAGGTGCTGCCGTTGACGGTACGCACTTTGTTTTGGTGCGGCGATCTCAAGCTCGCAGTGCGCGCAATCGAGTATCTCGCTGCCGAGTCTTCGGCCCCCGAGCTTTGCATCGTCGTTGACGCAGCGGTCGCAGACTTGCTGTCTCGCCTCGAATCGCGGGAGGATTCGGAAGACGAGGAGAGCACCGCGTCTGTTCTGGCTCGCGTGATGCGGATACCTGGGTTCGACCGCTTGCCCGACGACGTCCGAGCTCGCTATCACAAAGCTCTCGCGACGCGTTTCCTGACGGCTAGTGAATGGGCTCTTGCGAACGAACACGCCGCCAAGGCGGCGCAGTTGGCGAGTGATTCACCGCGAATGCTGAGTTCGTGTCGCGCCGTGCAGGCTCTCTCGGCGTTGCGCGTGCATTCGCTCGATCAGTGTCAGCCTCGCGCGGACCGCAAGGAGCGCAGCGCGGCGCTCGAACTGCTCGATGGAGCAGGCACAGAACCGCACGAGGAGGCTCCCGAAGCCCACTTCCTACGCGGGCTGCTCTGTTACGAGACCACTGCCTTCGCCGCGGCAAGCCGTTCGTTCGAACTCGCAACCAAGGGCTTGCGCAGGCAGGATGGCCGCGACGATCAGATCCTCGATCGCGCGCGATTCTTCCAAGCGGCGGCGCTGCTGGCAGAAGGCTGCTCTGAGGAATCGACGCGGGCACTTCGTCTGATGGAGAAGGCGCTCGACACCGTGCAGCCAGACCTCGAGTCGTTCTACTTCGTGCACGAGGCGATCAAGAAGCTCGATCGCAGGCTTGCGCTGCGGTTCCTTGATCGCATCGACGTCGGCCGCGGCACTTCGCCGGACCAGTTGCTCTTCGTGGCGCTCGAATACGTGGCGCTCGGGGAGGCGAAACCGGCGATGGCGGCAGGAGTGCGAGTGCTGGCGGTCGCGGTCGATCTCGACCAGCGGCTCGAGGCAATGCGTGTGATGCTCACATCGCACAACATGCTCGGGGAGCGCGATCACGCGAAGGATTGGTTCGCGCAAATCCGCGACCTGCTTCTGCAACGCGGCGCGTTCTTGCAACTGGAGAAGATCTTGCGCGACGAGGCCTTCGTCGGACTCGCACTCGATCACGTGGAGACCAAGGTCGAGCTTGCCAACCTCTACGACGAGATGGAGGGCAAAGAATACGAGCGTGCCCAGATCCAACTGGCGATCGCGCGCTCGCTACGGGCGCGCAAGGAAGTCGAGTCGCTTCAGCAAGCGCTCGGCCTTCTGCAAGAAATCTCGTGCCGGCACCCGGAACTGGCCAAAGAGGATCTCGAAGCGGTCGAACGATTGCTCGAACTGCAAGATGAGACAGCGACCGACGCCGAGGCCGGCGCGCGCGCAGCGGCTGACCTGCACAAGAAGCTCGGTCACAAAGTGCGTGTCCTAGTCGTCGGCGGCAACGAACGTCAGCGCCGACACCACGCGAGATTCGTCGAACTAGGCGAACGCTGGGGCATCGATAGTGAGTGGATGGAAACCAACTACATCTCACCGCAGAAGATCGTGGGACAGATTGGCGACCGGCTGCGCCAGGGCATCGACGTGCTGGTTCTGCTGCACTGGAATCGGCACGAGACGACGGAGCCGGCGCACGAACTCGCGCGCAAGGCAGGGGTGCCAGCGCGAACGGTGCACTACGCCGGCTTCACGAGCCTTCAGGTCGCACTGGGCGATCTGCTCCAGAAACTGGCGCAGCCAAAGCAGCCGACTTCGACCAAGGCGCCGGCAAGAGTCTGAGTCTGAGGGCCGCACGAGCCTCTCGAGCGGAGCGGAATCTCCCCCACAGACCCGCCCCTTAAGTTCTGATAAGAAGTGTTATGTTAAGTCCAGAGGGGGAGTTCCCCAGGCGGCCGCCGCAGAGCCCCGTCCCATCCGCCACCACTGCTGGCTGCGCCTAAGCAATCCTGCCTAGTGCCCCGGCGTGGGTTTCACTCCGCCTGGCAACCAGGCCATGGACAACCAAGCCGTGAAGTCGGGCGCGATGTTCTTGCTGAGATCCTCGCCAAACCCGACCTCGAGAAATAGATCGCCTTCGAGCCGCAACCGCGAGCCCAGCCAGAGCAGCATCGCATCGCGGTTGGCGCGATCCAGTTCGAGGTCGGCGAGCGCCGCAGTCTCCCAACTGCATTGCGCCAGCAACCCGAGTCCGCGCAGCGGCTGCAACTCCAAGGTCAAGCTTCCTGCGGTGACGTCAGCAAACGAGTAGCCAGCGTTCCTCGCCAATCGAGGCGAGCCGGCAAAGGTCCTTTGAGCCTCGGCGTGCAGCGCCCCGATGGGCAGCGGCCAGGTCGCGCACAAGCCGAGGGCATAGTCGACTTGGCCGTTGCCGAAACCGGCATCCTCATCGCCAGTCGGCAATTCGACGCCAAATCGCGCAGCAAGACCTGGGTCACCCCAACCGTTGGCGGTTCGCCGCACCGGGATGAGCGTGCAGGTGCCCGAAATCGGCACGTCGCCGAACTCCAGACTCGCCTCACGCAGTTCGTAGACGCGATGCCCATCCTGTTCCGCGAAGACTTGGAAACGGTTGTTCTCGACCTCGCTCCGCCCTTGGTCCGGAAAACCGAATAGGTCATGGTAGCCGATCAAGAAGCTGTCCATGAAGCCTGAGGTCGTGTGCAGCAAGGGCGCTTCGAATCCGATTTCGAGTCCGCTGCCGATTCCGGTTCGCAGCCCCAGGCTCGTCCGCATGATCTCGCCGTCCATCGCGAAGGCCGATGTGGCCGTGGATCCGCCCAAGAACATGCTCGTGTAGGCCGTCGACACACGCGCAGCGACAAGACCTTGCGGCAATGCAGTCGCCGCGACCGGATCGAGGTGCAGAACGGTCAGCTGGGCTGGATGCTGGTTGCGGACCGGAATCGGCCCGTGAATAGACGGCGGAACGCTTGCGCATGCCGCGAGCCCGCACCCGAGCACGCACGTGGGGTTCCAAGCGAAGCGCCACGCTCGAATCATCGTGCGCAGGGTAGCTGGGAAGATCCGACTGACAACGGGCTGCACTTCGCCGCCAACATGCTCTGCCGCCCGTGACTCGCGATGCCGTGGCTCCTAGACTGCGCAACACTCTCGCATGCACAAGCACTGTCGTATCGCATTCCTGTTCTTGACGGTGATCCTCGCTTCGTGCGCCGAAGGCGGCGATCCCGAAGTGCCGGCGAGCGAAGTGATCATCGCGGCAAACCACCACACCTTCTGGTTCCGTGGCCTGCCTGGTTTCGGCAATGCCGCGAACCGCGGAGACGCCGTCAACTCGGGGAGTGCCATCCTCGAACTGCGTGACGACAGCCAATACACGTTGTCCTTTCCCAACTCCACGACGAGCTCGCCGCAGCGCTATGCGTTGGGACAGACATCTGCCCTCAACATCTACCAGTCGGGCGGCAGCAGGGATCCGACGATTGTCTTCCAGGGCGCATACCAGATCCTGCCGCAAGGCGCTGGCAATCGCCCTGAGTTGTTCTTCACCGATCGCGTTTCCTTCGGCAACTCACCATCAGTTGGCTTGTATGTCGGCGCCAAAGTGCAACCTGGCCAGGACGAACTGGAAGGCGCATGGAGGATCTTCTCGCTGCATGTGATGCTAGCGACGGCTGCGATCCAGACCCCGCGCACCGTCGCTCGCGCGGTCTACGGCGAAATCAACATCGCAGCCGGCGCCCCCGGTGCCGCCCGCGCCCTTACCGGCACCGGTTTCGAATCGGGCTCTGACCCGAGCGTGGTCCCGGTGGCATTCAGCGGCAGCGTCGCCAATGTGCTCGACGCGCAGCAACAGGGCAATGGCGCGTGCCTGCTCACCGTCGGCTACACGAACACCGGATCCCCAACCGACACTCGCGTCTTCAATCACGCCGCAGCAGGCCGCGACTTGCTGTTGGGAGTCGATGAAGACGAGTCGGACACGGCTTCCGGGTTGAGCTGCATGCTGCGCAAGTTCGATGCGCCGGCGACGCCGGCGGATCCAGCCCAGGTGCTGGGAACCTATCTCGTTGGTGGCATGACGATCTGGGTCAACCCTTCCAACGCCGGAGCAGACAGTATCGTCGGAGAACTCACGCTGGCCTCCGGCGGCTCCTTCCGCCTGGATGCTGTCGGCTATCAAGGAATCGACTTCTCCTACCAAGGCAGCTACGTGCTCGCCCAGGACGGAGGCCTCACCCTTCTGGTGACGGGCAACGGCGGTGAGACCTGGCAAGGCGCCATCTCACGCAACTACGACACGCTGATGGTGGTCGACCCAACGGTGGAGAACCGCGCCAACAACCGGCCGGAGATCAACTACCTGATGGGTGTCCGCAAGCGGACCCCACCTCCGTAGTGCGTCATCTCCCCCACGAGCGCAGCCAGTTCACCCGCAGATTCTCTCGCGAGCATGTCACTCCGCACCATCGAACTCCCATTCGCAAGGCACCTCGGCAGCGGCAAGGTGCGGGAGCTGTTTGAACTCGGGGGCGATCTTCTCTTGGTCGCCACGGATCGCATCTCTGCCTTCGACGTCGTGATGCGAGAACCCATCCCAGGAAAAGGTGTGGTCCTCACCTCGACGTCGGCATTCTGGCTCGGAAAGCTCGCGGCGGTCTGTCCCAACCACCTGCTTTCTACCGACGTCGATTCATGGCCTGATGTGCCCGACGACTACAAGCCACTCCTGCGCGGTCGCACGATGCGCTGCAAGAAGGCACAGCCCCTGCCGGTGGAATGGGTCGTGCGCGGCTACCTGACTGGGTCCGGCTGGAAGGACTACCAAAAGGGCGGCACCGTCTCCGGCGTGGCGCTGCCGCCGGGCCTACTCCATGCGAGCGAACTCGAACCGCCGATCCTCACGCCTTCGACCAAAGCCGCAACTGGGCACGACATTCCAATCTCGTTCTCGCGGGTGGTCGAACTCGTAGGACAGCGCACCGCCGTGCGTGCTCGCGACGCGGCGTTGGCGCTGTATCGAACTGCGCGCGCTTTCGCGCGCGAACGCGGCATCGTGATCGCGGACACGAAGTTTGAGTTCGGCCTGCTCGGCGACGAGGTGATCCTGATCGACGAATGCCTGACCCCGGACAGCAGCCGCTTCTGGCCAGCATCTGAGGTCCAGGCTGGTGCCACCCCGACCTCCTTCGACAAGCAATACTTGCGCAACTGGTTGCTCTCGACTGGATGGGATCAGCAACCGCCACCGCCGACGCTGCCGCCCGACGTGATCGCCAAGACTGCAGCCACCTATGCAGAGATCCAGCGCCGCCTCTGCGAGCCGGTCGGCTGACACGGGCGCCGGTCCTGCCGACAGCGATGCGCCGGATCCAGCGCCGGTAAAGGACCCATGGCTTTCTTGCCGATCCAGTTGGCATGGCAAGCCCGAAGAAGAGTCGCTCGAGGACAGAGTCAGACAAGCACTCGAAGCCGACCGCCGAAGGCATCACGGCAGTGCTCAAGGGCGACGACGATGAGGACGTGGGTCGCAGCGCGTCGCTAGGACTGGCCGTCGACGACGAAGTCTTGGAGTTCATCGCCGCGCTCGACCGGTTCAAGAAGGAGCACAATCGCAACTTCCCAAACTGGTCCGAGGTGCTCCACGTGCTGAAAGGCCTGGGCTACCGCAAACGCTGAGCGAGCCGGTCTGGTCAGATCCACCCGCTAGCGCACGCGACGGCAAGCAGCGCGCCACCAAGCAGCCGATACCAAGCAAAAGGCGCAAACGTGTGCGCGCGAAGGAAGGCGACGAACGGTCGCACCACGACGATCGCCGACACGAAGCTTACGATCGCTCCAACCAGCATCGGGGCCAACAGCGGGCCTTGCACACATTCGCGCTCCGAGACGAGCTTGAATACTCCAGCGCCGTAGACAATCGGCAGGCCTACGAGGAACGAGAACTCGGCAGCGGCCGTGCGCGACAGGCCCAGCAGCAACGCACCTGCGATCGTAGCCCCAGCACGGCTGGTGCCAGGCATCAAGGCGAGGCATTGAAAACACCCGATCAAGAACGCCGTCGCGTAGCTGATGTCAGCGAGGGAGTCGATCCGAGGCGAGTTACCGCGAATCACTCTTTCGACCAGCAAGAGCAGCACACCACCGATGGTCATGGTCGCAGCGACGAATTCGGCCGAGAACAAGCGCGACTCGATCCAATCGTCGAGCAGCCATCCCAACGTGGCAGCTGGCACCGCGGCCACCATGATCTGGGCCCAGAGGTTGGGCTTCGTGCGAAGGCGCTTCAACGATTGCGTGCGAAGGCCCTCCAGCAACGGCCGCCAATACAACACCAGGATCGCGGAGATCGCGCCAAGTTGAATGCCGACCGTAAGCGGTGACTCGGCGACGCCGAGGAGCCGGTTGGCGACGATCAGATGACCCGTGCTGGAGACTGGGAGAAACTCAGTGAGTCCCTCGACCAATCCAAGCCAAACGGCATCGAGGAGCGAGACCGCTGGCGTCGGGTCCTGCGTCATCGCTCCGTGAACTTCCTGCCGCGACACAACGCGCAGGTCAGAGGACCTTGTCCGGACTCGTGTAGCCGATGCCGAATGCCTCGGCCACGCCTTGGTGCGTGCACACGCCGTTCAGAACATTGACTGCAGTGTTGAGGATCGGATCCTTGGCCGCCTTCGCCGCACCCATGGCAGCGAGCTTCTTGGCCCAGGGCAGCGTCGCATTCGTGAGGCCAAAGGTTGAAGTACGCGGCACGGCGCCGGGCATGTTCGCGACGCAGTAGTGCAGCACACCATCCACTACGTATGTCGGGTCCGCATGCGTGGTCGGCCTGCAAGTTTCGATGCACCCGCCCTGGTCGACGGCGACGTCGACGATCACGGTTCCTTCCTTCATGGACTTGAGGTCCTCGCGGCGAACGAGGCGCGGCGCACGGGCGCCTTGAACAAGGACGGCCCCAACGATCAGGTCCGCGTGCGGCAATTGCTCGCGGATCGCAATCGGCGAGCTATGGAGCAAGGACACGTTGGCTGGCATCACATCCGACAGGTAGCGAAGTCGATCGAGGTCGAGGTCCATGATCACGACGCGCGCGCCAAGGCCGGCAGCCATCTTGGCCGCGTTGGTCCCCACCACGCCGCCACCGAGGATGAGCACCGTGGCAGGCTCGGTTCCCGGAATGCCACCCAGCAAGATGCCGCGGCCGCCCATGTGCTTCTCGAGGCAAACCGCGCCAACC
>SXPK01000210.1 GCA_005776365.1 Planctomycetia bacterium
ACGGCGGCGGCAAGCCAACCGGCGCGATTGCGCAGAAGATCGACGCGGACTTCGGCAGCTACGACAAGTTCGTCGAGCTCTTCACGCAGGCCGGCACGACGCAGTTTGGCAGCGGCTGGGCCTGGCTCTCGATCCGCAACGGCAAGCTGGAGGTCACCAAGTCGCCGAACGCCGAGACGCCGCTGACGACTGGCGCTGTGCCGCTCCTCACGATGGACGTCTGGGAGCACGCCTACTACATCGACTTCCGCAATCGACGTCCGGACTACATCAAGACCTTCCTCGAGAAGCTGGTCAACTGGGACTTCGCCAACAAGAACCTGCAGAAGGCCTGAGCCGCCCGTCATTGGCGCGGCTTGCGTGCGGGCAGGTGCAGTGCCTCGATGCGCCGATGCCGTCGGAGGTTCTTGCGCGCGGCGTGGCCGCTGCGGACGTCAGGCTGGCAGGCGCGGTTGCGGCGGTCCAGAATGCCGCGGTCCTTTCCGATAGGTGCCGCATGCGTCCGGGAACTCCTCACCGCAACAGCGCTTGCTGCGCACGCCTCGATTGGATCGGGGGTGTGCGTGGGTGAGTTCCTGCTTCGTCGCGACTGCCGTCATGTGCGGTGGGATCGTCCCTGCGGGCCGCACAAGCAGCGCGGCAAGCAATGCGCGACCTGCGACGAATACGACCCGATTCGCCATCGCGTGCTCATGGTGAAACTCGCGGCGACCGGCGACGTGCTCCGCACGACTGCCTTTCTGCCGGCGATTCACGCGACATGGCCGGGCGCGCGCGTGACCTGGGTCACCAAGAAGGCCGCCGCCGGCTTGTTCGCGGGCAACTCGCTCGTCGACGAAGTGCTGACGACTGACGATGCAGCGACGGCCGCTCGGCTCCTGACCGAAGTCTTCGACGTCGTGCTCTGCCCCGACGCGGATCCTGAGGCGGCCTCGCTTGCCGCCATGGCGCGCGGCAAGGAACGTCGCGGCTTCTTGCGTGGCGAGGACGGCCAGGTGCAGGCGCTGTCGCAAGGCGCCCAGCACTGGTTTGAGATGGGGCTGTCGGACGCCAAGAAGAAGGCAAACCGCGAGACCTACCAAGCGCTCGTCGCCGACGTGCTCGGGCTCGAGCGCACGCTGGTGAAGGAGCCGATCCTCGAACCGTCATCGCGCGATGTCGCTGGCGCGGCGCAGTTCCGCTCGGGCTTCGGATTCGACGGACCGCTCGTCGGCCTCAACACCGGCGCCGGCGGCCGCTGGGCCTACAAGCAGTGGACGAAGGCACATCAGGAGTCGTTCGTGCGCCTGTGCACGAAGGCCGGCTTTGGCGTGCAACTGCTCGGCGGCCCGGAGGAGCGACAACGCCACAAGGATCTGATGGCGATGTTCGCGGGTCTGCCGGTGTTCGATGCCGGCACCGACAACTCCTATGGCGCATTCGCTGCTCGCCTTCAGTTGTGCGATGTGGTGGTGACGAGCGACTCGCTCGCGGTTCATGTCGCGGCGGCGCGAAAGACGCGAGCGGTCGTGTTATTTGGTCCGACGTCCGCCGCCGAGATCGAGCTCTATGGTCGCGGCGAGAAGATCGTCCCGACCGGGCTCGAATGCCTTGGCTGTTACTTGCCGATCTGTGACGTCAAGCCGCACTGTCAGGCGCGCATCGAGCCTGAGATGGTGCTGTTGGCCGTTCGCCGACAGCTTGCGGCGCGCTGATCGCGATTCGCAGCGGCGGCGGCTTGGAAGGGAGGCCGCGATCGCAGGCCGCCCTTTACGCCAGTGTGCCTTGCCGTCAGGATCAGCAGGGCGATGGTTTACCTGGGACTCGACTGCGGCGGATCGAAGACCGAATGGGCCTGGTGCCCGGCTGGACGACCCGTTGGCCGCGCCGGTGGTGTGCAGGCCGCAGCGAGCAGTGTGACCGCCGCTGCTTCCGCGCTCGTCGCGCGACTGCGCGAGGCGGCGCCGAAGGACGATGTCGAGGCCGCGGTGGCTGCGATTGCGGGGGCCGGGGATCCCTTGATCCGCACGCAGCTCGCGGACGCGGTGCGACAGGCGGGCATTCCTTATCCGGTCGTGATCGTCGGGGACCTCCTGGCTGCATCCGTGGCTGCGCTTGTCGGCGGTCCCGGACTGTTGGTCTGGTCCGGAACCGGTTCGTTCGCGGTCGCGCGCGATCCACACGGCAAACTGCATCGCACCGGCGGTCGCGGTCATCTACTCAGCGATCAGGGTTCGGGCTACGACCTCGTGCATCGTGCTGCAGCAGCGGTGGTGAATGCCATCGATGGGCTGGGCCCGAAGACGGCGCTCACCGAAGCATTGTGCAAGACCTTCGATGCGCCGTCGCCGCAGCGCCTAGGCGCCGTGATGCAGCGGCGCACTCAGGCGGAGATCGCGGCGGCACTGTCCGTGGTGCTCGACTGCGCAGAACGAGGCGACCACGTTGCTGCGCAGTGTCTCGACGAAGGCATGGCGTCATTGTGCCTCGTCGCTAGCGCGGCAGTGCGCGCGGCGGGGCTCGACTGGCATGGCTTGCGGGTGCGTATCGGTGGCGGCGCGCTCATGGGCAACGAAGGGTTGCGCAAGCTCTTGGGCTCGCGCGTCTTGGCTTTGGGCGCTCGTTCCTTCGAACTCGTTGACGACAACGCCGCGGCCCACGGCGCCGCTGCGCTCGCGTCGGCGTGGGCCAAGCGCCAGCAGCCGCTGTGCAACTGGGTGGACGATGGCTCGGTTTGACATCCGGCTGCGCGACGGGCGCGTGCTGCAAAAGGAGTTGTTCACGCTGACGTTCTCACGCAGCGGCGGCCCCGGTGGACAGCACGCGAACAAGACGGAGACCAAGGTCGATCTGCGCTTTGACGTACGTGCGGCTCTGCCGATCCTCGGTCCCGACGATTGCGCGCGCATTCTCGAAGTGCTGGCGGCGCGGCTCGACATGGAGGGGCGCGTGATCGTCGTCAGCAGCGAACACCGCAGCCAACTCGACAACATCGAAGCCGCGACGGCGCGCATGCAGGCCCTGCTGTCGACCGCCCTCGTGCGGCCCAAGCGACGCAAGAAACCGCGACCTTCTTTGGGGAGCAAGCTTCGTCGGCTCGAGGAAAAGCGTCGGCACGGCGAGACCAAACGTCGGCGATCGGGTCGTGACGGCGATTGACCATCGAGCGGACCGCCGACGAGTTCTGGTTGCGGTGTCTGGATCCGCGGAAACCACGGCAGGCCGACTCAGGTCCACGTTGACCCTGGCACCACACTGAGGACGCGCCGCGCCTTGGCGAGCATGGGCAGCTTGCCCGGATTGCCCAAGGCCGTCATTGCTCAGAGCCTCGCGAAGCATCGGCTGCGCACTTGGCCGCAGGAGTTCGACTCAGCGTGAGGTGCCCTCCGCGCCGATGAACGACCGACGCCATGCCGGTCGCAACGCAGCAAGAACTCGACACACTCGTCGCGCGCCGTCTCGATGAAGGCTTGCTCGAGTTGCCGATGCTGCCGTCAGCGATGACGCAGACGCTGGCGCTGTGCCAGAGCGAATCCGTGGACGCACAGACCCTGTCGGCGGCGATCCACCGCGACCCGACGCTCGCGGCCAACGTGTTGAAGGCCGCCAACTCGGCCGCTTTCGGACTCTCTTCGCCGTGCGCGTCCCTGCAACAGGCGGTCGCGCGGCTTGGGCTCGCGCGTGTCGCCGAGCTTGCGCTGGCCTTGTGCGTGCGCGGGACCGTGTTCTCCGATCCATCGTGCCGCGATGCGCTCGCGCAGCTTTGGCGTCACGCGGCCCTCGCCGCATGCACGGCGCGCGAGATCGCGCGGGCCTTGCGCCGCAACGTCGAGACGGCATTCCTGTGCGGCCTGTTGCACGATGTCGGCAAGGCAGTGCTGCTGACGAATCTCCAGCGCGACCTCGGGCAAGGCAGCGTCGAGTTGCCTGAACTCGCGGGCGTGCTGCACGCGCGCCACGAGTCAGCCGGCGCGCGGCTCGCTGCGGCCTGGAAGCTGCCAGATCCGGTCGCGGTCGCGGTTGCATTCCATCACGAGCCCGAGCGGGCGACCGTGCATGCGCCCTTCGCCGCGATCGCCTGCCTCGCGGACCTGCTCGCTCATCTCGTCGACGCGGAGGAAGGAGCCGAGTTGCTCGCCGACGCAGTGCGCCGCCATCCGGCCGTCGCGATGCTGAACGTCTACCCAGACCAGCTGCAGAGTCTGTTCGTCTTGGCAACCAAGGCTCGCGCCGCGGCGGAGTGCCTCGCGTGAGCGTGTCGCCCGAAGCGTTCGACGTGGTCGTGATCGGCAGCGGTCCCGCAGGCCAGAAGGCAGCGGTCCAGGCCGCGAAAGTCGGCAAGCGCGTTTGCCTGGTCGAGCGCGACGCCTTGGGCGGCGCCTGCGTGCACCATGGCACGATTCCGAGCAAGACGCTGCGCGAGACTGCGGTGTGCCTCGCAGGCATTCGCGTGCGCGCTGGCCGGCACATTCCAGTCGAGATTCCGCCGGAGCTGCAGCTGCAGAGCCTGATGGATCGCAAGGTGGCGGTGGTCGAGGCACACGTTGCATTCCTGAGTCGCCAGATGGAGCGCAACGGAATCGAACAACGGCACGGTCGAGCGCGATTCTTGACGCCTCACGTCGTGGAGATCGAGTCGGTGTTCGGCGACCGAGCGCTCGTTCGAGGCTCGACGATCATCATTGCGACCGGATCGCGACCCCGCGCGCCGCAAGGCATTCCGATCGACCACGAGCGCATCCTCGACAGCGACTCGATCCTGAATCTGTCCTGCTTGCCGCGAACGATGACCGTGCTCGGCGCGGGAGTCCTTGCGTGCGAGTCTGCGACGATCTTCGCGGCGCTCGGCGTCCGCGTGACGATCGTCGACAAGGCGCCGCGACCACTTGGGTTCTTGACCAAGAGCATCGTCGATCGATTTGTCGCCGCCTTCGAGCGCAACGAAGGGTGCGTCTTTGTCGGCTCGGCCGAGGCGCAGAGTGTGGCATGGAACGGCGTCGACGCCGTGGTGGCGAGACTTTCGAACGGTTGGGAGGCGCGTTCCGATGTGCTGCTGTGCGCGCTCGGTCGCGTCGCCAACGTCGAGGGCCTTTGTCTGGAGGCCGCTGGCCTCGCGACGAACGCGCGCGGGCACATTCCGGTCGATGCCGACTGCCGCACGTCCGCGCCGCACATCTACGCGGTCGGTGACGTGATCGGGCCGCCCTCGTTGGCATCGACGTCGATGGAACAGGGTCGTCGCGCGATGCGCGCGGCGCTGGGTCTTTCGCGCGTCGGCGCCGCCGACACGATTCCGTCCGGCATCTACACGATCCCCGAGATTGCGACCGTCGGCGTGGACGCGGACGCCGCCGCGGCTCGCGGAACCGAATGCGTGATCGGAACGGCGCGGTTCGACGAGATCGCGCGCGGCCAGATTTCGGCGTGCACCGACGGCGTCTTGCATCTCGTCGTCGATGCCGGGACGCGGCGCGTGCTGGGTTGCCAGATCCTCGGCGAAGGCGCTACCGAGCTCGTGCATCTCGCGCAGATGGCGATGTCGAGCGGCGCGCTGGTGGACTCATTCGTCGACGGGATCTTCAACTTCCCGACGATGGCAGAGGCCTATCGCGTCGCCGCGCTCGATGCAGTCGCGCGATTGCAGTCGCGTGAGTTCAGCGTTCGCTGAAGTACCACACGCTGCGCTCAGTGCGCAGCAGGGGGGGCTGTGGCGCGACCGGCATTGCAAGCCAAAGCCACTCGGACGGCTTTGCACCGACGATGGTGCACGGCAACGCCACGCGCTCGACGAGGCGACCGGGGCCGAGCAGGTGGTCCTGGCCGACGACGACTACGACCAACGCATCGGGGCGCGCCGTCGCGACTGCTCGCGTCTGCGCAGCAATGCGCGCGTCGCGCTGCAGCAGCGGCAGGCGCGGCACGGGTTCTAGGCCCAAAGCACGGACTCGCGCGCCGCGCGCCTGGCGCAATAGCCCGCGGTAGTGTTCCGAGTCGACGTCGCCGCCCGCGATCCACGCCCCAGAAAAGCGCGCGCGGCACGTCGCGACGAGCGTCTCCATGCCAATGTGACCGTCGAGGTAGTCGTCGACCGGCCCCTGGTCTTCGACGCCAACCGCCTCGAGCAGCAGCGTCGTCGGCCCGGCCGCATACAGCAAGGCGAGCAACTCACGCTGTTGTGAATGCAGCCCTTCGTCGCGGTGGTGGTCACCCAAGAACAACACGCGTCGAGAGCGGGCGAGCGCGATGAAGTCCTCGGCCTGAGCGGCGTCAACCCAGCGCGTGCCACCGTTGCGAGCAAAGGCAGCCCGGTAGTCAGTGAGCGCAGTTGGCGAACGGTCTTGCCAGGCCGACCGTGGACCCGCGCAGGCCGCGAGCAAGAACAGCAGGGCAAAGGCGCCGCTGGTCTTGCTCCGGCGCTGCTCGGAAGGCGCGCCAAAGCGCATCGGAACAAAGGCGCGCCGTGCTGTTCGCCGGTCTAGCATGCAAAGAGATTCGCCTGCGCACGTCCCTGAAGCAACGCACGACGAACCCTCGACCCCATATGCATCTGCAATCCACCGAGCCCATTTCTTCCACTGCCAGAGGCCGCTCATGACCCGCACGCTGGAAGGCAAGCGCGCTCTCGTGACCGGCGGCGCCAAGGGCATTGGCTACGGCATCGCTGAAGCGTTGCTCGCACATGGCGCACACGTCGCGCTGCTCGGTCGCGACGAAGCGGCCCTTGCTGCGGCCTTCCGCGCGCTCTCTCCTCGCGGTCGCGTCATCACCGGCGTCGGTGACGTCACGGACCGCGCCGCCATCGAAGCGGCAATGGACGCCGCCAAAGCGGAACTATCGG
>SXPK01000211.1 GCA_005776365.1 Planctomycetia bacterium
CCTCGAAATCGCCGACGCTGTGCTCGCCCGTTCCGTTCTTGATCGCACGCTCGATTGCATCCTTTGGCATCGACACCAGCCGTGCCTTCTCGACCGCGTCGCGAAGTCGTGGGTTGCCGTCGACGGAGCCGCCGCCGTGTTTGGCGCACACCATGATGATGCGCGAGAGCATGGCAAAGGTCTTCGCGCGCTTGGCGTCGACTCGGTCCTTGCGGAACTTGATGTTCGACGAGTGCGAATGGCCAGCCATTGACCTGGTCCTCTGCGACGGGACTCGGAAACTCCGCGGTCGGGCGCGAGGCCCGTTCCGGGTCCGACGCAGCGATCTTCGTCGCCGCGTCGGGCAAGGCAAGATCAGCGCTTGCTGAACTGCGTCGAACGACGCGCCTTGTGGCGGCCGTACTTCTTGCGCTCGACTTCACGCGAGTCGCGCGTGAGCAGGCGATTGTCACGCAGGGTGCGTTCGAAATTGGCGTTCTCGATGCAGAGCGCGCGGGCGATGCCGAGGCTGACTGCGCCGGCTTGGCCGGTGATGCCGCCGCCAGTGACGTTGGCCCAGACGTCGTAGTTGTTGCGCGAGTCAGTGATCTGCAGCGGAATCAGCGCCTGGCGGCGCGAATCCAGCGTGTTGAAGAACTGCTCGAACTCGAGGCAGTTGATGATGATCTTGCCGCTGCCGGCCTTGATGCGAACACGCGCCGTCGCGCTCTTGCGCCGGCCGGTGCCCCAGATGTACGGATTGTTGACTGCCACGTTCTGACCTTTGGATTAGCTGTTGCCCGACCAGGAAGCAGGCTTCTGGGCGACGTGCGGGTGCTCGGCGCCGGCGTAGACCTTGAGACGACGCAGCATCGCATCGCCGAGCCGGTTCTTCGGCAACATGCGACGCACGGCGAGACGGATGAGCTCTTCAGGAGCGTCGGCGCGATAGTCGCCGAGCGTCACCGTGCGGAGACCACCCGGATAGCCCGTCCAGTAGGTGTATTCGCGAGTTTCGCCCTTGTTGCCCGTGATCTTGACCTGACCGGCGTTGAGGACGATGACGCCCTCGCCGACGAGCATGTGCGGCGTGTAGCGGGGCGAGTGCTTGCCCATGAGAACCGTGGCGATCTCGGTCGCCAGCCGGCCCAGAACCTGGCCAGACGCATCGACGACGCGCCATGTGTTCATGGCGGTCTGGACGTCGGCCTCGGTAGCGAAGGTGGTCTTGGTCATTGCCTGCTGCAGTCGGCGGGGCCCGGCAGAGCCTCACCTGGATCGGGAAGGGCGAAGGATGCTAGCGACCGACCCTCGGGAGTCAACGGTGGCAATCGGGTTCTAGGCCAGGGTTCTGGCGCCAGCCAAACCCGCGCGCCACGGGAACTAGGGTCGAAGCCCGCATCACAGTTCTCGGATCGTCATCGTGTTGGTCAGGCCCGTCTCGCGAACCGTTCCTGCAATCTGAACGATGCGGTCCCCCTTCCGGACCCAGCCCTCGGAGCGAAGGATGCGGTCGCCGGCGACCGTCAACTCGTGGGAGGTACGCTTGGGCGGAATTTTGCTCGCGGTGATGCCCCACGTCAGAGCCAGCCGCTGCATGGTCCGCACCGAGGGGGTGAATGCCATGATGTGCGTCGGCGGCCGCTCGCCCGCCAACAGGTTCGCCGTCGTGCCGGTCTCGGTATAGACCGCGATCAGGCGCACCTGCGCTTCGTAGGCCGCATAGGCTGCAGCCCGCACGGTCGCTTGCGCCACCGAGACACTGGAGTTGCCGGTGACGCGGCGACGCATCCGCTCGGCCATGCCGGTGTAGCAGCTCTTCTCGGCAGTGCGGATGATCTGCTCCATGGTGCGCACGCTTCGCACCGGATTGCGACCCGAAGCGGTCTCGGCCGAGAGCATCACCGCCGACGTGCCGTCATAGATCGCGTTCGCGACATCCGAGGCCTCGGCGCGCGTCGGCCGCGGGTTGAGCACCATCGACTCCAACATCTGCGTCGCGGTGATGACGGGCTTACGAGCTTCGTTGCACATCGCGATGATGCGCTTCTGGACCGGCGGGACCGCCGCGGGCCCCATCTCGACGCCCATGTCACCGCGCGCCACCATCAGCACGTCAGCGACCGCGAGGATCTCCGGCAAGCACGCAACTGCTTCGGGCCGCTCGATCTTGGCAACGATCAGCGCGTCGCCCTTTCGCTTCTGGATGTGGCCGCGCAATTGCACGACGTCGCCAGGCGAACGTACGAAGGACAGCGCCACGAAGTCGACGCCAGCATCGAGCACGACCGCCAGGTCAGCGAGATCCTTGCTCGAAAGACAACTCGTCGAGACCTTGCTGCCCGGCAGGTTGATGCCCTTGAACTGATGGAGCATGCCGCCATAGACGACGCGCGTATGAATGCGATCGCCTTCGACGTTGACCACCCGGAGCTCGAGGTTGCCGTCATCGAGCAGAATGCGCTCCTTGGGCCGCACGTCCCTGGCGAGGTTGCGGTAGCCGGTGCCGATTTGGATCGGGCCACCGCTCGTCGCAGCCTCCCCGATCACGCCAGGTGTTGCGTCGATCACCACCTCGGCGCCGCGCTTCAGGTAGATGGGTTCGGCGCCCTTCAGCTTGCCGACGCGGATCTTCGGGCCTTGGAGGTCCGCGAGGATGCCAACGGCGCATCCTTCTTCTTCAGCGACGTCTCGAATCGTCTTGATCGTGCGACGCAGCGTCTCTTGATCCGCATGCGCGCAGTTGAGGCGGAACACGTCGACTCCGGCGCGAACGAGTTGCGCGATCATCGAAGCGGTGTTCGACGCTGGGCCAAGCGTGGCCACGATCTTGGTGCGGTTCTGCCAAGCCATTTTGGTCGGGTCCTGGGGCTCTGGGCCCGGAGTTCTTGATCGGGCGCAAGCCCGGATCAGGGGCGAAGTGTTGTAGCGAAATGGACCGCTTCACGCGACGACCGACGTCGACTCCGCCGGATGAAACCTGCACCAAACCAGCCCCATCCGAACCCATTCAGCCGCCGAACGCCGCCCGGTTCTTCTCCCACCACTCGCTCCACTTGGCCTGCGCCTTCTGTCGCACTTCGCGACTGGCGCTGCTGTCGAAGGGAATGTCCTGCTTCGTCATTGCCTTCAACGACAGCCACGCCGAACTACGGACGATCTGCTCTGGATCGGCAAGCGCGACGAGCAACGTGTCGACGCAGTCCTGCGACGGCAGGTCCTTGAGGCCTTCGACCACCAGCCTGCGCACGAAGGTATCCGGGTCCTTTGCAAGCGGCAGCAGGCTCGGCAGCACGCGGGCGTCCTTGCTGCGCAGCAACTCGTCGACAGCCTCGAAGCGCACGCCTTCGTCCCGATCCGAAAGCCGACCGATCTGGTGCACGAGCGCGGCGGGGAGTCCCGGCGATCCGGTCACCATGGGCATTGCTGGCGCCGCGGACTCAGGCGCCGAAGCGACCTCCGCGGCGGCAGGCCGCGGCTTCGCGGCGAGATCAGCGATGGCGGCAGACTGCTGCTGGATCTCGCGCCGCAACGCATCCAGCGTCGGCATGTGCTCGCCCTTTGCTGCCTCCAGCCGCTGCACTCCAGACTGCAACGCCCGCACCGACGCATACGACGCGTCGAGCGCAGCCGCGAGTTCGCGCATTCGCACAGCGGCCGCGTCGCCACTTGCTTGCAGGGCATTGACGCTGCCCTCGATCCGGTCGATGTCTGCCCGCGCTGCCAGCGCGTCGAGCTTGACGCTGGTGTCCTGGACGACGTCCGCTTGCGACTTCAAGGCTTCGCGCATTCGCTCGATGGCCAAACCAGTCGTCGCCTCGACCTGACCAACACGGTAGTCGAGGAACAAGGCCGAAGAAGCGACCGCGGCCAGCAACGCGATGCCGATCGGCAACGCGCGCGAGTCGGATGACGGCCGAACGGGCGATGAGGCAGCGGCTTTCGCAGCGCCTCGTATCGCGACGAGGCAGCAACTCCCGATCGTCTTGCCAGCGTGTCGGATCGCCAGGTCTTGCGCAAAGTCCTGATGCGGCACCGAGGTGTTGCATAGGTCGCAGAAGCTGACTTGCAGGGATTCTTGCGCGTCCATGAGTGGATTGGGGTGAGTTGGTTCCGAGTGCCGGCGCTTGCGCCACACGACTCGCGCAAGACTCCGCCTACCAACGGGCTCTGTCGAGTCGGGTTGCGCCGGAGTCTAGCGAGGCGGGCGTTTCGACCTAGCAAGACTTGTGCTGCTGCCTCGACCGAGTCGGTGCTCGCGGTAATGGCGCCCGACCAGCCCATGTGCGCATTCCGCGAAGCCGGCCGCAGCAGGATCGTGCTTCGTGCTTGGCCAGTTCCCGGCCGCCCAGGAGCCCATGCACAACCTGCTGATTGCAGCGCCCGCATTCCGTCGCACTTCGTTGGCGTTCACGATCCTGTCGCTCGCGCTCGTCCTGCTGCTTGCGATCTTGAGCTAGCGAGCCCGCTTGTTGGCAGCGACTTGCTGCGAGCAGGCATCTGCGCCGCGCTCGTCAGCCCAGGACATCTCGCAACCGCGCCAAGGTGCGCGCGGTGGCTCCTTGGTTTCGCGCAATCACAGCCTGACCCCTTGCGCCCAACGCGCCTCGCAACGACGCATCCGAACACAGACGCGCAAGCTCCACGCCGAGCGCCTGCGCATCCGCGACGCAGATCGCCGCGCCCTCTTGCAGCAACAAATCGACGTCCGTCCGAAAGTTCGTCGTGTGCGGACCGAACACCACGGCGCGTCCCTGGGCTGCGGGCTCGAGCATGTTCTGCCCGCCATGTGGGATCAAACTGCCACCGACGAACGCGATGTCCCCCGCCGCGTAGAACTTCTGCAAGTGCCCAATCGCATCGACGACGAGCACCGCGTTCTCGGCCAGCGGCAGAGTCCCGTCTTGCGTCTCACTCCATCGCACCGGCAACCGCCCGCTGGACCTCAGTGAGTCCACGACCGCTGCCGATCGCTCAGGATGTCGAGGCACGACCACGATGCGGATGCCGGCGCACCCAGGGTGTGCTGCAGCCGCATTGCACACCATGACCTCCTCTTCGGCATGAGTCGAACCTGCGATGAGCACGAGTCGACCTGGGGCAGCAAGCCAGCGGCGCAGCATGGCGCCCGCTTCCGCATGCGTGCCCATCGCCACGCTGTCGTATTTCATGTTGCCGGTCACGACGACGGTCGCTGGGTCGACCCCGAGGTCCAGCAATCGCTGCTGATAGTCGTTGTTCTGCACGCAGAACAACCGAATGCGATCGAGTTGCGGCAGCAGTCCCTTTGCCCGCCGATAGCCGTGGAAGGTCCGTTCCGAGATGCGCCCATTGATGACCGCTACCGGCACGCCGCGACGCGCCGCGGCTTGCAAGAAGTTGGGCCAAATCTCGAGGTCCATCAGCAGGACGCATTGCGGCCTGATTCGGTCGAGTGCGCGAGCAGGCCACAGCCAGAAATCGAGCGGATAGAACACGACCTGCAGGTCCGGATGATCCTGCCGCGCGACCTGATGGCCATTAGGGGTCGTCGACGACAGCACGATCTGCAAGTCGGGTCGCTCGACTCGCAACCGCGCGATGATGTTGCCTGCCGCTTTGATCTCCCCCACCGAGACACCGTGGATCCAGACGATCGGTCGGCCATCGGCGACGTGCTGCACGCGCCCCGTCCGCTGACGGAACGACCGCCGGTAGCGAGAATCCACGATCGAGCGCCACAGCAGGATCGGCGAATACAGACAGAGCCCGAGCAGGAAGGCCAGTTGGTAGACCGCCATCGTCAGTGCGGCACGCAGCCACGACCGCGATCCACGATCGCGCCACGCTGGGTCACGCACGGCAGGACTCACGAAGAAATGCGCATGGTCAGTCGAATGCAGGCGCGCAGCACTTCTTGTACTTGATGCCTGATCCGCACGGGCAGTCCTCGTTGCGACC
>SXPK01000016.1 GCA_005776365.1 Planctomycetia bacterium
ATGCAGGGGCGGTGTGGCTTGCTGCCGACCTGGAAGAACTGCGGCTTGCGGTCCATGCCGATCCACAGCAGTTCGCCAGCCTTCAGATCGCGCACGATCTCGTAACCCGCAACGTCCAGCACGACAGACTCGCTCGCGACTGCGTACTGCCAGCCCTTCTCCGTGTTCTTGCGACCAAAGATGCACGGCTTGATGCCAAAGGGATCGCGGAACGCATACATGCCGACGCCTGCGATGATCCCGACGACGGAGTAGGCGCCTTTCACCCGTTCAAAGGTCTCGCGCGTCGCCTCGACGACGTCCTCCGGCGCAACTGCATCGCCCTTGCGGCGCAGCAACCGATCGGCGAACACATACAGAACCGCCTCGAGATCGCAGTTGCTGGCGAGTCGAACGTGGCGCGCCGCGAAGTAGTCCCGCTTCAGTTCGTGGAAGTTGGTGACGTTGCCGTTGTGCGCCATCGCCACGCCGACGGGGAAGTCGATCCAGAACGGCTGCACGTCGCCGACCTCATTCAGGCCAACCGTTGGATAGCGCACGTGGCCTACCGCCATCGAACCCGCCAACCGTGCGAGGTGCTTCTCTTCGAACACTTCGCGCACCAAGCCGAGTCCCTTCTTGGCCTGGAACTTCTGGTCGAAGCTGACGATGCCCGCCGCATCCTGCCCGCGGTGCTGGATTGCCAGGAGTCCCGTGAGGATGTCCTGCAGGACGTCAGAGCCTTCGGGACCGAAGATCGAAATGAAGCCGCACATCGGATGAACGAGTCTAGCGATGGCGTCGAGTCGCCGCCGCTGCCCGAAACGGCGAAAAATCCGCACCCTGGAGGCCGGCCGCTTTGTCCGACCGCATTCTGCCGCGTTGCACCGAAGAGCGCGGGGCGGATGCTGCTCGGCCATGGCGAACTTCTGCAACGTCGACGGCAGGATCGTGCCCGAAACCGAGGCTGTCGTGCCGGTGCTCGACCGCGGCTTTCTCTTCGGCGACTCGATCTACGAAGTGATCCGCACCCGGCACGGCAGTCTGTTTGCTTGGCGGGAGCACCTCGACCGCCTGCGCGACTCGGCAAAAGGTATCGGCATGGCGCTGTCACTGGATGACACCGAGATCCTGCGCCGCATCCTCGCCACGATGCAGACAGCGGCCAATCGGGAGCACTACGTGCGCATCGTGGTGACGCGCGGCGACGGCACGGCGCCCAGCATCGACCTGCGCACCGCAACAGGGCGCGAACGATGGATCGTGTTCGCTCGCGCGCTGCCGCCAGCCCCCACCGACGTGCGCTTGCAGATCATCGGTCGACTCCGCAACGACCGCCGCGCGCTCGACCCGGCGGTCAAGAGCGGTAACTACCTGAACAACGTGCTCGGCCTCGCCGAAGCGCAGCAAGCTGGCGCGACCGACTGCTTGTTCCTCAACACCCAAGGGTTCCTGACCGAAGCCTCGACCAGCAACCTGTTCGTCGTGCGCCGCGACGAGTGGATCACACCGCCGCTGCACGCAGGCATCCTCGCCGGCGTGACGCGCGCCTTATTGCTCAAATGGCTGCGGGACCACGGAGAACGCGCAACCGAACGCGACCTTTCGCGCGACGACGTCCTCTCGGCAGACGCGGTGTTCACCAGCAGCACCTTGCGGGACGTGGCGCCGGTTTCGCACGTGGACGGCCATTGTGTCGGCAATGCGACGACGCTGGACTTCGTGCGCAGACTCGGCTCGGACTTCACTGCGCACTGTGATCGCCGGGCGGCGGAACACGACGGCCCAGATGCGCTCGCTCTCGCTGCTCCATGAGCAACAGGCTTGCTCGGTCGACCTGTCAGGGACAGCGAGCCAGGATGGCCAAGGCAAGGTGCGAGTTGGTGCTCGACTCGCTGAGTTCCACTGAGAACGCGTGACGAATCGCAGCCGATGGCTCGATTGAAACCACCAATGTTCATCAGCTGCTGCCACCAACCGACGCCCGACCTCACATCGAGGCAGACGCCGGCTGGCGCTTGGCCGCGGCTCAGTTGAGCGCGTCGGCGAGGATCGCCTGAATGCGATCGAGCGCGGTGCGGTAACGCGACTTCGCGGCTTCGGAGTTGCGAACGGCGCTGATGATGCCGTCGAGCGAGCTAAGGTCCATTCTGGCGGCCGCGCTCTTCGGCGGGCGGCCTGGGCCGCGCTTGACAGGCGCGCCAACGACGACAGCGGTCTTCGCGGCCTTTGCGACGGCGGCCTTGCCCTGCCCGCGTGGCCTGACCTTGACGTAACCGAGCAGTGCTTGGGCGCGGCCGTACATGATCGGGAAAATCGTCAGGCCCTTGGCGTCGGCCGACTGCTTGACGTCGGCATAGCTCGCGTGCCTGTTCTTCTTGATGGAGGCGACGATGAAGTCCATCGCCGACGTGTCTTTCTTGGCTGCCATATTGGATTGAGTGTGCTCTTAGGGGGCTGTTACCGGTAACCCGGATTGGGCGGCGGATGATGCGGCGCAATTGCGCCGATTTCCAACGATATTCCAGAGAGTTACCAATCGCTCACTGTCGGGATATGACCCAGGATTCCCCGGGGGCAAGCAACAGAGAACGGACCGGCAGCAGGTCCTTCTGCAACGAATGGGCGCTACGCAGGTCGACCCGACTGACGTTGGGCAGCACGAAGCAACCAAAGGCATCCTCGACGATTGCGAGGTCCGGCGCCGCTGCGCGCGCGATTTCTACGGCCAGTGGATTGCGCGGCGAGAGCACCATCAGGTCGATACGTCCTGCGGGAAGGTCCTGCGGCCTCAAGGTCGGTCCAACGAACACGATGCGGTGAGGGCCAGGGAGATCGACCCGGTATCCCATGCCAAAGGCGACCTGGCCGTCCTGCCGCTCTTCGCCCAATGCCTGGATCTCGGCACCATTCGATTGCCGAACCGTCTCGCCGGGCTTGATGAGCGGCATCTCGGCCATCAACAGGCGCGGCAAGTGAAACGCGATATGTGCGTAGAACGGCCGCTGCAGGTTGGATTCCGCCATCCGCAGCAGCAACTGGTCGTTGCGCCGCGCCATGTCGAGCGGCTCCGTCAGCAGCAAGAACTCGGCTCCGGCCCAATAACGAGTCGCGACGTCTGCTCCTGCAGCATCGACCAAGAACGACTGTCGTTCGGCGCGAACGAGCCAACCGCTCTGCGACAACCGCGAGATAGTGAACCCGCGCTTCTGCACCGGCTGCATCGCATCGCGCGCGAGATCCTCGGAACGCAAGTCCCAGAAGAACGGCAACCCGCGCTGGCCCGCGGCCGCGACTTCGCGCGCCATGCGGCGATGCACGCGCTGGCAGTACTCGACGAAGTCCACGCGCGGCTGTCGCGCGATCTCACGATCGAGTTGCTGCAACAGTTCGAATCGCGCCAGCGAGCCCGCAGCCTCCGGCGCCGCACTCCCGTCGTGCACGGCAGGAGGGAGCCGGCGCAGCCGTGCCGTGATCGACTTCCAGAACTCCGGAGAAACTCGTTCGTCGAGCGAGAGCGTCGCGCGGTCTGGGATTCGCGGCAGCCCGTCTTTCAACGCGCCGTCATCGTCTAGCAGCATGACCGAGCCAAACAGTGCAGCGTCGGCGCCGACGCCGCAGCCAAAGGTCCAACCAATGCGCGTCTGCGGCATCGGGTCGGTGCTCTCGTCGAAGTCACTGACGACAATCTGCATGTCGACTACCGTTCCGGGCCTCGGCTCGACGCCGAGCGGCAGCAGCGTCTTCCACGGCAACTGCGCCTCGTAGGTGGTAATGCCCTTCTCGCGGTCGTGACTGACAACCACCCGTGCGTCATTCACGACGCCAGCGGTCCCGCGGTATCGATCCCACCGCATGACTTCGTGCGAGGATTCCTCCGACAGCCAGAACTCGGAGTCGTCGGCCCGGCGAGGATCCGGCCCAAGCGAGCGCGTGTCGCGACGCGGATCGATGCTCAGCATCACGTTGTCGGCGATGGGCGTCTCCAGCAGCGTGATCGTCTTGGGATCGAGCGCGCGGTGCCATTCGTCCTTCACCGTCGCCGCAAACCAAAGATGGTCACCGTCCCACATCAAGAACGCGACCGCCGCGCAGTCTGCTGGAGAACGCCAGGCGCCGCCGCTCGTGCCCGATATCTGCCGCACGTCCTGCATGTCGATGGCGGGCAACTCAGGCCAGTCGACGAGCGACCCGTCGATCTCGATCGCGCGGCCTGCGCGATGGCAGGCGAAACCGACAGACACCGGCATCGGCTCGCGTGGCGCGTTGGGATCGAGCATCGGCGCGTTCTGCGGCGGCGCAACCGGATCTTGCGCGACTGCACACGACAGCAAGGAGGCGAGCGATACGAGCGGCAGCAATGCGTTCACGGGACCAGGATCCTACGCAGGGACCAGTAGAGGATCAGGGCATGCGCCAACATTGCCGGAAGGAGCCCCAACCCGGCCTCGACGACGCCAGTGAGCAACAATGCGAGCCCAAGGTGCAAGGGCCACAGCGCCCATACGCCGGGGCCGAGCGCCATCACTACGGCGATGGCGACCGAGGCGAGAAAGCCTTGCCACTGAAAGATCCAGAAGCGCACGACCAGCCCTTCGGAGACCGCGCACAAGACACTGAGCATCGCGAGCGCGACATCACTCGTATCTGCACAGTGGTGGGCGAACTTCTCTTCGATTGCTCGAACCTTGCCGAGCCGACGCGAGCACGCTGCCGTGAACGCAGCGCCGATCAACGCGCACGGCATTCCGATCACTGGGACGAGCCCTGCTTCATGTCCGGACAGCAACGCCACTTCGAGGTCGTCAAACTCCTCGCGCCAGTCGAGCACGATCCACTCGACGACGAGAGCAAGACCATAGAACGCGAGGGCTGCCGCGATCCAGGTCTTGCCTTCGGTCTGCGGCGGTTCTTCGGGCGCGTCGCTTTCGCTCACCGCAAAAGCCTACGGCCATGTGGCCAAGGGCCGAGCACGAACGACGGTCGACCGACGAACGCGTCCTGCGGCACTGGGCCGAACATGCGGCTGTCGCGCGAGTCGACGGAGTTGTCACCGAGCAAGTAGGCCATGCCTTCTGGGACGTGTTTGGCGTCGCCACTGTGCATGCCAGGAAGCGAGCCGACGTTGAGCGGTGGCCGGAACCAGTGGATGTCGCGAAAGACCGTCAACGACGCGACGCGACATGGCGTGCTGGCGACGGCCGCAAGAAAGAGACCGTTCTTCGGCAACATCCAAGCAGCAGGTCCGGGGTCGGCAGCGACCCACTCGGGCCGATGCGAAGCGATCCAAAGGCCGTCGCGATCGCCGTCCACGCACAGGAAGAACTGCCCATCGAGCCTGCCGGCCTCGACCCGCACCGCGCCGCTGCGCGACGGGTCGATCACGCGGTGCGATGCGACACCGGAATCCGCGACCGACACCGGCTTGCCATTGCGAAAGAGTTCGACGCTGCCGGTCGCCAACATCCATCGCAGCGTCCATGCATCGGGCCGAAGATCGATGCGACAGAGGATCTCGCGCACGCCCGCTGCATCGAACCGCAGGTCGACGCCGAAGTCACCGACCGGAACGTCGCGGCCCTCGGCACTGTGACCGCCGCGCGCGTCGACATAGGAAGCGTCGATCGACTGCGTTGTCGCCAGCCAATCGCCCGTCGCCAGGCGGTCCTTGGGCTCGAGTTCGCCAATGCGGCGGCGCTCGGCCTCCGTGCATCCGATCAGGGCCTGCTCTGCCGAAGCGAACACCGGCAGCATCGGTGCGCCTCCCTGCCTTGGGCCGGTCAGCGCGATCAGGTCCGCATTCGGCTCGACCGAGCCGTCCGGTCGCGGTTCCGTGGCCGGCCAGCGCAGCCAGACGATGCGCAGATCGCGCGCATCGAGAGGGTGCTTCACGTCGCGCATGAGGCGCTGCTCGGAAGGCCCGACGAAGAGATCGCCATCCCGAAGTTCGACCCATTCGCCGCCGAGCGACACAACACGCTTGACCAGGTGCTGCCGCGAGTCGTGTTGTGAGAACACACCGAGGTCGTAGCGACGCAGCGTTTCCACTCCGACGAGCATGTCGACGAGCACGACGTCGCCCCCGGGTTCCGCGCCATAGAGCGTTGGCTGCATGCTGCCGGAGGGGATCACGTAGCGTTCGGCGACCTGGTGACGCAGGACCTGGAAGACCAGGCCCGACACCAGCACCACCGCCACCGCCTCGCGGAGCAGGGCTTTCATGCGCGGACTATGCCCACGGAAGTGGAATGTTTGCGTCCTAGGACCATTCGGCAGCCCCGTATTCCCTCGTGTATGCCTTGCCCCATCGACGGTTGGGATGACCTCATTCTGGATGCAGCCAGCCACTTTCGTTGGACCGGAATCCGAGGCGGTTGCGGCATTGGAGCAGCAGCTCTAGAGGGGGCGGGCCGATTCCCCGAGATCGCGGCTCCGGGACCAGCTCTATCGCCATGAAAAAGACCCCTCGCGCCCTCCCCTTTGGACGGATTCTCGATCTCTGCGACGAGTTGCAGCGGATCCGAGCCCGCATTTCTGATCCCACCACCGGCCGCGATGAACGCGAGCGCCTGCGTCGTCAGACCGAGCGGCAGAAGCTCAGCCTGGAGCGGCAGCTCGCGGCCTACCGCGGTCGAGGTCCACTCGCCAACTTGCTGCGCAAGCACAAGCTCGACGCCCACGAGTTCGAAGTGCTCGCGGTGCTGCTGCAGCGGGCGGTCCGCGCCGAAGAGCCCGAGATCGAAGGCCGCCTCATTCTCGGCAGTCTCTTCGACTCGTCGTTCGGCGTTCTGTCTGGCCTGCATCTGCTGGCGGAGGATGCCCGCTTGCGCACGAGCGGTCTAGTGCGCGCAGCCACGGACCAGCCAATCGGGACGGACGTGTTGGAAACTCGGTTCCGACTGTCGGACTTCGCCCTGCAAGCCATGCGCGAAGAGGTCGCCGGTCGTCGGGCAACCAAGAAGCACGTCCAGGAGACCACCGGCTACCGCACCCAGCGCGAGCTGCTGCTGGACCTGCGCATGCTGCACAACCACTACTTGCGGCGTTGCGACCTGATCTTCGAGGAGTCGCGTTGGCGCAGCCTGCATCCAACGACCGACTCCACCTCGTGCCTGCAAAAGCGCATCGACGAGCTGTGGGGAGCCATGCGCACACGGCTGCTGCGCACCGAGAACCCTTCGAGCCTGCCGCTGCTGTCGTTGCTGCGCGAGCACAAGCTGTCGGACGAGGAGACGATGATCGTCGTGCACTTGCTGTTCGAGGAGCTGTATCACGGCGAGCCGCACGCGGAAGCCGTCGATCTGCTGTGCCTCGTCAGCACCGACGACGCCTCGTTGCTGCGCGCCAAGAAACTCCTGCACAAGGACTCGCCGCTGGTGAAGGGCCAGATCGTTGCGTTGGAGCCCTTCGTCGAGAATCGCGAACTCACCGCCGAAGTCCGGCTCGAGGACTGGGTCGTGACTCGGCTGCTCGACGAACAGGCGTCGGCTGGCGGCATCCACTCGGAGGAACGCATGCGGTGGCACCACTACCTGTCGCAACTCGACGGCAGCGACGGGTTCTTCCGTGATCTCGATGCGTGACGGCGAGCGCGCCGGTGTTGCATGATGGCCGCATGACGCGCATCGACGAGTTGATCCACGACTGGAACGCCCAGGATGGAACCTTCCGCCCTGTGCGTCCGCTGCAGTTCGACGACGAGACGTTGCGCGACGGCTTGCAATCGCCAGCCGTCAGCGACCCATCGCTCGAGAAGAAGATCGGGCTGTTGGAGTGGATGGACAAGCTCGGCATCCACACCGCGAATCTCGGTTTGCCTGGCGCCGGCGGCCGACCGCGCCAAGACATCCTGGCGATGGCGCAGCACATCGTGCGCAACAAGTTGAAGATCGGCGCAAACGTCGCGTGCCGCACGGTGGTCTCCGACATCGAGCCGGTCGCCGAAATCACGCAGAAGGCGGGCATGCCGATCGAAGTCTGCGCGTTCATCGGCAGCAGCTACATCCGCCAGTACGCCGAGGACTGGACGCTGGAGATGATGCTCGACAACACGAGGAAGGCGCTGACCTTTGCGCGGCAGAACAACCTGCCGGTGATGTATGTCACCGAGGACACGACGCGCGCGCGGCCAGAGACGATCACCGCGCTCTACAGCCTCGCGATCGAACTCGGCGCTCGCCGTCTATGCGTCTGCGACACGGTCGGCCACGCAACGCCGCAGGGCACTCGCGCCGTCGTGCGCTTCGTCCGCGAACTCGCGGACAAGCACGATTCGACGATCGGCGTCGATTGGCACGGCCACCGCGACCGCGACCTCGGCATCGCCAACTGCCTCGCTGCGATCGAAGCGGGCGCGGACCGAGTGCACGGCTCGGCACTCGGTGTCGGGGAACGCGCCGGCAACGCGCCGATGGACCTCCTGCTCATCAACTGCAGGCTCCAGGGCTGGATCGACAACGACCTGACGGCGATGCCGGGCTACGTCGCCGCGGCCGCGCGGGCGCTCGAGGTCGACATTCCGCACAACTACCCAGTGCTCGGCAAGGACGCCTTCGAGACCGGAACCGGCGTGCACGCGGCGGCGGTCATCAAAGCCTTCCGCAAGGGTGAGATCGCGCTCGCCGACGCCGTCTACTCCGGCGTGCCCGCTGGCATGGTCGGCCTGCAACAGCAGATTGCCGTCGGTCCGATGAGCGGAAGGTCCAACGCCACCTTCGTGCTCGAGCGGCTTGGTATCGAACCCTCCGAAGCGCGCGTCCAAGCCGTCCTTGCCGCCGGCAAGACGAGCAAGCGCCTGTTGACCGATGCCGAGATCCGCGCGGTCGCAACGAAGGACTGACGTCCCGCTTCGAGCCGAAACGCGCGTCGACGGTTGCGGCTCATCAAGCCGCCTCGCCCAGCTCGCCGATGTGCCGGGTGTGATGGACGTCCTGGACATGACGGTGGTCGACGAACTGATCGCGCTCTCTGACGATGGCGAACCCGAGTTGCTGCTCGATCTGATCGGCCTGTTCTTGTCAGACGGTCCAACCAAGCTCGAGGCCGTGTCAGAAGGCGTGCTGGCCGGTGACCTCGAACGCGTCGAGCGCGCGGCCCATTCGCTGAAAGGCTCGTCGGGCAACCTCGGCGCGCGTCGACTCCAGCATCTGTGCGAGAACCTAGTCGGGCGCACGCGCGTGGGTGAACTGGACGGTGCCCGACGCGTGGCTGCACAGTTGGATGAGGTCTTCGAGGAGGCCCGCGACGCCTTGCTGAGGTTGCAGGAGCAGTTCGCCTGAAGCGCTGCTTGCTGGCGCCGGCAGTCCGTTGATCCCCGGCTGCTGAGCCGAGAACGTGGCGATGTGCCTCGCTTTACTCCGCACGAACTGCGTCACGCGGGTCGAAGGCCGACCGCATCACCGGGATGCCTAGCCAAAGGGGCGACCTCAAGGGGAGGGAAGGGAATCGAATCCACGGCTTCGACGCGATTCGAAGGGCGCCGAGATCGCCTCGGATGGAAGGACTCGCCGATCCCCGGCACCGCTGCGCGCTGCTAGCCTGCCGCTTCAGCCGCCTTGGACTTGCCGACCTTGCGCGACGCGGTGGCCGACTTGCCGGCGGGTCCTGCGGCGGCTGGCGCCTTCGCCGGACGCGGGATCTCGACGATCTTGGTCGGGACCGCTCGCTCCCCGACGCGAGTCGTGCCGTTCTGGGAGGAGACTGCCGGCTCCTCCGGCTGCCACTCGGCGGCCTTCCCCCGGAACATGCAGCGATGGCACTTGTGGTAGTGACAGGACTGGCGCGACATGCAGTCCTGCGCCGAGATCCGATGGATGATCAGCGGCATCGAGGTGCTGTGGACGGTCGGGCAGTCGCGCATGAGCTTTCCTCCTGGGGGAGATCAGGTCAGAACCGCGCCTGACCTGCTCGGGAGAGACCGAGGGCGACAGAAGATAGACGGATGCCGTCTCGGATCAACGACTCGAAGCCCAGGTGTCCCTGCACCGCTTCACCGCCAGCGGAGCCATGTGGCAGTGCCGCGGCAGCTCGAAGCAAACCGGTCCAGCGTAAGGACCTGCGGCGAGTCCTCGCAGCACGGCCGCAAAGTCCAAGTCGCCATCGCCAGGCAATAAATGCTCGTGCACACCGCGCCGTTGGTCCTCGAGGTGCACTTGGGCCAGCAACGGAGCGACTTCTTGGCAGATCGCCGCAACGTCGCCTTCGTCCTGCACGTGCAAGTGGCCCACATCCAGAGTCAGGGCCGGCGACTCGCCTCCGAGTGCAGCCTTGACCAGCCGCCAATCGGCGACCGTCGCCACGGCCATACCGGGCTCCGGCTCCAGCGAAGGCGTCAGTCCAACCGCCCGGATCAGTTCGCAGGACCGCCGGACGCCGTCCAGCAATCGCTGCGGGGAGTCGACTTGCGGCATCCGGTCGATGCCGGACCAGAACGACACCACCCTGGCCCCGAGATCCCGTCCGATCCTGGCGACACGGGTGGTGAACTCGAACCGCCGCTCGCGGGCAGCAGCGTCAGGCGTCATCAGGGTCGGCTCGTGCTTATGGGTTGGATCGAGCACGAAGCGAGCGCCGGTCTCCATGGTAGGCACGAGTCCAAGCCTGGCCAGCACTGAGGCGATGGCCTCGACCTCGCGCGCTGAGGTCCGAAACGGGTCGAGGTGGCAGACATCCGGCGTGATCGCGACGGCTTGATAGCCATGGTCCGCCAAGAGCCGCAGCGCCTCGTCCAGGCGGTGGTTCTGCAGGCCGTTGGTGTTGTAGCCGAGCAGCACAGTCGTCTCAGCCGCCGCCGCCGCCCTTGCGGACCTCGTTGTTGAGGCGGCCGAAGGTCCCGAACAAGCGCTCGAGCGTCATGTATTCGGCTGGCTGCGCCCATTCTTCCATCTGCGCCATCTCCTGCCAGCGCAACGGCGCGGACACCATCTCCTCCCATTGCAGCAGCAGCTTGTGGGCCTCGTTCATCTTCGCTTTCGCCTTCGCAGTGTCGGAAGAGCCGGTGCGAGCAGTGACGGCCTCGTTGCGCAGCGCCTTCACCTTGTCGAGCAAACTGCTCAGGTCTTGCAGGGTCGCCTGCGTCAGCGGCGGCGGTGGAGTCGTCGGCGCCTTGCCCTGCTTTGGCGCCGCGATCGGGAGCGTCGAGACGGAAGGCGCAGCGGCGGGTTGCTGCGTCGGGGCCGCGACGGGCGCGGGCTGTTTCGAAGATGCGGGAGCCTTGGAGCCGCCGCTCAATGCGAAGAACGCAATCGCTCCGGCAACCACGACGCTGATCCCGATCACCATCGGCATCTGCGACGATGAAGCGCGGGAAGGCGAGGAGGCGCGAGAAGCGCCGCCGCGACCCGATGCCGACGCGCGTGACGTGGGACGAGAAGTCATGGCGGGGCGTTCTATCGCCGGCGCGAGCGAGCGGAAACCCCCGAGCGCACCTCGAACATGTTTGCGACAGCTTCAGCGACGCACGAGACGAGCGAAGTAGCCGCCGTCGCGCACTCGCGACTCGGGCAGGGACAACTGTTCGCGCTCGACGACGAAACCGTGCGCGTTCGCCACTGCGCGCGCGAGGTCGGCGTTTTCTTCGTGCTCGATCGAGCAAGTCGAGTGCACGATCGCACCGTCAGGCTTCGCTTTCTGCGCCGCGAGATCGAGGATCGGGCGTTGGATCGCAACCATGGCGGCAAAGGTCTCGTTGCGCAGCCGATGACGGACCTCGACACGCCGCTGCAACACGCCCGTGTTGCTGCACGGCACATCAGCGAGCACTGCATCGCACTGCGGCGCTTCCGACAGATCCTCGATCACGCGCAGAGTCTTCTGCAACGACAACCGCTTGGCGTTCTCGACGATCCGCATCCTGCGCGTCCTGTCGGGGTCGAAGGCGTAGACGACCCCGTCTGGCTTCACCCGCTCGGCGAGCAATGTGGCCTTCGTTCCCGGCGCCGCGCAGAGATCGAGGATGGCCATGCCGGGAGCGGCACCCACTGCTTCGGCTGCTTCGATCGCAGTCGGATCTTGCGCGACGAAGAGGCCGCGGCGGAACGCCTCGCTGCCAAATGGCGCGCCGCCCTCGACGCGCAACGCCAGTGGATGGCAAGCGGGCTCCGTGCGAACGTCATCGCGGAGCAGTTCGCGAGCAAGCTCATCGCGAGCGATGCCATTGCACGCGCGGAGGAACACGGCAGGTTGCGCGCTCGTTGCGGCACACACACGCGCAGTCGGGATGTCGCCCAAGGCTTCACGCCATCGCGCAACGAGGAAGTCCGGCAACGAGTGCCGAAGGGCAAGTGGCTCCTTTGACGCAGACAGGCCAGGCACACGCAGCAGCAAGCAGCGAGTCCGCGATAGTTCGATCTCCGTCTCCGGCCGCGTCGCGTCAGCGGGTCGGTCTTGGATCGCCTCGCTGCATCGGCGCAACACTGCGTTGACGAAGGCCTGATCGCGTTGCAGCAGCTCGACTGTCTCATACACCGCGGCACGCGCCGGCATGCCGGCTTGCAGCAACAGTTGGTAGGCGCCCATGCGCAACGCCGAGCGCGTTCGCGGGTCCTTCGGCAATCCACGCGAGCAGTAGCTCTCGAGCACAAGGTCGAGCAAGCGCTGGTTGCGCACCACGCCGAGCGCGATGTCGGCGGCCAGCGCGGCATTGCGTGGATCGAGCCGCCGGCGTTGCAGTTCTTCGCCGACGCGCTCGATCCTCCCCTTCTCGAAGAGCTGAAGCGTCGCCAACGCCGCGGCGCGCGCGGGCATTGTCAGCCGAACCGCGCGTCGGGGGGAATGTTGTGGCCGCGCACGAACTCGCCAGCGCTCATGTTGCGGCCGTTGTCAGGCTTGATCCGCGTGATCCGGAAGATGTCCTTGCCGGTGCAGACGCGGATGCCTTCTTCGCCTGCGGATTGAAGGCCGCCTGGAATGCCCATGCCGTAGAGGTCCTTCTCGACGAATCCCTCCATGACGATGAATCGCTTGGCCCCGAGCCGCGTTTGCGCTCCGGGTTTCGGAGTCATCGCGCGAACGAGCAGGCTGACCTTCGTGGCGGGCTGCTTCCAGTCGATTACGCCATCGGGCTTTTCGATCTTGCGCGCATACGTCGCCCTCGGCTCATCCTGGTCGATGAAGCGGGCCTTGCCCGACGCAATCGACTCGAGCGCTTGCATGAGCGCCTTCCCCGACAGTGCGGCGAGCCGATCGCGCAGCGCGCCGGCGTTTTCGTTGGGCCCGATCGGCGTCGTCTCGGTCAGCAACACCGGCCCCGCATCGAGCTTCTCGACGATGCGCATGATCGTGATCCCCGTGTCCTGCTGGCCGTCCCAGATCGCGTGCTGAATCGGCGCGGCGCCGCGATACAGCGGCAGCAGGGATGCGTGCGCGTTGATGTGGCCATGCTTAGGCAACGTCAGCAGCGAATGCTTGAGCAGCACGCCATAGCTGATGACGACGCCGATGTCGGGCTTCAGCGCGTTCAGTTGTTCGATGAACTCGGGCGCGTGCGGATCCTCGGGCTGTGCGCAGGGAAGCGAGAGTTCCTGCGCGCCGAGCTTGACCTCATTGTCGTAGATCTTGCGGCCGCGACCCTTGGGTGCGTCGGGCTTGGTGACGACGAGTTCGGGCGCGAAGCCGCCTTCCTTGAGAGCAGCCAACGCCGGGACGGCGAAATCGCTGCTGCCGAAGAAGACGATCTTGAGTGAGGCCAAGGTGGATTCTTCCCTGATGTCGAAGCGGTGCTGCTGACTTCGGGGGCGCAGAAGGTAGCGGCACGCACAGGGCGAGGCAATCGACGGGCAGATGCGGCAAGCTACGCGTGGCGTGACGAACCGAGGCCCGGTCGCTGCGACCACCGACGATGCAGGATCAACCTGACCTCTCCGCTGCGCGCGCAGCCCTGCAGCCGACGAACTACGCGCCCGTGGCACGGCGAACACTGGAAGTGTTCGGCGCACAAGCCGAACTCGTGCTCCTCCCTGGCCGCGCGACGCGGCCAAACCGTCCAGGCCATGAACGCGCAGCATTCGGCCAAGACCGCGGCAAGGCGATCGTCGAAACCGAGGCTTCATGGCGCGAGCACGGACTCGCGTTGACAGGGAACAAGTTCCCCTTCGCCCGCGCGCAGACGGTCTTGTGGAGCGAGCGGACGCTGCGCGAGCCCGACGAAGAATTCCTCGCTGGCGCGCTCGCATGGGTCGATGTTCGAGGCGGGACCTTGCTCGTGAATTCGATCGGCGCCGCCGCGTCCATCGCGCGCGCGCATGCCCACCACACCGACGAGGCGCTCCCCTTTCTCGCGCAGCTACGAGAACGGGCTCTTGTGGCGGATTGGTTGCCCAACGTGGACGGCGCGAGCTACTGGACCAAGGACGTCGCCTACTGCTTGCTCGGCGTGCGCGGCTGTGCATCCGCGCGCAAGCAGGCCGTAGCAGCGCTCCAGACGCGCCGGCTCACGGCCGCAGTGAATCTCATCTCCACGGCAGGCGAAACCTGGTTGTTCCCGCGCGCCGTAGAAACGCCCGCGCCGTTCTTTCCATACGCGCTTGGTGCAGCAGAAGCCTGGGGCCGCTGGTGCTACGTCGACGAAGGGCCGTTCCTCGCAGCGACATCGCGCGATCTGGAACAGGCGTTGCGGATGGCGGGTTGCGGCGCCATCCCGCAGGCCTGACCTTCACTGCACGGCGAAGGTCATCGCATTCGAAGTGACGATGCCAGCGGGGTTGGCGGGTCCGTCGAGCGTCGCACTCTGAACGTAGAGCGGAATCCCGCGCAATGCGGGGTCGACAGGGATCGGCAGCGCCTGCGTCGAATAGCCCTGCGGGTTTGCCAGCACGGTGTACTGGAGCACGATCGACGTGATCAGCGCGAAGCAATCGGGTGCAGCGAGTCCGATGACCGGCAGCTCAATGGGGCCAGGATCGCGTTGGTCGCCAATGAAGATCAGGCTGAGCGACGAAGGCGGCGTGCCGTAGAGGTCCATGCTCCACGACGAACCCATGCTGGCGAACCCCGTCGCTCCCATCCGCGGGCGCACGCCGGAACTGCTCAGGCAGCCGTCGCCGTAGACCGTGGGCAGGGTTGCTGGCAGCAGTTGGCCGCGAATCTCTCCGCCAGGGAACGCGGGGCTATGCACGTTCACGTACCACAGGCCGGCCCTTAGTTCGGCAAGGTCGATTGCACTCGGCGAGAAAGAACCCGACAGCACGCCGCCGCCGAAGCTGAGTGGGAACACCACCGGTCCATTGATGCCGACCAAGCCGCGGTGGACATGCGCCGCGATGGCCCCCGTAGGCAATGCGGTGAATCCGCCAGTCAACTGGACCAGCCCTGACGGGCTCACGACGATTTGTGCGCCACCGACGCTAGGGCTCGGGGTCGGTGGGTTCTCGCTCGCACCGACGCAGTCGGCCGTGAAGTGACTGCCGAGGTCGCGCAGCAGCTGCGCGCGAACCTCGCCGCCCGGAAACGCCGCCGTGTGCACGTTGACGTAGTAGTTGTTCGCCTGCAGGGCCGTCATTTGCACCGAAGTGAGCTTCGGCGTGACGCCAAAGTAGGTTCCACCAGAACCGTTGAGGGCAAACTCGACGCCACCGCTCGTGCCGAATGCACCAAGGTGAATGTGCGCGGCGACAACGCTGGACAATCCGCTGGACTCCACAGCATAGACGAGGCGGTTGTCTGGTTCGTGCAGCCAAGCGACCGCTGTGCCGCCCGCGCCACTGCCCGTCGGTGGAACTTCTTGGGCGCCGCTCAGCAGGCCGGCGTAGCGCGTGCTACGCGCTTCGATGATCTGCCCACGGATCTCGCCACCGGGAAAGGTGGTCGAGTGCACATTGAAGTACATGCCGCCGCCGCTCAAGGTCGCCACTTGCACAGGCGAGAGAACGCCTGAACCGGTCCAGGTGTTGGACACCGTCGAGAACATGCCGACGACGACGCCCCCACTCACGCCCACTGGACCATCGTGCATGTGCGCGGCAACTCCCGTCGCAGTGAGTGCGCCGTGGTGGCAGTAAAGCTGGACCGAGTTCGTTGCGACATCGAGTCGCACGATGCCAAAGCCTTTGCTCGAACTCGCAGTAGGCGGAACTTCTTGCGCACCATCGAGCGAGGCAGAGAAGTAGCGAACCTGGGCAAACGCAGAACTGGCGACAAACGCCAAGACGAGAAGTGAGCGCATGGATGGGATAAGCCCCTTGCGGGCAAGGTGAAGCGACAGTGTGAGGCTGTCGCAAGGAACTAGAGCCTATGCCCCCATGCCAAATCCTGGCAACCACCCCCCAACTCGGCTCTCGCACCACGGAAACACGGTGGAGCGTGGCTGAGGCTCCAATCCGCGGGTTGCGCTACTGCAAGTCGGTCCAACTGAAAACCAAGTCTTGGCTGGCGATGGCATCGCGAGGCGTCCTTGTCATGCGCAGTTCGCACGCATGCCTGCTTGCACGCGTTCGCAGCGACCACTTCCAGCCACCTCGTCGCGCTGGTGCGCGAAGGTCTGGTCAGCCTTCGCTGGCAAGCTCGCCGTTGGCTTCGCCAGCCGTTTCGGCTGGAGTCGTTTGCACGCGTTCTTCCGCGGCTTCGGTACTGAGTCCGATGTCGTTGCCTTCGCCGGCGGCCTTTGCCATCGCGGCTTCGGCTTCCGCCTGACGCTGCTTCTCTTCTTCGGCGCTGATGCCTGCAAGGATCAGATCCGCGGTCACGTCGTCACCACCCTTGTAGGCCAGCGTGATCTCACCAAAGCACATCTCCTGGTGCGCGCGCAGATAGCCTTGCTTCATCATCTCGAGCAGCGCGATGAGCGTGCCGATCAACCCGTAGCGCCCTTCGCGCTTGTCGAAGATCTCCGCGAACCCAACCTCGCGCTTCTGCTTGAACTGAGTCAACAGACGTCGCGTGTAGAAGCCGACGTCTCGCGTATCGACCTCGATCTGCATCGTTGCTTGCTGGCCAATCTGCTCCAGCAGTTTTGCGAACGCTGACGTGAGATCCCAGACCTGCACATTGCCGAGATCGAGTTGGTCCTCGTCCTCCGTCTCCTGCATTTCCTTGGGCAAGGACATGACGAGCGTCGACTGCCGACTCCGCCGGCCGGCGCGCGAATCGAGCTCGCGGGCGAGGTCTCGGTAACGCTTGTATTCGAGCAGCCGCCGGATGAGGTCATCCTTGGGATCCAGTTCTTCTTCCAGCTCGACGGACTCGGACGGCAACAACTCGCGCGACTTGATCTCCATCAAGGTGCTCGCCATCACGACGAAATCGCCGATGTCGTGCAGGTCGAGTTGGCGCAGCACTTCGAGGTGCTTGAGGAAGTCGTGCAGGATCGGCGCGATCGAGATCTCGTGGATGTCCACTTCCTGCTGGCGAACGAGATGCAGCAGCAGGTCCATGGGACCGGAGAAGACAGGGAGATTGACTCGGTAGGACACGGGACCTCGCGGTGCATGCTCGCAGACCAAGGGACGCGGGGAAACTGCCAGTTGCCGCGAAAGTCCTTAGACCATTGCTCCAACTGCGCCGCGGCGGATGGCGGACGCGGACCTTCAACTCGGCGGCGGAAAGCGACCGTCTTGATGCGATACTCTCCGCCCCAATGGACCCACGGATCCAACGAGCTCGCGAGATCATCGCGCACGAGGCGGACGCCGTTCGCCAAGTCGCCGACCGCCTCGGCGCCGACTTCGCCCGCGTCGTCGACCTCGTGCTGTCGCGCCGAGGCCGCGTCGTCACAGCGGGGATGGGCAAGGCCGGCATCATTGCGACCAAAGTGTCCGCGACGCTGGCTTCGACGGGCACCCCGTCGATCTTCCTGCATCCAGCCGAAGCCATCCACGGTGACCTCGGCCGTCTCGGCGAAGGCGATGTGTTGCTCGCATTTTCGAAGTCGGGCGAAACCCAGGAGCTTCTCGTCATGCTGCCGCACGTGAAGTCGGCGGCGGTGCCGATCGTCAGCGTGACGCAGAGCCGCAATTCAACGATGGGTCGGCACAGCGACGTCGTGCTCGAACTCGGCGCGATCGACGAGTCAGGTCCGCACGGCCTCGCCCCCAGCGCGTCCACGACCGCGATGCTCGCGCTCGGCGACGCGCTCGCGCTCGTCGTGCAGGAAGGACGCAACTTCGGGCCGCAGGAGTTTGCGCGCTTCCACCCAGGTGGCGACCTCGGCCGCAAGTTGATGAAGGTCGGCGAACTGATGCGTCGTGGCGATCGCAACCCGTCGGTTGCTTCGGGAGCGACCTTGCTCGGCGCGATCGAAGTGATGACTCGGACTCCGGGCCGTCCGGGCGCCACTTCGATCGTTGCGAAAGAAGGCGCTCTGCTCGGCTTCTTCACCGACGGCGACCTCCGCCGCCTGATCGAGCGCGGCCTGGCTGATCCTCGCGCCGTGCGCATCGACGACGTGATGACGAGAAACCCCCGCCGCATCTCGGACGAGACCTTTGCGATGGAAGCGCTCGGACTGATGCGACAGTACTCAGTCGACCAACTGCCGGTTGTGGACGCTGGCGACAAGCTGATCGGGTTGCTCGACGTCCAGGACCTGCTCGACCTCAAGATCGGATGACCGGCGAACGCACACCTGATCTCGCGCGCCTGCCAGCAGAGGACGTGCTGCGGGGCATTCGCATGCTCTTGCTCGACGTCGACGGCGTGCTGACCGACGGTCGTATCCACTTCGACCCGGAAGGCCGCGAGTACAAGTCGTTCCACGTCCGCGACGCGGCCGGGATCGCCTACTGGCACAGGAGCGGCCACCTATCTGGCTTCTTGTCGGGACGCGGCGGCCATGTCGTCGAACTGCGAGCGAAGCAACTCGGGATCCATGAGCCGATCCTCAATCGCAAGGACAAGGGCGCCGCATTCGGCGAGATGCTGACGCGCCAGTCCTTGCAGGCGCACCAAGTCGCATACGTCGGCGACGACATCCTCGATTTGCCTGTGCTCCGTCAGGTCGGGTTTGCCGTCACCGTGCCGGAAGCGCCGATCGAAGTGCGCCAAGCTGCGCACTACACCACGGTCACTGCCGGCGGATTTGGCGCGGCGCGCGAAGTCATCGACCTGTTGTTGCAACGGAAGGGACTCTGGGACGCGATCGTGCAGCGCGGGGGCTCCTTGTGAAACGCGTCCTCGCGTACTTGCTCCTGATCGCCGGTGGATTCGTCGTGCTGATGTTCGCGCTTGGCGAGGAACAGGAACAACAACCGTCCTCGCAGCGGCAAGCTCCGCGGCAAGAACCTGCTCGCGTGGACAGCGCACCGTCCCAGATCCCGATCGAGCAAGGCGGCACACAGGTCGGCCTCAGCGGCGGCTTCACGATCAGCCGTCACCGCGACGTTCCGCGAGCAGGTGGCGGCGTGCTGCGGCAGAAGGTCTACGAGCTCACTTGCAAGGACAGCGCACCCTTCGCGGACGGCCGCCACCGACTGCAGGATCTTCGCGTGCATCTGTTCGATGAAGGCAAGCACGCGGCGGATCTCACCGCATCGCGAGCGCTGGTCGAGCTGACGTCAAACGCTCAGAAGCAGCGCGAGCTGCGCGAGAATCGCGAACTCGAACTCGAGAACGCCGTGCTCGTGAGCCTGCCGGACGGTGGACTGCCGCCGCTACGCATGGAACTGGGTCTCGTGCGCGCCCTCGTCGGCGAAACGGCCATCACGCTCAACACGGCCGAAGGCAACCAGCCGGTTTCGGTGCTCATCGACGGCGATCGCGGCGGCGAACTACGCGGCAAGGGTCTGCGAGCGAGCCTTCCCCGTGAGCGGGATGCCGTTGCCAGCACGCTGCAACTGACGATCCTGAGCGAGCCATCGGTACGCATGCAGGGCATCACGTTGCGCGGCACAGGCGAGCTGCGCTACGAAGAGTCACTGCACAATGGCGCGGCGACCCTCGCTCTCGCCAACGACGTAGCCGCCGAGGTGCAATCGAAGGAAGCAAGCTCCGACCTGGACCGGGGGCAACTTGTAGTAACCGGCAATCGAATGTTCGGCTGGTTGCAGCGAACGTCGGGCAGTGGCGGCGTCCGCGGATCGTCGCTTGCGTGGACTGCGCTGCGACTCCACGGCGCGCCAGCGCGGGTAACCACCGACACGGTCGATCTACAGAGCTCGCGCATCACGGTGGAACCCGGCGCGTCCGGCCAGATCGCGTCCATCACCGCTGACGGCGGCGAGTCTTCGCTCGTGCAACGCGGTGAGAACGGCGCGACGTTTCGCTCCGCGCACCCGATCCGACTGCATCGCACGGCATCGGGTCTTGCGATGACGCATCGCGCATTTGGATTCCCGTCGCACGCGCTCGGCGCGATCGCGCAACTCGAAGTGGTCGTGTTCGACGGCCCATGTGAAGTCGACGCACGAGACGGTGTCGCGCTTGCGGCGGATCGCGGCATGCATGTCTTCCGGCCACAAGTCGGCGCCGGCGTGGCCGCGATCGTCGCGCGAGCTTTCGGGCGCGTCCGTGTCGCGTCAGGAACTGCAACGGACCGGATCGAGGCAACCGGCGATTCCGGCTTCCACCTCGTGCGCGCAGCTACCGGCGATCGGCTCCGACTCGGCTCGGCGGATGGCGCAGCGCAGCAGACCTTCGACGTTCGCCGCGACAACGTCCACCTATGGGGAACGGGCGCAACAAGTGTCACGCGCGCCTCGGATGGCGCGGTCACCGTTGCCTTGCGCAGCACGCCCGGCGCCCTGCAGGCCGAGAATGGCAACCGCGGCGACTCAGACTACGGCGCAATGCACAATGCCGAGTCGATTGACGTCACGATCGCAGATGGCACGGTGCAATCGTTCGTCGCAAAGGGGCCAGCAACTGAGCTCGAGACCGAGCATGACAAGAAGCCGATGTTCGCCACGGCCTCACGCATCGAGCAGGTCAACCAGGCACAGTGGCGCCTCACCGGCACTCGCGGCTCGCCAGCAAGGCTGCGCTATCGTGGCGGGGACAACGAGATCTCGGGTAATCTGTCGGCGCCCAGAATCGACGTGCACCGCGTGACCGGCCGCGCCGTCGTGGTCGAGGCCGTCGAGCAAGACGAGGAACGCGCGCGCATCGACGCCGTCCTGCCGATGCGATCTTTGGCCGCAAACCGTCGCGTGCGGGCCGCAGCCTCGCGCATTCGTGCGATGCCGTTCGCCGCCGGCACCGAGTTTGATCTTCGGCGGTTGTTTCCACTGCCACCCGGCGCATTCGAAGCCGCCGTTGCGCCGATGCGCGACCCGTGGCTCTGGGCCGAAAGTTCCGTCACCGCGGAACTCGACGACGAGAAAGGATCCATGAAGCTCGATGCTGCGTCGCTGCTGGCGCGCCCATCGACTCGATCCCTGATGATCCAGGGTGACGCCGCGCAATCGTCGCTCGCTCGACTCATGCGCTACGAGAATGGCAGCCCGGTGCTGTCCGCGCAGGGAGCGCGCGTGCGTTTCGCCGACGAAGACGGTGAGCGCGTGTCGTTGCTGACTTCTTATTCAAACGACAGCCGACTCATTCCGCCGCGAGTCTCGTTTCGTAGCGACGGCGCGCTCGGCTGGCTCTCCGGCGAGTGCAAGGGCGAGATCGAAGTCGCGCGCGAGGCGGTGCGCTTCCACGGCCCCGTGCATGCGCAGAGCCTCCTTGACGACATGACTCCTGACCCGCTCGGCATGAACGTCGATGCGGCGCAACTGACAATGCGTCGACATCCGACCACCGGCGAGTTGCTCACGATCGACGCCGGAGGCGGAGTGACCATGCGTTGGCGAGACCTCTTCGCCAAGAGCCAAGACATCGAACTCGACCTTCGCTGGAAGCGGTGCATCGCCGAGGATCCCAACGGCGCGCAGGTGCAGTTCGGAAACGGCCAGAGCTACGTGGCGCAACGCATCGAAGCGAACTACGAGACCTACACTGTGCGCAGCTACTTCGGACGACTCCAGCAGGACCCTAGGACCGCCGCGAAGTGATGGCTCCGACCCGCACGATCCTCCCCATGGTCGCGGCGATCGTCGCCTTGGCCTCGCTTCGCGCCCAGGATGCGACCTTGCCGGCGCCCGCAGTTCCATCGGTAGGGCCGCAGCCGCTGTTCGCCTTCGACTTCGCCTTCGGCAGCAGTGGACCGCAGGACGATTTCTGGGAGACCTGCGGTTACGGCGGCTTCCGGTTTCGCTGGCCCGGCCTCGACATGGAGATCCGCGGGCGCAACGGACTGCTGTTGTCGGACCGCGCCGCGATCCTGCGGCTCACGCAGCGCAACGACGGAGCGGGTGACCTGCCGACACGGGATGCCGCGGACCCGCAACCGCGTCGTGCGATGTCGAGCGAGTTGCTGCAACAACGCGCAGAACGGTTGATGCAAGCCATCGGCGGCGGCGACAAGCCGAAGCTGCCGCCTGGCCAGCTCGCCTACGAGGTTCCGCGCTTCCTCTACTTCGAAGGCGGCGTGCAGATCATCCGCCAAGGCGTGCTGGTCGCGAACTGCGAGCGCATGTGGATCTCGCCGCTCGACGACCGCATCGTCGTCGAGGAAGCAGAACTGCGTTGGCGCCAGGACGATGGCAAGGGCGGCCCACCCATCACGCTGGTCGTGCGCGGCAAGAAACTCGAGAAGCAAGGGCCGCGATGGACGGGTCGCAATCTCACCATCACGAGCTGCTCGGCTGGCGAGCCGCACGCGGCGCTGGCAAGCGGCGAACTGGAACTGCTCGAGCGCGGCGACCAATTCGAGGTCTACTCGCGCGGCAACTCGCTGCTCGTCGGCGGCACGAAGATCCTGCCGCTGCCCGACGCCCACTTCTTCAGCGCCGAGCAGAGCGCGCTGCCGATCAAGGGCGTGCGATTCGGCTTCTCCGGCGCTGACGGCATGCGCACCGAAGTCGAACTCGGCATGCCTTACCAAAGCGCGGGCGGCGCCGTTCACGAGTGGCTGACCGGACGGCCTGCGCACGAGTTCCGCGGTGAGTGGAACCTTGGCGTCGGCTGGATCGAGAGTCGCGGCTTCCCGCTGCGCGGCGACGTCGACTATGGCGCCGCGGGTCTCTACCAGGGCCGAACCGAAGGCTTCTGGATGGAGGACAACGGCCCCAACCGCCGCGAGATCACGGCAAACCTCGACGGCACCACCATCGACGACTATGCGCGATCGTTGGTGCGCACCGAGAACCGGGTCTTCCTCGGGGAACGCACCAATGTCGACGTCCAAGCGTTCACCGCCGGCGACGCAGCTGTCTACAGCGAGTACTTCCGAGCCGACTATCGCGGCCGCGAACTGCCGGAGAGCAGCCTCTACTTCCATCACGCGTGGGACAACGTGCTCGTCACGACCACCGCGCGATTCACGGCCGACGACTTCTCGTATCGTGACAATCGTTCGCTCGCGAACTCGTTCACGGAGGAGATGCCGGTAGCGACCCTGCAGTGGCTGTCGCAACCAATCGCTGAGACGCCCTGGGAGACGCCGATCGTGCTCGATGTCGAGACCGAGATTGGCGAGAGGCGGCTCTCGGTCAACGCCGGTTCACCCACGCCTGCGAGCGAGGATCGCAAGACCCGCGCCGATCAGATTGTCGAGTTGTCGGCCCCGTTCCTCATTGGGCCCGTAACGCTGCGTCCCTTCGTGCAGGGGCGGCTCACCCACTACGACGAAGACGCACTTGGCGAGTCCGCCAACCGTTGGGCGACGACGTATGGGCTGCGTGCCGGTTCGCGCTTCTCCCGCACGTGGGACTGGATCGACGATCACGGCCGCGAACAGTCGATGCGCCACGTCGTTTCGCCAATCGTCTCGGTCCTCGATCGACCGCAGGTGACCGGCAATCCGGCGCAGTTCCGTCAGTTCGACCCTGCTGTCACCCAGCGTCGTGACCCAACGGACGAGTTCACCGAACAGAGCCTCGTTCGCTTCGAGTTGCGCAACCTGCTGCAACGCACGCGTGCGGATGAGAAGCTCGAACCAAAGACCGAGGACGTGGTGTTCCTCGATCTTGCGCAGGACTTCTGGCCCGACCCATCGCGCACCGATGGCACCGATGCGGATGGCGACGGCCTAGGCTTGTTCTACTACGACTTCCTCGTGCGGCCTGAGCCATCGTGGTGGCCGTCGAACGACCTTGCACTCGGGCTCTACGGCGACCAGGACTGGAAAACTGGTCTGCGCACGCTCGATGCCGAGTTGATGATCGGCAGCATCGGTGGGCTGGATTGGACCCTCGATTACCGAACCGACAGCGTGGTCAGTGGCGCCGCCGGTTTCGGCGTGCGCGCCGAGTTGCTCGGGCGCTGGGATGTGCAAGGCAACGTCATGTACGACCTCGAGCGCGATGACATCCTGACGTACTACGCGGGTATGCGCCGCGACGATCACGACTGGTCGCTGCTCGTCGGACTCAGCTACGACCCATTCATGGACGCGGTGACGTTCCGCATCGACATGGAACCGAAGTTGTTCGGACTCGGACGGCAGCGGAACTCCGGTTGGTTCGGTCCAGTCACCGACAGCCGGATGTATCCGACCGATTGGTGACTGGCGCGCACGAGCGGGTGCGGGCAAACGCCCTCGAACTCAAGGACTCTGCCCAGCTAGCTCAGAAGCTCCAGCCGACCGTCAACAGCACGCGGTGGTCACTGCGTTCGCGCGTCGGCGCTGGCGTGTTGTCGTAGTCCCAGATCCACGCGATCGAACCGATCATGCTGTCGGTCAGATTGGTGCGCAGCTCGGTCGTCGCTTGGAAGTAGACGTCTTCGCTGTTCTCCGTGCTCGGAAACGCTTCGACGCCGTGGATCAACTTCGTGCGTTCGTTGAACGTGTGCCGGAGCTTGTAGGCAATGCGCGCGGCGAGGTAGTCATTGCTCGGCGCGCCGGAGCGGAAGTTCTCGGTCAGGTAGGAGAGACCGGCTTCGGCAGTCAGCTTGGTTTCTGCGCCATCGAGCAGCTGGAAGCCGTAGCCAAGACCGGCAGTCCAGCGCAGGTCGAGGTCAGCCATCGTGTCACCCAACACTCGCGTCGTCGCAAGCGCATAGGTCGTCTCGGTGACGAAGCGGTCGTACTTGAGGCCACCGCCAGTGCGGCGTTGCGTCAGGTTCCACTGCTCCGTTGCCTGGTCCTGGTCCTGCGCATAGTCCCACTGCGCGTCCGCCGCGAGGCGGTCTCCGGTTCGGCGCAGCTCTGCATCGAAGGCTCCGCTCGCGCTGCGACGTTCGGTGTTGCCGCTGATCAGACCAGCGCCGAGCTTGAGCGCGCCGGTCCAATCCGCCTCTTTCCGCTCCGGTGGGTTGATCGCCGCGAGATTGGCGACCAGTTCGGAGCCAGCGTCGTGAAAGCGCATCGTGCCGCTGTCGATGCCGGCGATGCGACGGCGAATGAGATCGCCGGTGGACGTCTTCAGTTGCACTTGTTCGGCGGTCTGCAGATCCCGCACCTCAGCCATCGGGACCACGACGTCGCCGAGCGCCGCTGAGTTCAACGTCAGCTTCCCGTCGGTCATCGTCCTGACTTGGCCGGTCAGCACATCGCCATTGTTGAGTGTGACCTTGTCCTGCGCGATTGCTGCAGCGGACAGGAGTGCAGGGAAAAGGAGACCAAAGAGGCTGCGCATGGTTTCGGTGCGTCGCGGGATTACAGGCTGTCCAGGTACTTCCCAGCCTCGTAGTTGGCCAGGTCCAGGATCTTGGTGCAGATGCGATCGAGGAAGTAACGGTCGTGGGAGACCACCACCATGCATCCTGGGAACTCTTGGATCGCTTCTTCGAGCACGCGCAGCGTGTCGAGATCCAAGTCGTTGGTTGGCTCATCGAGCAGGATCAGGTTGCCTCCACGACGCAGCATCTTGGCGAGCTGCACGCGATTGCGTTGACCTCCCGATAGCGATCCAACGAGCTGCTGCTGGTCTTGCCCAGTGAAGTTGAACTTCGCCACGTAGCTGCGGCTGTTCACCTCGAGCTTGCCGAGCTTGATGATGTCCTGACCTTCGCTGATCTCCTGCCAGACCGTCTTGGCGGGATCGAGCGACTCGCGCTCCTGGTCGACGTGACACAGCTCCACCGTCTGACCAACGACGACTCTGCCGCTCTGTGGCTGCAGTTTGCCGGTGATGAGCTTGAGACACGTCGTCTTGCCAGTGCCGTTCGGGCCGACGATCCCGAGGATGTCGCCGGGAGCCATCTCGAACGAGAGGTTGTCGACTACCTTGTTCGTTCCATCGTAGGAGTAGTCGACCTTCTCGAAGCGGACCACCGTGTCGCCCAGGCGCTTGCCGGCGGGAATGTGCAGCTCCACGGTGTCGTCGCGCTCTTCGACTTCGGTCTCGAGCATCTTGTCGTAGTTCTTGAGACGCGCCTTATTCTTGGTGGTTCTCGCCTTTGGGTTCATGCGGATCCACTCGAGTTCACGCTCGAGGAACTTCGCGCGCCGCGCTTCGACGGTCTCCTGCGCCTCCATTCGCTTGCTGCGCTGAATCAGGTACTCGGAGTAGTTGCCCTGATAGGGGATCGCGCGGCCGTGCCAGACCTCGAGCATCCAACCGACCACGTTGTCGAGGAAGAAGCGATCGTGGGTGATGACGACGACAGTGCCCTTGTACTCCTTGAGCGTCTCTTCGAGCCAACGGACGGTTTCGACGTCGAGGGGGGTGGTCGGTTCGTCGAGCAACAGGAGATCCGGGTGCTCGAGCAGGGTGCGGCACAAGGCGACGCGGCGACGCTCGCCTCCTGAGCACGCATTGACCATCTTCTCGCCTGCCGGAAGGTGCAGCTTCGTCATCGCGGTCTCGACGTGACGGTCGATTTCCCACGCGTCCTTCGCCTCGATCTCATGCTGCAACCGCTCGAGCTCGGCCATGACCTTGTTCATCTCCTTCTCAGAGAGGTCCTCGCCGAGCTTCATGCTGAGGTCCTCGTGCTGTTTGAGCAGCGCACGAATCGGCGCGACAGCCAGTTCGACATTGTCGCGAACGCTCTTGGTCTCTTCGAGCTTCGGTTCCTGCGGCACGTAGCCAACCGTCTTGCCTTCCGCCAGGCGAGCAGTGCCGTCGAACTCTCGGTCGACGCCAGCCATGATGCGCAGCATCGTCGACTTGCCAGCGCCGTTCTGTCCGATCACACCGATCTGGGCGCCTTCGAGGACCACCCAGGAGACGTTCTTGAGGACGGGCTTCTTGCTTTGATAGCTCTTGGTGAGTCGCTCGATGGCGAAGATGGGCTTGTTGTCGGCCATGGCTGCGTCGGGTTCCCGTCGGGAATGCGGGGCGAGGAGGTTAGGGACCGCCCTGCGCGCCGTCCAACCCCCAACGGCGCCGGGAGCCTTCAAAGGGGATCAGGAGCTATGCTGAGCGAGTGTTCGCTTTCCTACCGACGCTCGGGTTCCAGGAGCTCTTCGTCCTGTTCGTGCTGGGCATCCTGCTGTTCGGACGCAACCTGCCCGACGTCGGACGCAAGGTAGGTCGGACCGTCAATCAGCTACGCCGCAGCATGTCGGAGTTCAGGGCGCAGATGGACCGCGACGAATCGGTCAAGGAGATGCGCAACACGATCCGAGACGCTCGCGACGAACTCCGACGAGCCGATGCCATTCCGCGCGCGATCGTTGACCCAGCCGCCGCGGCGCGCGACTTCGCCAATCAGACGGTCCGTGACGCGTTCAACAACGGCGACGACGGGCAAGCTGCGGCACGGGGCACGCATGAGCCACACAACACTGAAGGCTCCGAGCAGGAGTCGACGGACAGCGAGGCCGAGCGGAAGTCAGAGGGCCAAGCTTCGCCTGGCTCCTGACGATCTCTGGTCGCTCAGCGCTTGTTAGGAGGCGTCGACTTCTTCTGGCCAATGCCGCCAAGCGTGTCTTGGATCGCAGCATCGCCCGCATCGAAGATGCTCATCCAGTCGCCACCCTTCTCCTTGGTGTTGGCACGCTTGGTCGCAGCCTGCTCGCGACGCTTCTGCTCCTGATCGAACCACGTTTTGTAGCTCGAGAACAGCGATGCGAGCACCTTCTTGTTCTCCGAGATCAGGCCAACATACGGAAACAGCTCGCACTTCAGCTCGCGCTGCAACTTGTTGATCTGCTCGTAGGTGGTCAGGATCGGCATCGCGATGCAGACCACGTCGTCGAATACGTCCAGCGGCACGATCATGTTCTCGAACAGGACCTTCTCTGGAATGCGTTTCTTGGCTTCCTCGCTGATCGCGTAGCTGCTCGCCATCATGAATGGCAGATGGAAGTTTTCCGCGACCACCTTCGCGAGATCCCACTCGGTGATGTGGCCGCCAGAAACCAAAGTCTGGACGAAAGCGTCACCATGCTTGTCCTGGGCGTAGAGCGCTTCGGTGATCACCTCGGAGGCAATGGACTGCTTCTGCGAGAGGACCTCTGCGAGGCGAACACAGGTGAGCTTTTCGAGACCCTTCACGCGGTGTGCATCGACCAGAAGAAGCCGTGGCCTTGAGGCGGCCATTGCATCGGCGTTTCAGACATAGACGCAGAGGGTCACGGTCGCATGCACGATCAGCGCGATGCCCATGGCATGGACGATCGCTCGGTTGACCGCCTCGCCCACGTCGGCCCCGGACCGCTTGGGGCCGGATCCGAGGTGGTAGCACACGAGCGCCACCAGGTAGCCGGACAACGCGGCCTTGCCCAAGGCGGCCTTCAGGTCGAGCGGGTCAACGTCTCGAAACCAAGTCTGCACGAACCCGAGTGTCGAAGTCCCCGACACCGCCTGCGCTGCAATCAGGCCAGCTAACGACGCGAAGACCGCACCAACGAAGGTCGCGACAGGGAGTCCGAGGACCATGCCCCAAACCAGCGGCGTCAGCAGATAGTCCGCGGGGTCAATGCCCATCATGCGCAAGGCCATCACCTGATGATTGCGCGTCATCGTCCCGAGCCGCGCCGTGGCGCCGGCAGCGATTCTGGCGACGAAGAAGAACGCGCAGAGCAATGGCACGAGCACCGAGACGAGGACCTTTCCCGTCCCTTGCAGGATCTCCGCTTCGAAACCGCCATCGACCGGATTGTTGCGCAACGCAAAGAACGTGGCGATGCCGCCGATCGCCGCGCTCGCACCCGCAACGAAAGGCAGTGGAGACAGCGAGCACTCGACTACAGATCGCAGCGTTGACCGCATCTCGAACGGCGGCAGGCGCAGAACCGAGACGGCGAACGTATGAGCAAGGCCACCGACCGCGAGCGTCGCGTGACGCATCGCATGGACGAGGTTGTTCTCTGATTCTCGATCCGGTAGTGGACCGACGACAACGGGATCGGTGGCGGCATCGCCCGCTGTGCGCATCGAGAGCGTGCGCGTCGAGCGATCCAACTCGAGGATCCCGTCGTGCAATCCATCGAAGGCCGCGAGGTCATGTGTGACCACGATGGTCGTGCGTCCGGGCGAAGAATCGTGCGCAAGACGGAGCAGCGCAGCGATCTGAGCAGCGGATTGGGAATCGAGGCCTGCTGTCGGCTCGTCGCAGAACAACGCTTCGGGTTCGGCCGCCAGCGCGCGCGCTACAGCGAGACGCTTTCTCATCCCACCAGACATGGATGCCACTCGATCCGGAAGTGGATCGAGACCAACTTGCGCGAGCAACGCCGGCGCAAGTCGCTTCGACCGTCCGGCAGCACGCAATGCGAGTTCCACGTTTTGGCGCGGAGTGAGTTCGTCGAGGAGACCCTCCTCTTGCAAGATCGCAGCCATTCGCTTGCGCAGCGCGCGTGAGGGACCGCTCACGACCGACTCGCCCAGGCAATCAAACCCACCCTTGGTCCGAGGCAATGGCTCGCGTGGGTCGAACAGTCCAACGCACAACCGCACGAGGCTCGACTTGCCGCCACCGCTCTTGCCGACCAACAGGTAGAAGCCGCCAATAGGCACGTCAATCGTCGCTCCCGACAGCAACAGTTCTTCGCCGTCGCCGCGTCGGTGCGCGAGCGAGAAGTCCCGCAGCGACCAGAAGGACGCGACCATCTACTTGCGCGGCCTCAAGTCAGCCGGCGCCACACCGAGCCCGACAAGCCTTGCAAGGCTGTTCTTGCGTGGGGCGGTTTGACCCAGCAGGCCGCTCACCTTGGCTGCTTCGATCAGAATGCCACCGCGATGCTGATCAAGGACTGCGGCGAGGTCCGCGAGATCCGTGACCACAGCACGCGCTCCATCAGGACGGAGCGCGCGCAGTTCGCTCGGCGCAACGACGTCCACTTCGAATGCGAGCAAGTCTGCTGGCGTCCCGCGGAGGTCTGGCGGCGCTTCGTCGAGAACGAGAGCCGCGAGATCCAAATCATTGGGTGCAGTCCACACCCGATGGCCGCGCAGCGCTGGCCCACCGGGGATCGATACGGTGATCTGTTCGCGATCGATGTCGACATCGCCCCATGTCTCGCTGGCCGTGTAGGCGCCATCGACGACGCTGCGCGCCGTCATGACCACCGCGCGACCACTCGCATCCAACCACAGCACGCCGGTGCCTTCGCCCCGGATGCGGTCGTCTGCCGAGAAGGTGTCGCGGTCCACCGCGTCATAGACGATGCGGACGAGCACGATTGGATCGCCGGTATCTGCGACGCGCGAAGCTTGCTTGGCGATCGCTTCTGGCGGCACTTCGCCGACTGCGAGGTCCGGTCGTTCGGCTGCCGCGCCGGCGCGATGGCCGTCGACCACGGGCGAGCCCTTTCCTGGCTCGGTCGCATAGGCGACGAACGGCGAGACGATCGCTGAAAAGTCCGCGATGGCAAATCCAGACAGCAGCGCACCGCTCAGGTGCGGGCGCGCGACCCAGAAGACGCTGTGATCGGTCACCGTGTGGCGATGGCGATTGTCGACCCGCAGCGCGACTTCGACGCATCGGCCATCGGCCGCAAGCCTCACGCTCCGTACGTCCCCGGTTTGCGTGCCGCGGAACACGATCGGTGAACCTTCGCGCAAGCCGTGGTTCTCCGGCACCAGCAAGGTCATCAACAGGTCGCCGTGACCAATCGGGGCGAGCGTGTCAGGTTCGACGATCGCAGGCGGCCGCTCGTCGCCGGCCAACGTGGCGCCTGCCAACAGACGCGAGCCGCGTTCTTTCGGGGTCAAGAATGCGACGTAGGCATCGCGCACCAAGGTGTCGAGACCCGACGCGCCCGACGCCAGCCCGGAGAAGCGCGGCGCAACGATCCAGAATGCGGCGTTGATGCACGCTTGCTCTTCCCCCGCGGCATCGAGCATCAGATCGACCACCGCCTTGCTGCCGTCCTCCGCAACCTGCACCGCGCGCACTTGACCTACCCGCACGCCGCGGTAGCGCACGTCAGCTCCAGTCCGCAACCCACGCGCGTCACGGAACTCGACGCGGATCGGCATTCCGCTTCCGCCTTGCGCCGAAGTCAGCGCCTTCCACAAGACGAGCGCGCCGACGATTGCCAGCGCCAGCGCGACAACCCCCAACAAGTAGCGGGATCGGTGCATCGTGCGGATTCCTGCTTGGCGCCGCACCCTCTGCGTTTCCGCCACCGCGCCGGAGCGGCGGAAGGTGGTTGATCAGATGTCGATGTTGGTCGCTTCGATCGCGTGCTTCTCGATGAACTCACGCCGCGGCTCGACCTCAGGTCCCATCAACACTGTGAACATCTGGTCGGCCTCGACCATGTCATTGACGGTGACTCGCTTCAATGTGCGACGCTCGGGGTCCATCGTCGACTCGAAGAGCTGAGATGGATTCATCTCGCCGAGACCTTTGTAGCGTTGCGGTGGCTCGACTTCGCGCTCGCAGAGTTGCGTCAGCGCGCGCGCCGCGTCGCCGAGGTCGTCGAACACATCCGGCGTGCCATTGCCGCTCTTAACCGACCACTGTGCGAAGCCACGCTTCAGCATGTGGGGTTGAATGTCGAACGTCGCGAGCTTGCGCAGCAGGTTCTGCATCTCGAGGCCCATGTGCAACGCGTAGACCTCGAGGTCCGATTCTTCACGACGGTGCTTCGACTCGGGACCGGTGTAGATGTTGAGATCGCGACCAAGCGCCGTCTTGACCTTCTCGGTCTCCGCCTTGAGCTGCGATTCTGTGTCGAAGAACACGCCCTTGCCGCCGCGCACGACGAAGTAAGACGGCAACGTGAAATCCGGAACCGTTGCCGAGGTCGCGTAGTCACGCACCGAGATCAGACCGTCGGCAGGAAGACGCGACTGACAGGCAAAGACGCGATGCAGCGCTTCGATCAGGTTGCGCAACTCTCTGCCTGAGAAGCTGCGGCCGCCCTGCACAGTGAGCTTGGTTTCGCCCAGACCCAGCTCGGCCATGATTTCGATCTTCTCGTCCTCGGTGACTGCGTAGCGCTCGGTCTTGCCCTTCTTGATGCGAGAGAGCGGTGGTTGCGCAACGAACACGTGCCCTCGCGAAACCCACTCGGGCA
>SXPK01000212.1 GCA_005776365.1 Planctomycetia bacterium
GGCCGTGTACCAACCAGGGTTCTCCAGGATGTTGCGTTGGATGACCGCTGGGGTCAGCGTGCCGTAGTAGCCGGTGCCGAGGTAGCTGCGCAGCACCTTGTTCTTGTCCGCGAGGTCGCGCAGTTCCGCGAGCGCCTGACGTTCGGTCTTGGCCTTGGGCGTCTTCAACTCCCCGTTCCAGCGGATGGACTTCGGGATCGCCTTGTCGGTCAAGTCGTCGATCGACGTGCATCCGAGCGAATGGAGCATCGCCTGCGTCTCCGCGGGGCGGGGGCCGATGTGGCGGGCTTCGAAGGAATCGTGGGCGAGCGTATGGGTCACGGCAGAGGCTGCGGGTAGGAGGGCCAGCGCGGAAATCGAGGGCGAAGAGTCTAGGCCGATCCCAGCGCGAAGGCCAATGGCTGCATGGCGCTCCAGCCTGGGCATGTTCGCCAGCAGCGAGCGCGGGCGCCTTCAAGGATGCGCGATGCGCAGGATGCTCGCTCTCGCCGCGACCTGGACCACTTGCTCCGTCGCGTCCGGCCACCGGACGATGACGCGGTCGGGAGCGTCCTTCGCAACGGCGAAGAGCGCTGCCGCGGTCGACTGCGACAGGTAGCCGCTCCCGGCGGTGATCCACTGCGTTTCCTTGGCTCCGCTCTTTCGCAACAGGGTGACGCGCGCGCCAACTCCGGTCGGATTGCCCGCCAATCCCTGCAGCCGGACTTGCAGCAGGCTGTTGTGGTCGCTGTCAAAGGCGCGCAACACGCCGTTGTTCTGCGCCACGAACACACGAGCGCTCCTGCCATCCGCACCAACCGCGAGCGCAACTCCCTTCTGATCGCCGTGGTGGACGAAGCCCGAGCGCATGGGGCCAAGCACTGCGAGCGAGTTCTGGTCCGTGAGTTCGTGGGTGAGCAAGAGGCCGGTGCCGCCGTCGAAACGACCAGTCTCTGGCTCCGGCGAGAAGAAGTTGGTCGCGGCGATCACGTCGGCGCTGCCGTCGCAGTCAAAGTCGCTGGTGGCCATGCCGAACAGCGGTGCGATCTGTGCGCGGTGCGGCAACGGCTCGACTGCGAAGGAGCCTTGGCCGTCATTGCGCAGCACGCAGGACTGCAGAGTCGTGCACTCGAGCTTGCCGGCATCGGCGAGCTTGTCTTTCGGATAGATCTCCCCGAGCACAGAGTTGGCGAACTGCGCGTAGGTGGGAAATTTCTCGGCCACGAAGGGCATCGCCTGGCTGCTGCACGAGCGGCCGCGCACCGGCAGCAGGCGGTCGCCTTCATACTTCGTTTCGACGAGGTCGCGCGTGCCGTTGCCGTCGAAGTCGGCGAACACGAGCCCGAGCGGATGCTCTGGCGAGGTCTTGTACTTCGTGTTCTTGCCGAGGTTGCCGGCGACGCAGTCGAGATCGCCATCGCCGTCCACGTCGAGCGGTAGCAGCGAGTTCCAGAGCCCGGAGTGCTGCGCCAACCCGGATGCCTCGGTCCGGTCCTCGAAGCCCTTGCCGTTGTTGTTGCGGAGATAGCGAACCGGTTGCCACTGCGCGGCGACCAAGAGATCCGGCCAGGCATCCTCGTCGACGGCGACGAGCACGAGACTCGTCACCATGCCCGCATGCAGGAGCGATGGCGCCCAAGCTGCCGTGTTGTCGACGAAGCGGCCGGCGTCGTTGCGGTAGAGCCGCGTCGCTGGCGCGTCCGGAAACCGACCCGGCACCAGCCGGCCGCCGATCGCGAGGTCGAGGTCGCCGTCCCCGTCGATGTCTGCCGCCGTGGCGGAGCTGCTGCTCGTGCGGATGTCGGGCAAGGCCGCGTCGTCGCGCACGAAACGGAATGCACTGTCGTTGCGATAGAGGCGGTCGCGCAGTCGCTCATCGCCTTCGATCGCTTCGACGCCGCCGCTGCAGACCAGCAAGTCCGAATCGCCGTCCTGGTCGTGGTCGAGCCAGAGGATTCCCATGTCCTCGCAGGCAGCGTCTTGCTGCCACGGCCCGTCGATCGCGGTGTAGCGCTCGCCGTCGTTGCGCAGCATGGTCCCTGCCTGACCCGCCGCGCCGCCGACGAATAGATCCTCGTCGCCGTCGCCGTCCGCATCCGCGCAGGCGACGCCGGGGCCCAGTTTCGACAGCTGGTGGGGGAGCAAGAACTGGGCGTCGAAGTCATCGAACGGGGCCTCGCGATGCACCGGCGCGTCAGCGATCAGGACCTCGGAGAAGACGCGGGATGCCCTCGGTTCCATCGCCAGGGTTGCACCAATCGGCACCGCAGGCTCGCGCACGATGTATTGGCGGTCGGCTTCGAGCTTGCCCAATACCTGCACCGAACCAGACGGCCAGTGCACGACGGCGAGATCGACCTGCGTTGCTGCGCCGATGCCGAAATGCACGCGCGATTCCTGGCCGGACAGATAACCACGCGACACGTGATTCTCGCGCACAAGCCGCTTGCCGCCGACGCCGAGTTCGATGCGGGCGCCGAGACCTTGCGTGTTGCTGCCGCGGCCTTCGAGCAAGAACGCGATCGAGTGCCCCTCTGCCGTGCGGTTCTCGTAGACACCGAGTTCTTGGTCCATGTCGTTGGTCACGACGTCGAGGTCCCCGTCGCGGTCGAGATCCACCAGCAGGGCCCCGTGGCTGATCGTCGCGGCGTCGAGTCCCCACGCGGGTCCGGTCTTCTCGAAGGTGAGGTCGCCGGCGTTGCGCAGCGCGAAGTTCTTTTCCGGAACCGACGGCACCTGCTGGATCAGAGCGATGGCCTCCTGCTGCTTGCCCTCGCGCCAGAGGCGCTGCTTCTCGATCTCGATGTCGGGATTCATGTCGAAGCGCGCGATGCCGTTCGTGCAGAACAAATCGAGCCGTGCATCGAGGTCGAGATCGCCGAACAGAGCGCTCCACGTCCAATCGGTGCTCGCGACGCCGGCGAGGAACGCCGCCTCCTGGAACCGCTGCATACCCGTGTTGAGCAGCAGCGCGTTGCGCATGTATTGCTGTGGATCGCCGTGGATCAGGAAATCCCGTTGGGCATTCATGTCGCCCATCAGGATCTTGGCCATCCTGTGCGTGGTGGCGCTCATGTCGGCGACGAACAGGTCCATGCGGCCATCGCCGTCGACGTCGCCCGCGTCGCTGCCCATGCCGTAGTAGGCAGTGTGCGGCAGCGCTTCTTTGGCGACCTCGCGAAACCGGCCGCCGCCTTCGTTGTGCCAGAGTTGATCCGGCGACTCGAGATCGTTGGCGACGTAGAGGTCTGGCTTGCCGTCTTGGTCGTAGTCGAACCAGGTCGCCGACAGACCCATGCCGTGATCCTCGAACCCGGCCGCATCCGAGGCCTCGACGAAGACGCCGTCGTCATTGCGCAGGTAGCGATCCCGTTGGCCCGCCATGTAGACGCGACCGTGGAACGAGAAAAAGTGCTCGCGCAAGGACTGCGGCATCCGCAGTGACGGATCCTGGTCGCCGCGCTGCAGGCGTTGAAACTCCGGATCCGCAGTGTCCTGCAACGACGGAACTAGCTGTCGCGCAGTGCGCAGCGAGTCGCTCGGCACCTGCATGGCGTCGAGCACTTCGGGCACGAGCGCCCAGCCGGCGTGCAGTGCGCGGTTGGTGACGAGGTAGCAGTCGAGATCGCCGTCGCAATCCGCATCGGCGAACGCGGCCATCGTGCTCGCCGCCGCGATATCGAGCCCCAATCGTGCCGCGCATTCTTCGAAAGTGCCGTCGCCGCGATTGCGATAGACCTTGTTCTTTGCCTCGGTGTTGCAGACAACGAGGTCGAGCCAAGAGTCCCCGTCGATGTCGACGAAACACGCGCCCGTTCCCCAAGCCTCGCCGCCGTCGACCTTGCCGACCTTCTCCGTGACGTCCACAAATCGCAGCGGACCGACCTGACGGTAGAGCCGGTTGGGCCCGTCCTGGCTCACGCAGTAGAGGTCGGGCAGGCCGTCCTTGTCGAAGTCCCCAACCGCGAGGCCGGCGCCATTCGTCAGGTAGGTGTAGCGGTTCTCCTTTCGCAGCAGGTTCTGAAAGCCGAGCCCCGACTCGCTTGACGGCACGCGGCGAAATCGCGGGCCTTCTGCGCCAGCACGCTCCGCGAGCGGACGACTCTCCACTTCGGGTAGCTGCACCGGGAACCACCGCAGCAAGAAGAATGGTGCGGCGACGGCTGCCAACAACACGAAGAGCGAACCGAAACGCGACGATCGCGGCGTGTCCATGCGTGGTCTTGGATGCTATCGCGTCGCTGCCAAAAACGAGGCCCGTCGAAACGGCTGCTTTTTCTGCGTCAGCCATTGGCGATCATTCTGCGATGCGCACGACGCTCGCATTCGTTGGCTTCGGCATCATCTCGCTGCCAGCTCAAGAGTCGCAGGTTGCCGGCTCGAAGGACTGGCTCGTTGCTTCCGAGTCCTTTGTCGCGCGCGGCGCCAAGTCCGATGACGGCAAGGCAGTGACGATCGAGAACGGTTGCCTTCGGGCTAGGTGGACCATCGCGCCGGATGCGGCGCTGGTCAGTCTGGAGATCGGGGACTCGAGAGAACAAGTGGTCCGTGCAACGCAACCGCTGGCTCGCGTGCAGATCGATGGTGCCGCCTACCCAGTCGGCGGACTCATGGGGCAACGCGACCGCGCCTTCCTCCTGCCTTCAGATCTCACCACGATGACGGCGGACCCGAATGCGTTCCGTTGCGTGTCGTTCGAGTTCGAAGACATGTCAGAACGCTTGCCGTGGCCTGTGTCGGCGCGAACGCGGCCGATTCACGGCGAAGTGCACTGGCCACCGCGCGGCGTGCACGGCGTCTTTGGGTTTCGTCCGCCGAAGGGGCTCGACCCTTCGCTGCGACTCGAGGTCCACGTCGAGGTCTACGACGGGTTGCCGCTGCTGTGCCAGTGGTTCGAGTTGCACAACGGCTCCTACCAGTCGATCGAACTCGATCGCTTCACGTCGCTGGAACTCGCGTGCGTCGAGGCCGAGTCGCGGGTCGAGCCCGAGCGCCGCGACGTGCGGCTCCCGGAGATCCACGTCGAGACCGACTTCGCGTTCCACGCGATGACCGGCGCGGACGGCAGCGCGCATTGCGTTCGCTGGCTGCCGGATCCGGCCTTCGAGACTCAGGTCAACTACGAGAAGAAGACCCTTTGCCTGCTGGAAGCAAGGCCCCTGCTCGGACCGGCGCAGACGATCGGTCCAAACGCGACCTTCTCCTCGTTTCGCACCTGGCTGTTGTTCCACGGTTCCGACGCCGACCGCGACCGGCGGGCGCTCGGACTTCGGCGCATGTATCGGACGCTGGCGCCATGGACGCGCGAGAACCCGTTGATGATGCATCTGCGCACGTCGGATCCAGCGGCTGTCCGCGATGCGATCGAGCAATGTGCGGCCGTGGGCTTCGAGATGGTGATCCTCAGCTTTGGCAGCGGCTTCGATGTCGAGGACGACAGCGAGTCCAACCTGAAGCGCTGGAAGGAACTCGCCGACCTCGCGCATTCGCGGGGCGTGCAGATCGGCGGCTATTCGCTGCTGAGCAGCCGGCGGATCGAGCCCGATGGCGACAACTGCATCCACCCAGAGACGGGCAAACCGGGCGGCCAGATCTTCGGGCATGCACCCGCGCTCGCGAGCGCATGGGGTCAACGCTACTTCGACCGGCTGCGGCTCTTCTTCGAGTTCACCGGGTTCGATTGTCTCGAGCACGACGGCAGCTATCCGGGCGATCCGGATGCCGCGGCGCGACCGCCGCTGCAGAAGGGGCTCGCCGACTCGCAGTGGGTGCAGCACCGAATACTCACCGACTTCTACGGCTGGTGTCGCGGTCGTGGCATCTACCTCAACGTGCCGGACTGGTACTTCCTCAACGGCTCCAACAAGACCGGCATGGGCTACCGCGAGACCAACTGGTCGCTGCCGCGTGATCTTCAGGTCCTGCACGCGCGGCAGAATGTCTTCGATGGCACGCTGCACAAGACGTCGTCGATGGGATGGATGTTCGTCCCGCTTACCGAGTACCACGGCGGCGGTGCCGCGGCGACGATCGAGCCACTGGCGGAACACCAGGATCACTACGAGCGCATGCTGTCGTCGACGCTTGGCTACGGTGCGCAGGCGTGCTGGCGGGGGCCACGTTTGTTCGACGGCGATGCAACCCGACGCCTCGTGGCTTCGCGCGTCAGCGCGTTCTTGTTGGCGCGGAGTAGCTACGAGGCCGATGTCGTGCACAGCTCGTCGCGCCGCGCGGACGGCCGCTACCTCGACTGGTGCCTGCACGTGCATCCGGGGAAGGAGCCGTCGGCGCGGCTCGTCTGCTGGAACCCGACGCCGGCGCCGATCCAGGCGACGATCGAAGTGTCGGTCTACTACGCCGGACTCTCTGGCATGGTCAGCGTTCGAGCGCGCGACGGTGCCACGCAACAGCACGTTCTCGATGGCAGAAGCCGACTCCAACTGCGCGTCGACGTCGGCGCTCAGCAAGACGCGGAGTATTCGATCGAGCCGGATGGCGCGCGTTGATCGCCGGCTTGCCCCCGCCACGCCACTCGTCTCTGTCGCGGTCCGCCGGATCACGCAGCCGGCTTCCCGGAATCTGTTTGGTATCCGTAAGGGTCCGCGCTAGCATGTTTCTCCAACTGAAGTTCGCAGCACATTCCCCAGGGAGGACGCGATGAAGCCACAGAAGCCAGAAGCCGGCAAGCCCGAAGCAGGCAAGAAGCCGGTCGTCAACGAGGCCCTCGAAGACGCCATTCTCTCCATCCAAAAAAACTACGGCCAAGGGTCGATCATGCGCAGGGGCGGGGAGACGCCCGCGCCGATCGACGGGATCTCGACCGGCAGCCTAGGACTCGATCTCGCCATCGGCGGCAAGGGCCTGCCACGCGGTCGAGTGATCGAGGTTTTTGGTCCGGAATCGTCGGGCAAGACCACCCTGAC
>SXPK01000213.1 GCA_005776365.1 Planctomycetia bacterium
CTCGATGGTGGGCAAGCTCATCATCTACCGTCCGACCCGCAAGCTCGTGCTGGAGACGGCGAGGCGTGCGCTGCAGGAACTGACCTGCGACGGCATCGCGACGACGCAAGGTCTGTTCCTCCGCATCCTGGAGCACAGCGACTTCGCGTCCGGAGAAATCGACACCGGTTTCATCGATCGCTACTTCACGCCGCGCTGATCGGGACGCAGCCCGTCGATGCGGACGCGGCGTCCGCGCTTGCCAGAAGTGATTGCACAACATTCGGCAAGCGAGGCTGAGCAACGAAGACCGAGGGCATGGTTGAGTTCGACGCGGAATCCGCGCCTTCCGCTTCGATCGCGCGACGCCGCCATCCGGCTTTAGGGCCGACCGCCGCCACCGAGGTGTTGTGAACCACTTCTAGGCTCTGCTACTTCACGCTGGGCTACTTCACGCTGGGAACCGCGAGCACGGCGCGGCAATCTGCGCGCCTTCGCCGGACAGGGCGTCCGGGTGTAGTCGTGGAGTCCCTCGCACCGCACTGGCGGTGTGTCCGGGCTCGAATACGGAGGCGGTTTCGATGCGTGTTGGTGTGTTCACGGGCGGCGGTGACGCTCCCGGCCTCAATGCTGCGATTTGCGGTCTCGGTCGGCGCTTGACCGCCCAAGGCGCAGAACTGATTGGGTTCCGCGATGGCTGGCGCGGGCTGATCGAGGATCAGGTGCTGTCGCTGGACGGTGTCGACTTCCAGCACCTGCTGACGCATGGCGGCACGCTGCTCGGGAGCAGCGGCGACAATCCGTACCGCAACCCGTCGCGCGACGTGCCGCGGTGTCTCGAGACCGTGCGCAAGCACAAGCTCGATGCCGTGGTGGCGATTGGCGGCGAAGGCACCTTGGGCGCCGCGGACAAGCTGTGGACCCAACACCAGCTGCCGGTCGTCGGGGTGCCAAAGACGATCGACAACGACCTGTCGGCCACCGACTTCACGTTTGGTTTCTTCTCCGCGGTCGAAGTCGTGACGCGCGCCATCGACGACTTGCGCAGCACAGCCGAATCCCACAGTCGCGTCATCGTGGTCGAGTGCATGGGCCGCCACGCCGGATGGATCACGGCCTACGCTGGCGTAGCCGGCGGAGCCGAGGCGATCTTGGTGCCTGAGCGTCCGGCCCATATCGAGGAACTGTGCCAGAACCTCGACCGGCTGCGCCGAGCCGGGTCGCGCGCTGCCATCGTCGCGGTCGCCGAGGGCTGTCGCGTGTTCGAGGACGGGCAGTGCCTGTCGTCGATGGAGAAGGACGAGTTCGGCGAATACAAGATCGGTGGCGTGGCGGACCTCTTGGCCCGCAAGATCCACAAGCGCATTGGCTGGGATGCGAGAGCCGTTGTGCTCGCACACCTGCAGCGTGCTGGACGCCCGATCGCCTTCGACCGCATCTTCGCGCTGCGACTCGGCGCCAAGGCCGCGCGGCTCGTGCTCGAGCAGCGTTTTGGCTACATGGCGGCGCTGCGCGCGGGCGAAGTCGTGGCTGTGCCGTTGCGCGATGCGGTGGCAGAACGGAAAGTGCTCACCGACCAGTTCCTCGATCGCTACGAGACCTTCTTCCTACCGATCAGCACTCCGTGATGACGTCCAACTTCGTCTTGGTGGCGCCGGCCTTAGCCCGTCGAGTCGCTGTGATCCTGCTCTGCTGCGCGACGTCCGCCATGGCGCAGGGCTACCCCAGCTATCCATCGTCGCAGGGTTCTTCGTCGCAGGGCACTTCGTCGCAGGGCTCTGGCCAAGCAACGACGCCGCAGCAATCTCAGTGGCAGAACCCACAGGTGACGCCCAATCCGCAATTGCAGCCGGGGATGCCGCAACTCTCGCCCTGGGACCCGCGCACGGTGCGCACGCCGACGCTCGGCGACGTTCCAGGGCAGCCGCCGACGAGTTTCAACAACCTGTTCCCGACGTGGACCAGGCCCGAGGCCTTTCAGGGTTTCCCGATCTTCCCGCCGAGTTTGGGGAACTACATGACCTACCCCTCGGGTCCGGGGGGAGCCATGGGATTGCCAGGCGCGGATGGACACTTGCCGCCGCCGGCGCCGCCGCTCGCCCCGGATTGGCCCTCGTGGATCAAGTCGAAGAGACCGGCTTCATTTCCCTATGAGCCGACTGTCGCCGTCGTGGTCAGGCAGTCCGATCGAGTCTGGTGGCGGGCCGAAATCGACGAGCCATTCATCCCGCTCTACCACTACGACAACGCGCGCGCTCTTGCCGCCGGGGCAGAGATCGAGGTGCGTCATGCCGGTGAGTTCCTGCTGATGCTGCACGGCGGCACGCAGGTGAGCTCGTTCGGGACTACCAGGATTGCCATCGTGGCGATGTCCGAGACCGAGGCGGCGCTGCAGGTGCCTGAGTTCACTTGGCTCCAGGTTCGCGTCGCCGCGCGCGCGTTGCGCATCGGGTTGCCGGACGGATCGAATCTCTTCGTCGACGCGCCAAAGGACGCTGCCGACGGCGGCGCTGGCATCGGCGACGCGGGTGTGCGCCTCGATCGAATCATCGAGCCTGGGCGCTACAGCGGCAGAGCCACGATTTTCAACTTCGGCAGTCGCGTGGTTCGCTGGGTGACGGCGCTGGGCGAAGTGCTCTTGCAGCCCGGTTGTCGTGTGACCATGTTCCTCGACCCTTGCACAGGGGCCCTTGGCGACGCCTTGGTGGAGACTTCCGTTGCTGCGTTCGCCGATGGCCAAAAGCGCGTATGGCAAGCGCAAGAAGCTGGCACGGTCACGTGGTCAGGTGCTCGGTTCGAACTTCCTACCGGCGCGAAGCTCGATCTAGACCCGATGCTTGGCGATCCCTTCGGCAAACGCGCGGTCGTGGCGCCCGTCGGCAGCGAACCCGGTCGCTGAGGCACGAGCAAGAGGGCCTGGCTTCACGCGATCGGCGTCAATGCCATCGTGAACACGGCCCCGTGCGGTTCCGCGTTCTTGGCTCTGAGGCTGCCGCCGTGGTCGGTGACGATGCGGTGGCTGATGGCAAGACCGAGGCCGGTTCCCTTTCCGGGGTCCTTGGTGGTGACGAAAGGATCGAAGATCGCCTCGATCGGCTTGACCCGGATGCCGGTGCCTTCGTCCGACACGTCCAGCATCACCTTGCCCTCGAGCAACCGCGTCCGGATTCGGATCTTTGATCCTGCTGGGCTTGCGTCGATGGCGTTCTTGACCAGATTGAACACGACCTGGCGCAAGTCTGCGGGGTCACCGAGAACGGGCGGCACGCCCTCGCTGGCGCTTGCTTCCAAGGAAACGCCGACGCGCCGCGCGGAATGCTCGAGCATCGTGACGACTTCGTTGGCTTCGCGTTGCAAGAACACAGGATTGCGCCGGCCTGACTCTGGTCTGGCGAAGGCCAGGAGTCGCGACGTGGTGTCGCGGGCGCGCATCGCTTCCTTGGCGATGATCTCGAGATACTCGCGGATCCGGGCGCCGTCATCCGATGCGTCGCCGCGAATGCTGCGTCGGTCGTCGCGCAGCAGTCCTTCGGCACAGGTCGCGATCGCAGCGAGCGGGTTGTTGATCTCGTGCGCGACGCCGGCGGCGAGCGTGCCGAGGTCAGCGAGGCGCGCCGTGCGCAGCAGTTCATTCGTGCGCTGTTTGACGCGATCTTCGAGTTCGACGTGATGGGCGCTGATGCGGGCGGTCATGGACTGGAGCGTTCGCGCCAGTTGTCCCAACTCGTCGTTGAGCCCGATCTCGATGCGAGGGTTCAGATTGCCGGTCTCGATCTGTCGCACGGCGCTGCGAAGATTCGCGATTGGCTGCAGAATGCGGCGGCGGAACAGGACTGCTCCTGCGACCAGCAACGCGATGGTGAGCAGGGCGATGAGGAGCACCGCGTTGACAAACTCCTCGGAGCTCTGGACGAGGCTGGCTCCGATCGCGCGGGCCTGGTCTTCGATTTCATCCGAAAGCTCGAGCGCTGTGCGAGAGGCCGCCCTCACGTGTGGATCGGCAAGCTGCAGGCCAGATTCGGAATCGCTGAGCAGCCTCTCCAGCAGACTCAGTTCGATCTGAATCCCCTTGGCAAGTCGGTGTTCTGCCGTCTCGTGGATCAGGTCCTCGACGCCTGGACGCATTGCGTGGTCCGCCGACTCACCCGTCTCGTCGGGCAGAAACCGCAGCAGAATCGACTTCGCAGTGGCGAGGTGTTGCTGCGCATCGACGTCAGCGGCCGACCGGGCCGAGGCGTGCAGCTTTGGCGCGGCTGCTACCCACGATTCGATGCCATGGAGCGCGTCGGCGAGAATGCGGACCTGTGAGATCTGCCGAGTCTCGATGTACATGCACTCGACCTTGTCGTGCACGTTGCGGACGAGGAAGAGGATCAGCGCGATGCTGACGACTACCGCGAGCGAGAGAGGCGCGAGCGTGAGCCCGAACACGCGGCGCAGAGACGAGGTCCGTTGGTTGACTTCGGGCATGGGGGCGGATCTTGCACGTATCATCGGCAATACGGCCAGCAGGAACGGAGCCGACCTGTGTCGGGTCCTTTGGTCAGGGGGCGATCCGCAACCGGAGGTCGAGACCAATAGTCAGCATGCCAGGAGGCGCTGACCACCAAGGCAACGGTGGCTGCGAAGTGGACCGGCTCGTGTCGGCGCATGCGACACTTCCCATTGCCTGCAGGCTGCTCTGGTCCACGCCGCAGTGCCACAGGAAGAACTCCACGTCGCGACGGAAAGGACCGACGGAGATCACACCACTGCAGCGCGATCGATGCGCGGAACCCGCGTTGGCCGGACTGGCGTCGACGCAGCGAAGCTCCATTCGCACCGCGCCATTGGCCTGTGCGCCTAGGGCCGAGCCAAGCCTGGATGCAAAGGACTCCTTTGGACCAGGGTCATCGGCGGCGGGGACCATAGAGGCGAGTTCGATCGTGACGCTGAGTCCTTCTGCCGAGTTGTCGCCGACGTCAAAGTCCGCCGCGAACTGTGACGAAACTGCGCGAAACGTGTCTGCCCCCGATCCACCGCAGAGGCGAATCGCACCGGGATTCGCCCCCGGCCGGTAGACCCCAGCGAGGATGCCGGAGTCCTTTGCTGGCAGCGGGGCCTCGATGGTTGACGGCGTAGCGGAGTCGCTGCTTTCGATGCCCGTTTTTGGCGCGACAACGAGAAGCAGCACCGCGCCGATCGCCACTGGCCAGAGTCCGGCAACCCACGTCGTCACGTTCATGCCAGCCTCTGCGCACGCCGGAAGTCGCGCCAGAATGACGGCAGCAGCAAGTCCTTTGGGTGCACTGCGTCGCCGGTCACATTCACCAGCAGGTCGCAGAGTCGGGGCCACGAGGCGAGACAACGGACCGCCAACCGCACGATGGCTTCGTGCCGGAGCCCGCGCTGGATGGCCGCCGCGAGAATCATGCGTGGCCCGACTTCACGCCGGCGGCGGATCGCATACCGCCGCATCGCCGCCGCGGCGTCTGCCGGCCTCTCCAACGACTCGACGATCGCCTGGGCCAGGGAACGAGCGCCGTGCAATGCGAAGTAGATTCCTTCGCCGGTCAGTGGATCGACGTAGCCACAGGCATCACCAACGAGCGCCACGGTTTTCCATGCTTGCTGGCTGGTCGAGAATGCAAGCGGCCCGATTCCTCGCCACGTGCCAATGCGTTCCGCTCCCTGCAGTCGCCGTTCAAGCTCGGGAGCCGATTGCAGGTGTTCGCGGACGAATGCATCCACGTCGCCATGCTTGTGACGCAAGGCCGGCCGGTCGACCAGCAGGTTGAGGTGAAAGCTGCCGTCGTCCACTGTCGTCGCCGCAAAGTAGGCACGCGGGACGAAGTGAACTTCGGCTGCGGCCCGTGGCGCAACGCCGTGGAAACGCGCCACGAGCGCGAAGCGATCGAGCCACCGTGACGGGCGTTGCACGCCCAGGTCGCGAGCCACTCGCGAGTGAACGCCGTCGGCGCCGATGGTGATACGCGCGCGGATTTCGCGAAGCCTGCTGTCCGGATCGCGCAGCACGGCGCCGACCACTTCGCCCGAGCTGTTGCGCACCAACCGTTGGAACTCGTGGCGCTCGAGCCATGTTACTTCCGGCCGATCGGCCGCAGCCTCGAGCAAAGCCATGTCGAGGATCTCGCGACGGATCGCATAGCCTGCGTCGTTGTGCGGGGCGCTATCGAGTCGCAGGAACCTGCCGCTTGCGACACTGGCGCCAGCGAACAGGTTCATGCCGGAAATCTGGCGGACGCCCATTTTGCCCAAAGCCATGCCGACCCCGAGTTCGTCGAGATAGGGGCGGCACTCAGGGCTCAAGAACTCGCCACATGGCTTCTGCCGCGGGAAGTGCTTCTTGTCGGCAAGCATGACGGAATGACCGGCACGCGCCAGAGTCTGCGCGAGCGCGGATCCGGCTGGCCCGGCACCGAGGATCAGTGCATCCACTTGCTTGGTCATGCGGATGTCTCGCTTGCTTTGCCACGCAGCATCATCGTCGGCAGGAGCACCGCGACGCCGAACAACGCCAGCACGATCGTAGTGGCTGCGAGAATGGCGAAGTCCTTGGTTGATTGCATGGCGCCGAACACGCCAGCCCCGAGCCCAGCCGCCAGCACGGCGCTCGAGATCAGCATCGGCGCGAGCGTGACGTCGAGCGCGAAAACGAGTCGAGACGGAGTCTTGCCAGAGTGTTCGCTGAATCGGTGCATCAGGTGGATCGTGTTATCGACGACCAGCCCCAACATGACGCTGCCGATCATGGCATTGGCGACGGTCAGAGGCCGGTCGAGCAAGGCGATGCCACCGTATAGCCACAGGCACGGCAGCAGATTGGGGATCATTCCAAGCAGCCCGGCGCGCGCGGACCGCAATGCGACGCCGAGTGCGATCGCCAGCATGACGCAGGTTGCGCCAAGCCCGAGCAGTTGACCATGAACAAGGCGCTGCGAGTCCCTTGCGATCTGGACGCTGGTCCCGGCTGGCCGGATTCCTTCGATCCCCAACGCCGCCGACTTCGCAGCGATCGCGTCGAATAGCTTGCAGCGGTCGTTGCTGCCAGAGGGGGAGAGCAGGACCGGCACCAGGGCCGCGCCTTTTTCGCCAAGGAGCGGTTTGCCGGCGAGGCCAGTAGCGGGCCAGGTGGTCGCCACATCGGCGCAGAAGAGCATGAGCCGTTCGCGGCCGATGCTGGGGGCTTGGTTGACCAAGAGGCAGAAGCGATCGCCGCCGCCGAGCAGGTTCGCCATGGCAGTCAATTGCCTTCGCTGCAGGTGGTCCGCTGGCAGCACCGACATCGGGTCGTTGTCAACTTTCGATCGAGTCAAGGCGGCGGCTGCGATGACGGTGCTGGCCGAGCAAGCAAGCAGAATGAGTCGCCGATTCTTCTGCAGGGCGGCGACATAGTTGGACGCTGTCGCTGCCGGGCGAACGGCCGCTGCCGCCGGCGCCCAGTCAGCAAGCAAGCGCGGCAAGGACAACAGCACGAGGGCGTGTGCGACGCCTGTTCCAAACGCTGCCCAGCAGCCGAACTCGGAGACTGCGGGAATGGGTTGGAAGGCAAGTGAGGCGAAGCCGAGCATCGTCGTCAGCGTCGCCAGCGATGCCGGACGCAATATGTCGACGCGTGTTGCGACGGCTGCGTCGCGCGGCGATGCGCCAGAAGCACGGATGCGGCGAAACGTGGCGATCACGTGAACGGCCGCCGCGACGCCAACGGTGAGCAGCACGGGGTCGATCAAGATCGTGATCGGGTTGAGCGCAGCGCCCGAAATCACTCGCATTGCGCCGATCAAGAGGATTGCGGTCACGGCCGGGGCCAGTCCGCAAAGCGCCTGCGTCAGGCTGCGAAACAACGCTGCGAGAACGACGAACAGGACGACTGCGAGGAGCGGCACCACGTGGGCTCGATCGGTCGCGATGGCCTGGGCGATCGCTTGCTCGACCAGCGGCAATCCACCGACTAGGCACGTGATGCCATCGGGCAGGTCGAGCTTCGCCACTTCGGTGATCGCCTGCGCGTCGCAGGATTCTGCAACTGTGACCGGGAAGGCAACCACGTCGGGTCGCGGTGACGCAGGACGGCCGACGGCCTGCACTCCTGGCTCTGCTTGCAGTGCAGCAACGTGATGGTTCAGTGCACGAAGCTGTGCCGGACCCAATGGCAGACCTTGCGACCCTTGAAAGACGAGGAGGATCGGGTCCTGGTCGCCAAACGCAGCCCTTAGATCGGCAGCGGCATCCGCCTCCGGGCTTGCAGGCGCTCGCATCGCACGGTGATGCCGATCGATCGGCAAGCTACTGGCAACGAACTGCATCCAGACGAGCGCGGGAAGCAGCAGCCACCAGAGCCACCGCGATGACGATTGGGTCGCAGCCTGCATCCGCATCGCCTACTGCATCGGGAATGCCGCGGCAGCGGCAGCTAAGCACTCCTTCGTATCGGCGCACGGCGGCTCGGAGCAGGCGGATCGCACGGGTCGCATCGGCAAAGACTCTACGAATGCGCTGTGAACCCGGCATGTGGTCTCTGGGTGCTTCTTGCAGGTCCGCATCAGAGCAACTTGATGCCTTGATCCGGACTTCACGACGGTGGTACTCGGAACTCTCGGATCCCGCGTGGCCGAGTGCTACTCCTCGGGCATGTCGGTCGACAATGCTTCCATGATGCGTAGCCCCTGGCTGTCGGCGGTGGGTGTCATCGCGCTGTTGGCCATCGGCGTCTTCGGCGTCGTGTCCCTGATGCTGGTCAAGGACCGTCTTCGGGTCGAAGTCTCGCTCGATGCGCCGGAGCCGGATTCGCTCGCGCTGGTGCGCGATGACTTCAAGGTGCTGCAGGCGGATTTCGTTGCGTTGACTCAGGCCTTGGAGCAGCAGGCAGGCACTGCGGCAGCGCATTGGTCAGGACAATTCGAGCAGCGCGCGGAGGCGGATCGCGGCCTCGCGGCGGTGGTGGCTGGCTTCGACGCTCGACTCAAGGAGCAGGGCCAACGATTGCAGGCGCTTTTGGACCTGCAGTCCGCGTCTCGCTCGCCGAACCCAGCCGTCGTTCCGGGCACGTCACCCAATCCGGTCCCGGTTGCTCCGGTGGAACCGACCGTGCTTCTCGACGTGGAAAGCACGCCCGATCCGCAGCCCACCAAGACCGTGTTGCTGGAGCCAGGACCACCGGCGCCGAAGGGCTTCTTGGGCTTCCGCCTGCCGAGTCGTTCCTACCGCTTTGACCAACATCAAAGCTACGAGATCCTGCCGGACCTCAGTCGCGTCGGCTTCGACGCGAAGAGCACGCTCCATGACTTCTCCGGCGTGACGACGAAGATTCGCGGTTCATTCCACGCCAACCTCGCGGACCCTGCAGCCTCGTTCACGGGAACGATTGCCTGCGATGCCGCCGCGCTCGATTCTGGCGTCGAGGGTCGCGACGAGGCCATGCGGGATCATCTCGTGGTCGGCGACCATCCGGAGATTTCCTTCGCGGCGCAGTCCTTCGTCGCGGATGGACCTGGTGTAGACCTCGCCAAGATGTCGCTGCACGGAACCGTCACCGGGATGATGCGCATCCGCGGCGTCGACAAGCAGATCGCGATGCCGGTGATCATCCGAGTCGACGGCAGCCGCCGCGTATGCATCGAAGGGCAGGCCAAAGTGCACCTTCCAGATTTTGGCGTGCCGGTGCCCGACAAGGTGGTCATCCGGATGCAGCCGGAGGTGGACATCTGGATCGCATTGCGCGCACGACCCGCCGGTGGAGGCTCGGATGCGAAGTAGGAGTCCCTTTTTGGCGATCGCTGCCTGCTGTGTCGCCCCCACGGCCTGCTACCCCTCCAACGTCGTCGCGCTGCGGGATCGTGCCGTCGCGACCGCGGATCTTGAGACTCGGAACTGGAGACCGTGCGCCGCCGCGGATCTGGCAGGCTACTTCGAGTCCTACGCGATCGAAGGCGAAGCGGCGTTGTCGCTGAAGAAGGTCTACTACCTGTTTGCATCAGGCGGTCGTTACACCGGCGCCGCGCTGATTGACGGCGACGAAGGTCCGCAGTTTCAGACGCTCGGTGGAGCCTGGACGCTCGACGCCGGCGGCCTATCGCTCGATGGCGCGCCAAAGGCAATCTGCGAGGTGGATGAAGGGGATTGTCTGCGCATCGCGGTCGACGGCGGTTCGATCTCCTTGCGAAGGGTCGTCGGGTCTTGAACGCTGCATGCGACCGAAATGGCGTTGCCCCTAGTCCACTTTTCGATCGGGACGGTTGGTGGGACCAGCGCTGCCGGGCATTTGAATCGCTGCGGTCGATCAGTCGTTTGCGCCTCTCGATCCTGCGCGAATGGATGACCAGCTGGTTTCAAGCAGACGAAGCGCGCATCGCATTCGACTTCGGCTGTGGCGGCGGTTTGCTGGCAGTGCCACTCGCGGCGCAGGGACTGCGCGTTGTGGGCATCGACTGCGCAGCAGCAGCACTGGTTGCCGCATCGCGCCAGTCGCAACCAGGAGCGTGCTTCGTGCGCGCCGAGATCGGCGCCGCACCTGTCGCCGACGGTGTCGCAGACCTTGCCTTGCTTTGTGACGTGCTAGAACACGTCGACGACGTCGGTGCCGCGATCACAGCGGCCGCAAAATCGTTGCGACCAGGCGGCGCGTTGTTCGTAAGCACGATCAATCGCAACCTCTGGTCGTCGTTGCTCGCGGTCCGGCTGGCAGAAGGGCTCGGCTTCATTCCGCGTGGCACCCACGATCCGCGCAAGTTCGTGAAGCCCGAGGAAGTCGTGGCACACGCGCAAGCCTCCTTTCTCGTGCGCACGCACGCGTGTGGCGAGCGCCCTTTGCTGTTGCGTTCGCTCCTGCAGCACAAAGTCGTCGCGACCCGATCGCGGTCGATGGCGGTCTCCTACTGCCTTGGC
>SXPK01000214.1 GCA_005776365.1 Planctomycetia bacterium
AAATGTGCTACCGCGTGAAGCTGAGGCGCGCGGCCAATGAGTCGCGGGATCGGATTCGTCTGGAGCAGGAGCTGGGACACAAGATCGCGCCGCGCGTGCTCGACAGCAGGTGGGACCTGCCATCGCCAGAGGGTCCGCTGGTGGTGCCACCGCTCACGGTGATGACCTTCGCGAAGCCGGCGCCCACGGAACCGGCGCCCCCGAAGCCGGCGCCCCCGAAGCCGCCGAGTGGCGCCGCATGATGAGCAGTTCCACACCCTGCTCGCGAGCTCGCGGAGTTTGGGCGTGAGGCGCTGGCTGACGGCTGCGTCGCCTGCCGCGCGCTACTTTGCGAGCTCGCGTTCCACGGCTGCCGCGAGCGCGTCGCCGTGGAGGTTGAGGCCCGCGACCTTGCCGTCTTTGCCGATCAACAGCGTGAAGGGGATCGACGCCACGTCGTACTGTTGCGCCAACTTCGCGCGCCAGTGACCGCCGTCGAAGACGTGCCGCCATGCCATCTTGTTGGCGGCAATGACCGCATCGAGCTTCTCACGATGGCCTGTCCTGTCGAGCGAGATGCCGAGCACCTCGAATCCTTGGCTGTGGAAGCGCTCATGCGCGGCGACGACGTGCGGCATCTCCTTCATGCATGGAACACACCACGTCGCCCAAAAGTCGATGAGCAGCACTTTGCCGCGGTAGTCCGCGAGCGAGACGGGTTGGCCCGCGAGATCTTCGGCGGCGAACTCGATCGGCGCGCTGCCGATTGCGAGACCGTGCGCTTCCAGCTTGTCCTTGGCCAATCGGCCTGCGGGCGTGTCCTCGAAGTTGCTCGCGACGCTCTGCAAAGCCGCGCCGTAGGCTGCGCGGTTCTTGCGGTCGAGGCGGTTCACCATCACGGCGTCAGCGAGCGCGATCTCCGCTCGATCTGTGCGGCGCGTCGCCGACGCTTCGATCACGGCCCGGAACTCAGCCGCCCAAGCGTCGTCCTTGGCGATGACCTTGATGTTGCCGCATAGCTCGAGCTTGTCGGCGAGTGACTTCGGCCTGCTGAGGAGCTGCGCTTTGAGGTGATCGCGCGTAGCCTCGAAACTGAGTTGGTTGGCAAACCGAACGGCCATCAGGCCCGCGCTTTCCTCGCCTGTCATCGGGTCGAACCCATCCAACACGCGCCTTGCGGCATCCAAGAACAGCGCGTCCCTGATTGCGATCTGGCAGATCGCGAAGCGCACGCTCGTCGCTTCCTTGGACGCCGGGTGTTCCACCAAGAACCCCTCGAGGTCGCGGACACGGTGCGCTCTTGTCTCTGATGTCTCGTCGCCTCGCGCGGCGCTCAACTTGTTGAGTTCTGTGAGCCTCTTTGAGGACTCCGTCATCGTGGAGCGAGATGGCGATTGGGACTGCGCGTATGCGAGGCCATTCGCCGCAGCCAGCAGCGCCACGGCGCCATGCAGAAAGAAGGCTCTCATCGAATCTCCAGAGGTTCCCGTGCGAGCACGAATGCGCGCTGTGCCGGTGCATCGCCACGACGCATCCGATCTCGATTCGCCCTGGTAGGGCGACGTGCGGATCCCTGCTGTGGTTGTCTATGCATTGGCGAGGCGTGTCGGGGAACTGGGTGGCGACAACCAAGGGGCGGCGCGAGGTGGTAGGAGGGGATTGGCCTCACTTCCTCCACCCCCGCTGTGATTCTCCAGTAGCAGCGACGGACTTTCCGGACCGGCGCACGAGGCGCGTGCCGTCGCGGGGGGGACCTGCCCCAACGGCCGCATCCTGAGGTGGTGCCGGCGGACGCTGGACCAATCCCCTGCTGCTCCGCTGTGCCAGGCGCTGGCCTCTGAGCACCGGTCCGCTGTTGCGTTCCGCCCCCGTGTTCGTGATATGTTAGGGTCTTTCCCCATGCTCCATACCCTCCACGTTCGCAACCTGGCTCTCATCGAGTCGGCTGAACTCGTGCTCGACGCCGGCCTCAACGTGATCTCGGGCGAGACCGGTGGCGGCAAGTCGCTGCTGATCGCGGCGCTCAAGCTGCTGCGCGGTGAAAAGGCTCCGCCGGGTCTCGTGCGCAGCGGCGCGGACGAAATGCAGGTCGACGGCGAGTTTCGGCTCGACACTGGGGAACGGTCACGCGCGGTGGCGGCGCTCGTGGACGAACTGTGTGGCGGCGAGGTCGAGGATGACCTCCTGCTGGTGACGCGCCTCGTCGATGCGCATGGCCGGAGCCGCTGCCGCATCGGGGGACGGCCGGCGACCATCACGGCGTTGCGCACCTTGGGCGAGCACCTCGTCGAGATCCACGGGCAAGGCGACTCACGCGCGCTGATGCGGCCCGAGATCCAGAGCGAGACGCTCGACGCCTTCGCCGGCACGTCGCAGCTGCGGCTGCAGTTTGCCGAACAACTCGCTGTGGCGCGGCGCGCGAACGCGGCGCTGCAACAGGCAGTCGCCGGCGCGCAGCAGCATCGGCAGCGTGTCGAGTTCTTGCGGTTTCAGCAGCAGCAGATGCAGGATCTCCGACTCGACGACGGCGAACTCGCGTCGCTGGAGCAAGAGCACCAGGTGCTGTCCAACCTCGACGCCGTGCGGCAGGGCTTGCAGGCGGCGTTGCGGTTTCTGCAGGACGACGAGTCGTGCGCTGCAGACCTGCTGGGTCAAGCGTCTCGACACTTGCGCTCTGTCTCCGATGTGGATCGCCGCCTCGAAGGCGCGGCGGATGATCTAGCGACGGTTGAGGATCTGGTCGCCAATGTCTGCCGCAACATGCAGTCTGGCCTTGCGCGCCTCGATCTGGATCCCGCGCGTCTTGCGGATGTCGAGGCGCGGCTGGATGCGATCCAGTCCGCGCTCAAGCGTTTTGGGCCGACGGAAGCGGACTTTCGCAGGAAGCTCGCCGAGGTCGTGCAGGAGCTTGCGAAGGTCGAGCAGCAAGGCGACGAAGAGGCGCTTGCCCATGCGCAGAAGCTGGCGCTAGCCGCCGCGGCGACCACGGGACGAAAGCTGCTGCGCGCGCGGCGCAAGGCCGCGGAGCCGTTTGCGGCGCGCATCGTGGCAGAGTTGCAGGACCTCGGGATGGCGCACATCGTCGTTCGGGCGGCGATGGCAGCAGAGTTCGTCGACGAAACCATCTTGACCACCGCGACCGAACACGGGCCTGTCGCCGTCGACATTGAAGTGCGGATCAACCCCGGCGAGCCGTTCCGCTCGATGCGCGAGACTGCTTCGGGCGGTGAACTCGCGCGCATCGTGCTGGCGATCAAGAAGACGCTCGCCGATCAGGATCGCGTGCCCTTGCTGGTGCTCGATGAGATCGACGCCGAGATCGGCGGCCGCCTCGGTCTGCAGGTTGGCCAGAAACTCGGTGAGGTAGCGACGCATCACCAGGTCGTCATCGTCACGCACTTGCCGCAGGTCGCGGCGTTTGCGGATCGGCACTTCCTCGTGCGAAAGGAGGTCGACAAGAAGGGCAAAGCCGAACGCACGCGTTCGTCGGTCGCGGAGTTGGCCGGTGCGCAGATCGAGCGAGAACTCGCGGCGATGGCTGGAGATGGCGGTGACGCGGCGACGCTCGAGCAAGCGAGGTCTTTGGTGCGCAAGGTCCGCTCCGCTCGCCGCCGGCCGGCATGCGCCGATAGCAAAGGCGCGCGGGCCCATGGCAGTGTCTCAGCTGCCCGTGGCAGTGCCGCAACTGCCCATGGCAGTGTCTCAGCTGCCGATGGCAGTGTCCCAACTGCCGATGGCAGTGTCCCAACTGCCGATGGCAGTGTTCCAACTGCCGATGGCAGTGTCCCAACTGCCGATGGCAGTGGCGCAAGCGCGACGGCTTCCAGCTGAGATGGCACGAGTTGTTGCGGGGGCCGCAGGGTTGGATCGGTTACAAGCCGAAAAGACTGCTCGCATGCCGACGATGTCTTCGACCGCCCTCAAGCCCGTGCTCCTCGACCGGCTCGTCCAGAGCAAGATCTGGGGTGGGCATCATCTGGGAGCGATGTTCGACATCCACTCGAATGATGGTGAGCCGGTTGGCGAGACGTGGGAGTTGTTCGATCGCCCCGAGGATGGCAGCAAGCTGCGATCCGGCGGGACGCTGCGCGAGTTGATGGTTGCGGATCAGCGCGGTTTGCTCGGGCGGGATGTGCGACCGGCCTTCGGCGACCGGTTCCCCTTGTTGTTCAAGTTCCTCGATGCACAGACGTCATTGTCCGTGCAAGTGCATCCAGATGATGCGGCGGCGCATGTGCACGGCGACGGTGGCAAGACCGAAGCGTGGCTCGTGCTGCAGACTCTGCCGCACGCTCGCATTGTTCGTGGCTTTCAGCCTTCGGTGACGCGCGAGCAGTTCGAAGCGCTGGCGCGCGAGCCCGAGTTGGAGCAGTTGCTCTACCAGTTCACGCCGAAGGTCGGGGATTGCATCTACGTGCCAGCAGGCACGGTGCACGCGATCGGCCCGGGTGCAGTGATCTTCGAAGTGCAGCAGAACAGCGACATCACCTGGCGACTCTACGATTGGGGCCGCAACCGTACGCTGCACCTCGACCAGGGCATTCCGGCTTCGCGTGTGACTGACGGAAGCCTCGACCCGACCGTGAAGGCCAGGTCGTTGCCTGACGGCGGCACGCTGTTGACCTCCAATCCGTTTTTCCGCATGCGTCGCTATTCGCTGACGCAGAAGCTCGAGGCGGAGACCAAGGGGGCCTTCTTGGTGGTCACAGTGCTGGGCGGACACGGAACCCTTGGCTGGCATTCTGGTGGTGCCGATCTGCCCATCCGGTTGCAGCCGGGCGATTGTGTGCTGGTGCCCGCCGCGACGCCGAGCGTTTACCTCTCGCCGATCGGCGGACTCGATGTGGTGCTGACGGATCCGGCGCGCAGCTGAGTCGAAGCACGCCAGAAGCTGGCCATGCGGCGCGGGGCTTTTGTTGTCGCCCGCTGCGGGCGTTGTCGGGATGCTCTCCGCCCTCTAGATGGCGAAGCGACACGAAGACCGGAAACCCGGCCAAAGATTCTCCCGCGGCACCGATGCCAAGCGTGGCACCAAGCCGACTGGCGGCGACCGCAACCAAGGCCCTTCGCGCGGCCCGCGCGGCGGCCGTGACGAAGGCATCTCCCGCGGCGGTTCTCGCCCAATGGGGAAGCGCCCGGTTCGCGGCAGCGGCGTGCGCAAGAGCGGCATCAAGGTAACCAAGCGGCCAGCGCGCGAAGTCGATGACGGCAAGGTCCGACTCAACCGCTTTCTCGCGATGTCCGGCGTCTGCAGCCGTCGCGCAGCAGATGAGTTGATCGCGAGCGGCAGCGTGGAGGTCAATGGCGTCACCGTGACCGAACTCGGATTCCGGGTCGATCCTTCGAGCGACGAAGTGTCCGTCGATGGCGAGCGCGTGCGTCAGGAGAAGAAGGTCTACGTGCTGTTCAACAAGCCGACCGGCGTCGTCTGCACGAATGCGCGGCACGAACAGAAAAAGCGGGTGATCGACTTTCTGCCAGAAGTGAAGGGCCGCCTCTACACAGTTGGCCGCCTCGACCTCGACAGCGAGGGCCTCATCCTGCTGACCAACGACGGCGACTTCGCCCAGAAGCTCACGCACCCTCGCTACGGCGTGCCCAAGACCTATTCGGTCCAGGTGCGCGGCCGCATTGGTCAGAAGGAGATCGAGAAGGCGCGCGGCGGCGTGTGGCTGGCTGAGGGTCCGACGCAGGGCATGCAGATCAAGGTCGAGCACGCGGGGCACGACAAGTCGTTCTTGAAGGTCATTCTTCGCGAAGGCAAGAACCGCGAGATCCGTCGCGTCTTCGCCAAGCTCGACCTGCCAGTTCTCGAGCTAAAGCGCATCCGCATCGGCGATTTGAATCTGCACGGCCTCAAGGTCGGTGCGTGGCGATTCCTGCAGGCGGACGAGGTCAATGGTCTGTTGGCGGTGTCCGCCGCGGGCGAGACCGGCGGCGCGAGCAGCGGCACGGAGGACATCGCAGATCCGCAAGCGCGCTCGCAGTGGAACTCCGGCGGCAAGCGGGCTGCCGCGAAGAAGCCGACTCCAACCAGGAGTGACAAGGGCACCCCGGATCTCGACGACGGAGACGAGCAGTGAGCCACGACCCCGTGGAAGTGGTGCAACTCGACAACGGCTTTCGCGCACTGCTTGCCCCGCGGCGATCCTTGCCGCTCGTTGCTTCGGTGCTCTGGTATCGCGTTGGCTCGCGCGACGAGAGGACGGGCGAGACCGGCCTATCGCACTTCCTCGAACACATGATGTTCAAGGGGACGCGCCGCTATCCAAAGGGGCACATCGACCTGCTGACCGCCAAGATGGGTGGCAGCAACAACGCGTTCACCGACAACGACGGGACGGCCTACTACTTTGCGCTCGCGTCGGATCGCTGGGAAACCGCGCTGGAGATCGAGGCGAGCCGCATGCGCGACTGCTTGCTCGATCCGAGCGAGTTCGCGAGCGAGAAGAGCGTCGTGCTGGAAGAGTTGGCGATGGGGGAGGACGACCCGTGGCGCCCGCTGTATCAGGCTGCGGAGTCGTTGCTGTTTCAGGTCCACCCCTATCACCATCCGGTGATCGGATACCGCGAAGATCTCGAGCGACTCTCCGTCGATGGAATGCGGGCCTACTACGACCGCAACTACGGACCCAACCGTTCGTTCCTCGTCGTCGCCGGCGACATCGACGTGAAGCGAACTGCCGAGCGCGTGCGCGAACTGTTTGGCCCGATCCCGGCAAACGCAGTTCCACGGGCCGAGGCGCTCACCGAGCCGCAAGCGCAGGGCGAACGGCGCGCGGTCGTTCACACGCCGCATGCAGTGGCGCGACTCTGCCTCGCCTTTGCGACGACCCGCGTCGGCGATCGCGACGACTACGCGCTCGACGTGCTCGCGCACGACCTCGGCACTGGCAAGAACAGCCGACTCTACAAGCGGCTCGTCCTTGACGACGAGTCGGTCACCGACGTGAGCGTCATCAACGAGACCCGACTCGACCCGGGCGCGCTCTTCGTGCTGGCGGAGTTGCGCGAAGGCGCGTCGATGCAGAAAGTCGAAGCGGCGATTCGTGCAGAAATCGAAGCGCTCGTGCGAGAGGGCGTGGCGAAGCAGGACCTGGCGCGCATTCGAACGCAGATTCGCGCGGGCTTCTTGTTTCAGGAAGAGTCGGCGCTCGATCACGCGCTCAAGCTGGCGCGCTTCGAGGCGCTCACTCCGGGCGGTCATCGCACGCTCGACACCGTGTTGCCGACCTACGACTCGCTCAAGCAGGACGAGCTTCGACAGGTCGCGTCGCGCTACCTGACGCCCAACAAGAGCGTCTGCGTGCATGCCATTCCGAGCCGTGTTGAGCCGAGCGAAGTGAAGGCGCGCAAGACGGACCAGAAGCGAGTGAAGCAGGCCGTGACGCAACAAGGCGTCAGGGGCGCAACGAGGCCAGCAAGGGCCAAGAAGCGCATCGACAAGGCCGCCAAGAAGCCTGCGAAGTCCCGCAAGCAGAACGGAGGCGGCAAGTGACGACAGCCATTCGTCTCGAGATCGCTGAGTTGCAGCTCGACACGGGGCTCACGCTGCTCGCGGTGCAGAATCCAAGCGTGGCGACGTTTGCCTGCGCCATCTCGCTCGACGTTCGCCCTGGCGATGACGCCATTGAGCGTTGCGGCCTGGCCAATCTAGTCGGCGACTGCCTCGATGAGGGCACGACTCGCCACGACGCATTGCAGCTTGCTAGCGCAGTCGAATCGATCGGCGGCGGCATCGAGGGCAATGCGCGCGGTGGATTGGTCCAGTGCACGGCGGACAACCAGAAGGCGGGTGTCGAGCTGCTGCGTGAGTTCGTGCTGCAGCCGACGTTTCCCGGCAGGGAAGTGCGGCGCGTGCAAGGCGAGATCCTCACTGAGATTCTCGCTGATGAAGACGATCCGCGCTCCGTCGCCGGACGGCGCTTTCGGGCTGAGGTCTACGGTGCGCATCCGCTTGGGCGTCCGTCGCAAGGCACGCGCAAGAGCGTCGAGGCCATCAAGCCCAAGCATCTGCGCGCGTTCCACGATGAGTTCTTCCGGCCGGCCAACGGCTACGTCGCCGCTGCCGGCCCGGACACTCCCGAGCGCATGCTCGCCATGCTCAAGAAGGCGTTCGCGCCGTTCCGCGGCAAGGCGCCAGAGCACGCTGTATTGCCGGAGCCGGCACTGCCGAAACGCTCGCGCGACGTCCACGTGCCGATGGCCCGTGAGCAAGTGCACGTCTACATGGGGCACGTCGGCGTGCGTCGCACGGACCCGGACTTCTACGCCTTGTCCGTGATGGATCACGTGCTCGGCACTGGCCCGGGCTTTACGTCACGCTGCTCGAAGAAGCTCCGCGACGAACAGGGCCTCTGCTACTCGGTCAGCGCGGGCATCACCGCGAGCGCGGCGGAGGAACCGGGGTTGTTCTCGGCCTACATCGGCACTTCGCCTCAGCATCGCCAGCGCGCCATCGACGGTTTCCTCGCTGAGATCGAACGCATCCGAACTGAGCCGCCAAGCCAAGACGAGCTTACGGACGTGCAGGACTACCTGACCGGCAGCTTCGTGTTCGGCTTGGAGCGCAACACGAATCTCGCTGGCTACGCGATCCGAGCGAAGCGGTATGGGCTCGGGTTCGACTTCCTGCATGACTACCCAGGAATCGTGCGCAGCATCACGCGCGACCGGGTGCTCGAAGTTGCGCAGAAGCATCTGCACCCTGAGTGCATGGTGACGATCAGCGCCGGAGCGAGTTGAACGCATGGTCAAGCATCCTTCGCGTGCATTGGTTCTCGACGTGCTGCAAGAGATCGCCCCGCTCGAGCTTGCGGCTGAGTGGGACAACGTCGGATTGATCATCGGCGCGCGCCGTGACGGCCCAGTCGCGCGCGTGCTGCTCACGATCGACCTGGTCGAGAGCGTGGTCGCCGAGGCAGCGGCGATGCGTGCCGACTTGGTCGTCGCCTACCACCCGCCGATCTTTCACGGCATCAAGCGACTGGATTCGAGCGACACCAAGCAGCGCGCAGTGTTGCTCGCGTTGTCGCGCGGCATCGACGTCTACTCGCCGCACACGGCGCTCGACGCTGCTCCGGGAGGTGTTGCAGATTGGTTGTGCGAGGGCATCGCAGGAAAGTCCGCACCCGAGCAAGTCGAGGTCTGCGGCCAAGGCGAGTTCGGTCGCGTCCTTCAGCTGGAGAAGGCGACCACGGTCGGTGCATTGCTGCCGCGCATCCGCGCCATGCTCGGCGTGCAGAACCTTCGCGTCGCACACGCCAAGAATGGCGCAAGGCACAAGGTCCGCCGCATTGCGGTCGCCGCGGGATCCGGCGGTTCGGTCCTCCGTGGCGCCAACGCAGACCTTTGGTTGACCGGTGAACTGTCACACCACGATGCGCTGGCGGCGGTTGCCCGCGGCGTTTGCGTCGTGCTCGGTGAGCACAGCAACACGGAGCGAGGTTACTTGCGCGAATTGCAGAGACGGCTGCGCCAGCCGTTCGGCAAGGCACTCGACGTGCGCATTGCCAAGACCGACGCGGATCCGTTCACGATCGCCTGAGACCTACTCTTCCTCCGACCTCGCTTGCAGGTCAGCGTCGGATCCACGCGTGGAGCCCGGGCGCTACGGATGCGCGGGGGCCCAGCGTGGCGCGATCAGTCCGAGTCCTTGGGTTGATCGTGCGGAAACCGGATGGCGTGTCGGAACACGTAGTTGACGAGCGGGATGCCGAGCAAGAATCCCCAGACGCCGAACAGCTTGCCGAACACCGTCAGCACGATCAGCACGAGCACCGGGTTCATGCGCATGTGGTGCCCGTAGATGCGCGGGTTGAGGATGTAGGTCTCGATGCCATGCACGACCAAGATCATCGCAATCGACGCGAGCATCAGCATGAAGCCGCCTTCGGCTTGGCTCAGCGCCAGTAGGCAGATCGGGGCTGAGCTGATGAACACGCCAGCGACCGGTATGAAGCTGAACAAGAAGACGATGGCGGAGAGCACTGGGATGTTGCCAATGCCCAGCACCCACATGCCCACTGCAGTCAGCACGGTGTTCGCGATGGCGATGACCATCTGCGCTTCGAGCGCGCGACCAAGCACCTTTGCAAAGGTCGCTAGGCTGCCCGCCACTTCGTCATAGATGAAGCGGACCTTTGTGTTCGCCAGCCCGGTCACGCCGCGGGTCAGGAACGGCAGATCGAACACGATCATGAAACTGAACAGCACGGCCAGCAGGAACGAGCTGATGTAACCGAACACCGAGCTGCCGAGGTCGAACACGGTCTTCAGCGAGTCGCCGGGCTTCTGGCCGTCCTGGGCGCCAGACATTCCAAGGAGCTTGTCGACGAGGTCGCGGATGACGCGAGGCTCCGGCACGGGCTTGCCGGGTTCGGCATGGTCGGCAGCCGCCTGCAACGCCTCACGCTGCATGAGGTAGTCCCAGATCTGGGGATACTCACGCAGCGTCTCGTTGATCTCCCGGTCGGCGTTGACGATGTAGGTCTTGTAGTTCTTCGCCAACGTCAGCGCTTGCGACTCGATCTGTGGGCTCAACGTGAGCACGGTCGCGACGATCGTGCCGAGGAAGACGAGCCCGACGATCGTGACGCGAAGCGGGCGGTTTCTCAGGCGAAGCTTGAGGCCGTCGACACCGTGCGCCTGGATGTAGGCGAACACGAAGGTCAAGAAGACCAGCAAATGAAACGGCCGCAGGATCCAGAGAATCGCGGCTAGCAGGCCCCACACGAACGTGCGAGTTCCGAGTGAGAAGATGCGGTCCCAGGGAGGAGGCAGCTTGCCTTGTTGCTCCGACTCATTCGCCATCGTGCGGCGGACACTAAGGCCCAGGGCGAGATGAGGAAAGCTCGACGAGGCGCAGTCCGCCGCGTGGCGTCGGAGCGCGTGCGTCGGCACACTTGCCGCGCATGAAGTTGCTCGTCGCGATCGCCGTCGGCCTGAGGCCAAAGGACCTCGCGCATGCGCCCGTCCTGCGCGGTCTCGGCGCGCACGGCTTTGTCGCGCCGCTCGACACGATCTTCCCGGCGGTCACGTGCAGCGTGCAGGCGACGTTCCTCACCGGGCTCCTGCCGCGCGACCACGGCGCAGTCGGCAACGGCTGGCACTTCCGCGATCTGGAGCAGACGTGGCTGTGGCGGCAAAACAACGGTCTCGTGCATGGCGAGAAGCTCTACGAGACGGCGAAGGCGCGCTATGCGACGCGCACCGCGAAGCTGTTCTGGTGGTGGAACATGTATGCGCCGTGCGTCGACTGGTCGCTGACGCCGCGGCCCGAATACCACGCCAACGGCCTCAAGAAGCCCGGCCTCTACAGCGAGCCACAGGACCTGCAGGCGTCGCTGCAACAGGAACTCGGGCCGTTCCCGTTGTTCCAGTTCTGGGGGCCGGGCGCCGACATCCGCAGCACGAAGTGGATCGTCGACTCCGCGTGCGCGGTCGCCGCGCGGCATGACCCCGAGCTGATGCTCGTCTACCTGCCGCACCTCGACTATGACCACCAGCGCTTTGGGCCCGACGACCCGCGCAGTGCGCAGGCGGTGAAGGACCTCGACGCGCAATGCGCGCGCCTCGTTGATCTCGCGCGCAGCAAGAACGCGCACCTCGTCGTGCTGTCCGAATACGGAATCGAACGCGCGACCACGCCGGTGCACGTGAACCGCGTGCTGCACGACAAGGGCTACCTGCGCGTGCAGGAGACGAGCCACGGCCAGTTGCTCGACTTCGGCGCGTGCCGCGCGTTCGCGGTGGCGGACCACCAGTGCGCGCATGTCTATGTGCGCAATGCCGGCGATCTCGAACCCGTGCGCGCACTGCTGCAGCGGACACCCGGAGTCGCGCGCGTGCTCGACCGCAACCAGCAACGCGAACTCGGCATCGACCACCAACGCAGCGGCGAGTTCGTTCTCATTGCCGAGCCTGGTTGCTGGTTTGCCTACCACTACTGGCTCGACGAAGCGCGGCGCCCTGACTTCGCGACCACCGTCGACATCCACAGAAAGCCTGGCTACGACCCGGCGGAGCTGTTCGTCGACCCGACCTTGCGCTTTCCCAAGCTGCGCGTCGCCAAGAACCTCGCCAAGAAGATGCTCGGCTTCCGCTACCTGATGGACGTCATTGGCACCGACTCGTCCATCGTAAAAGGCACGCATGGCCGCATCTACGGCGACGATGACGCAGGCCCGGTGTTCTTGTGCAGCAACCGTTCGCTCGCGCGCGATCGCGTGAAGGCGACCGAAGTGAAAGAACTCTGTCTGCGGCTGCTCGCGACCTGAGGCTCAGCGCGGCTCTGTCAGCCGTTCCCATCGCTGCAGGTTCGCCAAGCTTCGTCGTGGCTCGTGCCGCAGCTGGCGCGGCACGTAAACGTCGCTCCGCCTACGGTCGGCAGCAATCGCGCCTCGTCGACTTGCGTCGACTTGGTCGCTCGGTTTTCGGAGATGCGTCCGCTGCGTAGCATGGTCGCGCCCTTCCGGCGATCTCCCATGCCAGCACCGCACCTGTCGCGCCTTCTTGTCCCGCTCGCCGCCGCCCTTTGCTGCTCGTCGCTCGCCGCGCAATGGAGCCCCGCCACGGGCCAGTGGGGCCGGCAGTCGCCAACCGATCTCCGCGTCATGACGTGGAACATGCTCGACGCGATCTGCTCGACCAACGTCAAGAACAGCGCGACCAACAACTGGGCAGCGGCGGCGCGCATCATCGCCGCGATGAGGCCGGACGTGCTGATCCTGCAGGAGTGCGCCGACAACAGCGGCAACGGCACGGGCACCACAGCGGACACGCAAGCGCAATTGACCACGACCGTCGGCATGTTCTTGCACGGCGGCAACGACACGTTCAACACGGGATCGCCTGTCATCACGCAGCATGTGCAGGCATTCGCACCTGGCTACGACCTGCCGTATGTGCACGTGAGTTCGATCTCCGACGGCTTCAATCGCAACATCATCCTGAGCCGCTACCCCTTCCTCGATCTGACGGGCGACGGCCAGAGTATTCGCAGCGATACGCCGACCATCACCGCTGACCTCTATGCGCCGGGCGGCACCGGCGGCATCCGTGGCTACATGTGGGCCGAGATCGACCTGCCCGACGCGACGTATGCGGGCGACCTCGTCGTCGGCAACGCGCACTTCAAGGCCGGCAGCACGACGTCGGACCTGAACCAGCGCATGACCGCGGCGCAGAACATCGCCTACTACATCGACTACATGTGGAACGGCGCCGGCGGCACGACGCCGGACTCGCGCGCGCGCATCGCCGACAGCCCGGCCGCGACGCGTGTGCTCGGGCCCAACACCGTTGTGATCACCGGCGGTGACCTCAATGAGGACGAGACGACCAACACGCGCGTGGGCCCGGTGCAGTGGCTCGCCAGCGGTCCGGTCGTCGATGGTGCAGGCACGGACGGAACGGATCGCAATCGCACGGACATGAAGTTCGATCAGTCGGTCGAGCCGTTCACGAGCAACCGGACCACGTTTCAGGGCAGCAGCTACAAGCCGGACTACTTGCTGTGGCAAGACAGCATCTGCGCGTTGCGGCGATCGTTCGTGTTCAACACGCAGGCCCTGCCGAATGCGGCGGCGATGCCGTCGCAGATCGCGGGCTTCACCGGCGGCGGCGTGACGGCGAGCTTTGTCGCCGCGGACCACCTGCCTGTGGTCGGCGACTTCGTGCTACCGCTCGGGCTCGGCTGCAACGCAGCTGCGACCGATCTCGGCTTCGCGAGCTTGTCGGGCAGCGGCGAGATGCCGCGTTACTCGGTCTGCGGCGGCCTCGCAGGCGGACAGACGGGCGCGTTCACGCTGACCAACGCGCCGGCCAACACGGCGGCCTATCTCGGCGTGTCACTGACCCAAGGCATCCAGCTCGTGTTCGGCGGCACGCTCGTTCCGAGTGGCGCCGAGCCGATCGGCCCGTTCTTCACGGACGCAACCGGGCAGGTGCAGTTCACCTATCCGGGCGGGCTGCCGTTCTCGCTCGTGACGCAGTGGGCGATCGTCGACGCTGGCGCCGCTTCGGGCGTGAGCTTGTCGAATGCACTGCGTCTCAACTTCCTGCCCTGAATCGCCCCTCTGAAGTCGACCTGTCCTCTCGCTCTCCCATGACCCCATCGAAAATCATGCGGGCCGACGTCGTCGTCGCCGCGATCACTTCCTTGTTCGCAGCAGACCTTGCGGCGCAGTCGCCGCTGGCGCGCGCGACATGGGAGCGTTTTCTTGCTGCGTCCGCAGGCAACTGGGTCGCGCAGTGGAACGAGGCCACGGACACGCCGCGCATTGCTTACGGCACTGGCATCGCGCTCGAAGGCTGGAGTGAGAACACGCTCGCCGAGGCGCGTCGCCACGCGAACGAAGCGCTGTCGCGCCACGCCGGCCTGCTCGGCGTCGGATCGAGCGAACTCGTCGAGGTCACAGGTGCGCGCATGGGGCGCACCTACGCGTTCACGTTCGAGCAGCGCTGGTGCGGCCTGCCGGTGATCGGCGGCCGCGTCGATGTGCGCATCCACATGAGCGGCAAGCTCGTTCACCTCGGCAGCACGGCGTGGCCAGTCGATGCTGCGCTCGACCTCGCGCCGCGCATCGACGAGGACGAAGCGGTCGTGCGCGCGTGGGCAGGAGCGAATGCGAAGCCCACGAGCGTTCCGCAGCCCGGCAATGCGCGCGCGCCGCGCCTCGTGCTCGTCGGCATCGACAGCGAGAAGCGCGCGGTCCTCGCGTGGGAAGTGCAGGTGCGCGCCGTCGACGCGCAAGGCAAGGGCCCGATCGGCCGCGCCTACGTCGACGCCAAGACCGGCGCGTTCGTCCGCTACGAGAGCGACAAGCACGAATGCGGCTTTGGCTGCGCAACGGCTCACGAGACCGAGAAGACGACAGCGCCGGCTGCGACGACCGTGACTGTGCGCGGTTATGCGCACACGCAATTCTCGCCGGTGTCGACACCGTCCAATCCATTGCTCGTCGGTCTCGAAGTCCAGGTGCCCGGCATCGGCACCTTCATCACCGATCAGAATGGTCAGTTCACTGTGTCCTTGACCGCGCCCGTGCAGGTGAGCGCTCGGCTCGACGGGGAGCACACCAATGTGATTCAGGGAGCCAACGCGCCAGTGGTCAGTGCGACGCTGCAGCCCGGCGCGAATGCGACGATCCAGTTTGGGTCCACGTCGTCAGGCGAGTTCGAACTCGCGCACACGACGGCCTACTACTGGACCGATCGCGTGCATCGCTTCGCACGCGGCATTCTTGGCGACACGGCGCAGCTCGACGCGATGAACATCGTGTTGCCTTCGGTCAACCTCGCGTCGACCTGCAACGCCTACTACACGAACAACACGATCAACTTCTATGCGTCCGGCGGCGGCTGCAACAACACCGCCGGCGCGTCGGTGGTCGCGCACGAGTGGGGCCACGGTCTCGATGAGCAATACAGCGGCATCAGCCAGGCCAACGGCCTGAGTGAAGCGTGGGCTGACATCACGAGCATGTATCTGCTCGACGACCCGACGATCGGCCACGACTTCTTCAGCGGCGGCGGCGGCATTCGCACCGGCACGAACACGCAGCAGTATCCCAATGGCACTGGTCCGCACGACCAGGGCCTGTCGTGGATGGGATGCGCGTGGAAGTTCCGCGAGGGCCTGCGCGCACAGCTTGGCACGCAGCAAGCGCTGCAGATCAGCAACGATGTGCTGCTCGCTTCGATCGTCGCCGGCGCCGGCAACCAGCAAGATGCGGTAGTCGCCGCGTTCCAGGCGGACGACGACGACGGCATCCTCGGCAACGGCACGCCGCACTACGCGGAACTGTCGGCGGCATGCGTCGCACACAGCCTGCCGTATCCGCAACTGCAGCCCGGCGCGCTGACGCATGTTTCGATCGGCAACACGGTGCAGCAAGCGACGCCGCGCTACGTCGAAGTCACAGCCGCGCCCTACACGGGATCGTGGACGCAGGTCCGCCTGCACTGGAACGATGGCGCGCCGCAGCAGCGGAATATGGTCGCGCTCGGCCTTGGCGATCGCTGGCGCGCGTTGCTGCCGGGTCAGATGGCGCCGACTTCGGTCAGCTACCACTTCGAAGCCGTGCACAGCAGCGGCGCGCAGCAGCGGTTGCCGGCTACAGGCGACTACCTCTACGTCACCCGCGCGGAGCGCCGCGTGTTTCTCGAAGGCTTCGAGAACGGCGCGGCGGGATGGTCGCACGGCGCGATCAGCGGCCTTGACGAGTGGCAGATCGGCGTGCCGCAGGGCCTGGGTTTCGGCGCATGGCAGGATCCATCGGCGGCTGCGAGCGGCGCGAACTGCGCCGGCACGGACCTCGGTGTTGGCACCGACGGTGCCTACCAACCTGGATCGGTGACCTGGCTGCAATCGCCGTCGATCGACTGCACTGGCATCACCGGCGTGCGGCTGCGCTTTCGTCGCCAACTCACTTGTCCCGGTCCGTCCGACTTCGGTGAGATTCGAATCAACGGCACCATGGTCTGGCGCAGCCCGTTCACTTCGGCGCTCGACGCGAACTGGGGCACGTTCGAGATGTTGCTGCCGATGGCGACCAACAACCCGAGCGTCGTCGTCGAGTTTCGGATGACCAGCGGCGGCACCGTGGCCTACGGCGGCTGGAATCTCGATGATGTCGAGATCTACAGCCTCGACTTCGCTGTGCCGTTGCCGGCCGCGACATCGTTGCTGCCCGAGCAAAGCCAGCAAGGCGCGACGATCACCCTGCAGGTCGCGACCGCGGGGCCGCAGTTGTTCTTGCTGCTGCTCGGCGACGCGCAAGGCCCGCTGGTGTTGCCTGGCGTTGCTACGCTGCAGACCAACGGCAACATCCTGACGTTGTTTGGCGTCACGAGCGCCCAGGGCGGCTACTCGACGGCGTTTGTGTCGCCAGGTGTGCCGACGCAGGGTTTCGATTTGTTCGGCCAGGCTGTCACACTCGACGCAGCGGGCGCGTTCGTGCTGACGAACCCGTGGCGCAGCTTGCTGGTGCGGTGATCTCTGCGTCGGCCGGTAGTGCGGAGATCGAGACCTTCAGCGGCGCAGCACGAGGTCGTCAATGGTGAGCGGTCCATCTCCGCTACGGACGCTCAAGGACTTCCTGGCCACAGAGTAGCCGGATGCAGCCGCTTGCATTGCGTAGTCACCCGGCGGCAGCCAATAGACCAGCGGGCCTCGTTCCTGTCGCCACATCGTGCCGACGGATGTGTCTCCTGACTCGAGCGAGACAACCACGGTCCGATCGAGTGTGTCTCCAACGACAGTGGGTGAGACATCGACACGAATCAACTCGTGAGGAACGGAGCATGCCAGGGTTGCTCGCGCTCCATTAGGCACAGTCGTCGGTGCCGGAGTCGGGATGTCCGGCCCGAATCCAAGGGGGCTGTCGAGTTCGACCCAGTAGTCACCCGCGGGCACTGTCAAAACCGCACCGCTGTGAATGGACAGAAGTAGAGGCTTGCCAGACCGCGATGCCGCGACGACGCCCCCCAAAACGAACGAGGCCCGGCTGCGCGTCGCGCAACCGAGCCTCGCAAGGGGAGCGGAAGTCAGCGCGGACTCAGAAGTCCATGCCGCCCATTCCACCCATCCCGCCCATTCCACCCATGCCGCCGTGGTCATGGTCGTGGCCGCCGCCGCCCGCGGGCTTCTTCTCCGGGACGGTCGAGACGAGGGCTTCGGTCGTCAGCAGCAGGGTCGCCACCGAGGCGGCGTTCTGCAGCGCGGCGCAGGTCACCTTCGCCGGGTCGACGACGCCGGCCTTGACCAGGTCCTCGTAGGTGTCCGTCGCGGCGTTGTAGCCGAACGTCACCGACGAGTTGCTGCGCACGGTCTGGACGACGATCGAGCCGTCGACGCCGGCGTTCGCGGCAATCTGGCGCATTGGCGCCTCGAGCGCGCGACGGACGATGTCGGCGCCGATGCGCTCATCGCCTTCGAGCTTGAGGCTCTTCAGGCTGTCCGCACCGCGAACGAGCGCGACGCCGCCGCCGGCGACGATGCCCTCGGCGAC
>SXPK01000215.1 GCA_005776365.1 Planctomycetia bacterium
CGCCATCCTTGGTGCCGACGTTGCCGGCGACGACCGGCACCTTGGTGGCCTTCTTGATGGCCTGCACGGTCTCGATCACGTTCTTGCTGTGACCATGCGCAGTGTCGACGACCACGACGTCACAACCCGCTTCGACGAGTCGCAGCACGCGAGGACGATCGTGCACGCCGACCGCCGCGCCGACGAGGAGCCTGCCGCGCACATCGCGCGCCGCGGAGGGATACTCCTCGGTGCCGCGGATGTCCTTCATCGTGATGAGGCCCGCGAGCGTGCCGTCCGCTTGTAGCAGGATCAGCTTCTCGACCTTGTTGCGCTGCAGAATCGAGCGCGCCTGCTCCAGCGTGGTGCCGGGAGTAGCGGTGACGAGGTTTTGCTTCGTCATCACGTCTTGCACTTTGGTGTCGCGCGCGTCGACGAAGCGCAGGTCGCGGTGCGTCAGGATGCCGACCACGCGGCGGCGCTCGTCGACGACGGGCAAACCGCTGATCTTGTGATTCTGCATCAGGTCCTTGGCCTGCCCCACCGTGTCGAGCGGCCGCAACGCGACGGGGTCGAGGATCACGCCGTTGGCGCTGCGCTTGACCTTGTCGACTTCAATGACCTGCTTATCGACCGACAGGTTCGTGTGGACGATGCCGATGCCGCCTTGCTGCGCGAGCGCCACCGCCATCCGCGCTTCGGTCACCGTGTCCATCGCCGCGCCGGCGATTGGAACCTGCAAAGTGACGCCGCGGCAGAAGCGGGTCTTCGTGGAGACGTCGCGCGGCAGGGCCGAAGCCATCTGCGGCACGAGCAGGACGTCGTCGTAGGTGAGGCCTTCGCCGAGGATCTCGACCAAGCGCTTTCTCCGTAGGGTGGGAAAGCGGCAGGAGCATACAGATGGACTCGTTCCGCGCCACAGCTGCGAAGGGGTCCTCTGGAGTCACTTCCCTGGCTCCAGGGCAGGGCAGGAGACGGGGCCGCCCGGCCGGGGACTTCGCCCCCGGCGCAGGCAAGGGCCAGGATCAGCCGAGCAACTGACCCAGGAACACCATCGCGAACAGTGCAACCGTTTCGATGATGCCCAATGCCATCAGGTAGTTGCCGAAGCCCTTGCCGGTCTCCGCCATCGCATCCGCGGCAGCGGCGCCGATGCGGCCCTGGATCCAAGCGGACAAGCCCATCGCAATGCCGCCAAGCGCGCCGATGCCGAGCATCGCCGGCCAGTTTGCGACTGCGGCGGCGTCGGTCACCACACACTTCGCATTGATCTGATTCATCAAGATCATGCCGTAGATCGTCTGTGACAGCGGCGCGCCGACAAACGTGACGAGCACGAATGGCGCAGCCTTGTTCTGCGCAAAGCACTTCTTCCAGCTGCCCACGGCAGCGAGGCCGGCCGCTCCGACGCCGAGGCAAGAGCCCACCGCGCCGAAAAACAGCGACATCGTTGCTCCGACCTTTCCGAGACTAGCCATCGTTGCGAGATCCACGGTCATTCCTCCAGTAGGTTCGATTGCGAGTTGGCGCGATTCACGGTGCCAGCCGCGGCGCTCCGGCCGAATGGCCGGTATGAGACGCCGCTCCATTGCAGCCCGAGGTGCGCGGAGAATTCGAGGGTGTTGAGGCGCACGCCGTGCACGAGCACGGCCATCGCCGCGAGCAGAAGATTCAGAGTGTGACCGAACACGGCGATGAAGGCCGCCGTCAGGTAGCCGGCGCCGCCGCCCTGCGCCGCGTTCTGCGCCATCGCGTTGAACGACTGCGCCACCGCGACACCGGCGCTGCCGACCGCGAAGAGACGCAGGTAGCTCACGACGTCGACGAAGTTCGACACGAGGCTGAGCGGCAACATCACGTGATTGAACCACTCGGCCTTGATCGCCTTCGGCGGCGTCATGAACAGAGCGATTGCAGCGATGGACACGATGGCGAGCGTTCCCCCGTAGCCAGGCATGCTCTCACCAAGAACCATCGAGCACGCCAGAAAGTACATCAGCCACGTGCTGCCGATCCAGCCGAGTTGAGCGAGCGCCTGCGGCGTCTTGCCGCAGCGGATCGCTGCCCAGCCGTGTGCGAGCGTCAGATGCACCGCGCCGAGCACGAAGCAAAGCAGCATGACGTGCTTCGTTGCTGCAAGCCCGTCCGCCTTGCCGTCGGCGCCGATCGGAGCCAGCCAATCGATGCGCATCGCCTCGAACGCCGGCGGAAGATCTTGCGGCTGGAACACCGCGAACCACGTTCCGGTGATCGCGCCCCACACCAGCGTGCCGAGTCCCATCGTCAGAGCGAGCCGCACCGCCTGCGGCGGGCCGCCGGGCCGTCGACGCGTCTTCTGCCACGCGACGAGGGCTCCCATCGCGACAATCGCGCCATAGCCGCCGTCGCCGATCAGCATCGCTGCGAACAGCACGAGGAAGACGAGGAACCACGAACTGACGTCGGCCTCGGAGTAGCCGGGCACGATGCCGATGCCCTGGAACACCGTGTGGACCTGCTCGACCCAGCGCGGGCCCGTGAGCTTGGTCGGCACGATGTCCGCCGCGGTCGGCGCACTGGTCAGCAGCGCGACTGGCTGGTTGGCAAGCGCGTGTCTGAGGCCATCCACCATCGCCTCGGGCACGAAGCCTTCGAGCACCACGACCGGACCCTGCTGCGCGACACTCGCGCGCGTGTTCTGCCAGTCGACCCGGTCTTGCGCGCTTTGCCGCGCCGCGCGCAACGAAGGCAACTCGGACGCCAAAGCACGAAGTCCAGCCTGCGACTTCGCGATCGTGCTGAGTTGCGCATCGCGATCGGCGATCGCCGCAACAAGCCGACGCGACGGCAGCGCTACGGGCCGGAGGTCGGGGCTCACCGGCATTCGGCTCACGATCGCGGCCGCGACCATGCCTGAAGCCTCGGACAAGACGTGCAAGCTCGTGCCAGCGGGCAGTTCGGGCGCAGCGACCTTGGGAAAGGTCACCAGCGCAACATGCACTCCGGCTGCTGAAAGCGCGGCAACCGCTGCGGGATCGAAGTCGCCGAATGGTTGCTGCGCTTGGATCTCGGACTCGATCACCGCGCGGGCGCGGTCCGCCTCGGCTGCCTGCGCTGCGAGTCCTCGCGCCGTCTCCGCGATCGACGCGGCTTCTGCTTGGCGCAGTTCGCGTGGGGCGGGGAGCGCGTCCTTGCCGCGCGCCGAAGCGAGCAATGAGATCGCGAGGTCCAAGGTGTCGAGGCGCGCCTTGGCACTGGCAAGCTCCGCCACGCCTGCATCCTGCGGCACGGAGGTGACGTGCAGGACGCCGGCTTCGAACAGCCGCTGCACCAAGTCGTCCGCGTCCGCTACGGCAGCAAGGACTGCGACCTTCTGCATCGGCGCGATCATCGGCTCGTCTCCTGCTCCACGGCTCGGCCCTTGGCAATCTTGCCGCGCGCGACGTCGAGCGTCATCGCGTCACCGAGCGCGATGCGGATCTTGCGGATCGCATCCTTGCACTCAGGGATCTTGACGCGCTCGAACAGGTTGACGCGCTGATTCGTGATCCGCAGTTCTTCACCCAAGAACCGCAGTTGCTCGGCGAGCACGCGCCGTTCGCAGAACAGGCGCAGGATCTCAGCCATCAGGTCGAGCGCATCATCGTGCCAGGGCGGCGAACTGGAGAGCGGCGCCTCGGTGCGGTCGATATCCACCGTGCGCAGCACCGGGATCGTCACGCCCGCGACATTCTGCGACTCGACGCGCAGCGCTCTGACCGACAGCCAAGGCGCAAAGTCGACGCCGTCCGCGAACATGCCGATCCAGCACTCGCAGCCAGACACGAGTTCCTGTTCGCGGCGCGCGCATTCGTCGAGCTTGTGCTCGACCTGGCGCACCTCCGCCTGCAGTTGCTGCTTCTTCAATTGCAGCGTCGGCAAGTAGCGCTCATAGCGCTTCAGCGAGTCGCGCTGCGCCTTGAGTTCGTTCTTGGTGTTCTTGACCTTCGCCATGAGGGATCCGCGAGGATCACGGCTTCTTGGGCCAGAACTTGTCGACGAGCTTGGACGGCACGCCTGCCTCCGCCGGCTCGAAGCACGCGGCCAGGATTTCCCAGCCCTTGTCGAGGGCCTGCTCGAGCGGGACGTTGACCGAAAGGTCCATCAACTCGCGCTCGAACCGCTCGCCGTAGGACAAGAGCTTTTGGTCCCACGCGCTCATCTTGAACCCCATCGATCGCTTCTCGCGGGCTTCTTTGCACGACGCGTAGAGCTGGATCATCACGTTCATGATCGTGCGATGGTCTTCGCGCGTCTTGCCGTTGACGAACTGCTTGAGCCGCGACAGCGAGCCGAACGGCTCGATGCGGCCGTTGCGCAGGTAGTACTGACCCTCGGTGATGTAGCCAGTGTTGTCGGGCACCGGATGCGTGACGTCGTCACCTGGCATCGTCGTGACCGCCAGAATCGTGATCGAACCGGCGCTCTGGAAGTCGACGGCCTTCTCGTATCGCGCCGCCAGCTGACTGTAGAGATCGCCCGGGTAACCACGATTGCTCGGGATCTGCTCCATCGTGATGGCGATCTCCTTGAGCGCATCGGCGAAGTTGGTCATGTCCGTCAGCAACACGAGCACACGCTTCTTCTGCAGCGCGAACTGTTCTGCGACGGCCAGGGCCATGTCTGGCACCATCAAGCACTCGACAACCGGGTCCGCCGCCGTGTGCACGAACAGCACCGACCGCTGCAGCGCGCCCTTCTGTTCGAGCGTCTCCTTGAAGAACAAGTAGTCGTCGTACTTGAGGCCCATGCCGCCGAGCACGATGACGTCGACCTCGGCCTGCAGCGCGATGCGCGACAGCAACTCGTTGTAGGGCTCGCCAGCGACCGAGAAGATCGGAAGCTTCTGCGACTCGACGAGCGTGTTGAACACATCGATCATCGGGATGCCCGTGCGCACCATCCGGCGCGGGATGATGCGCTCGCTCGGATTCACCGAGGGACCAGCGATCGGCACCATGTTCTGCGTGAGCCGTGGGCCGCTGTCGCGCGGCGCGCCGCTGCCGGTGAACACGCGACCGAGCAGCGCGTCGGAGAACGAGACCTCCATCGGCTTGCCGAGGAAGCGAACTTCGGCGTCGGTCGCAATGCCGCGCGCGCCGGCAAAGACCTGCAAGAACGCGCGGCCCGCCTCCAGACGGATCACTTGCGCCAGCGAAGTGCGTTGCTGAGCGGTGCCGACGTGGGACGTGACCTGCGCCAACTCGCGATAGCTGACTTCGCTCGCGGCGACGGTGATGACGTTGCCGACGATCTGGTCGACTTTGGTGTAGACGGTTCTCATGACGCGCCTGCCTTGACCGATTCGGGCTTCTTCACCGCCTCGACCATGCCACGCACGCGCTGCTCGGCGGCGGCAAAGTCTGCAGAACCAAACGCAGTGCGGTTCCAGTCGATCGTCGCCTGCAGCAGCCGTTGGAAACACGAGCGCGCGGCATCCTTGTCCTTGAACGCGAGGTCCTGCCGCAACAGCCCGACCAGCGCACCGTAGACATGCTTCTGGCGCTCGCCGCCAGTCGCCGCATCGACGTCATGGAAGGCGTCCTGTTGCAGATAGGCGGCGTCGAGGAACTCGCCCTTCAGGTATTGAAGGAAGTCAGCCATCGACGTGCCTTCCTCGCCGACGACTTTCATCATCTGCATGACGTCGTTGCCGCGCTTCAGCAGCTTGCGGCCGAACTCGACATCCGCTTGCGACACCAGAGACGGATACTTGCTCCAGCTCTCGAGCGGATGGATCGCCGGGTAGCGTCGCGCGTCGGATCGTTCGCGCGACAGGCCATGGAACGCGCCGACGACCTTGAGCGTTGCCTGCGTGACCGGCTCCTCGAAGTTGCCACCTGCCGGGCTGACGGTGCCACCGATCGTGACCGAACCCATCGAACCATCCTTCAGCCTGACGAGACCACCGCGCTCGTAGAACGCAGCGATCACCGACTCGAGGTAGGCGGGAAACGCTTCTTCGCCGGGGATTTCTTCGAGGCGGCCTGAAACTTCGCGCAGCGCCTGCGCCCAGCGCGACGTCGAGTCCGCGAGCAGCAGCACGTGCAGGCCCATCTGTCGGTAATACTCGGCGACCGTCACTGCGAGGTAGACCGAAGCTTCGCGCGCGGCGACGGGCATCGAACTCGTATTGCAGACGATCATCGTCCGCTCCATCAGGCTCTTGCCGGTGCGCGGATCCGTAAGCTCCGGAAACTCGCGCAGCGTCTCCACCACTTCGCCGGCGCGCTCACCACATGCTGCGACGATCACGACGTCGACGTCGGCGTTGCGGCTGGTGATCTGCTGCAGCACGGTCGTCCCGGCGCCGAAGGGACCGGGCACGCAGTAGGTGCCACCGCGCGCAACGGGGAAGAACGTGTCCACGATGCGCACTTGCGTGACGAGCGGGTCCTTCGGTCGCAGGCGTTCCTGGTAGCAGCGAACCGGCATCTTGACCGGCCAGCGCTGCATCATCTTGACCTCGAAGGATGAGCCTGCAGCGTCCGTGAGCCGCGCGACGACGTCTTCCACCGTGTGTTCGCCGGCACCGACGATGGACTGCACCGTCAGCGCGCCAGTGGCGCCAAACGGCGCCATGATCCGGTGCGTGAAGATTCCTTCCGGCACCGTGCCAAGCGTGTCGCCGGCGTGGACAGTCGCGCCGACCTTGACGACCGGCGTGAACTTCCACTTCCGGACCCGATCGAGCGAAGGCAGGTAGGTGCCTCGCTGCAAGAAGTAGCCGGTCTTCTCGGCCAGTTCGGGCAGCGGGTTCTGCAAGCCGTCATACACCCGGCCAAGCAGGCCCGGACCCAACTCGGCAGACAGCAGGTAGGACGAGAACGAGACCGTGTCGCCCGCGCGCAACCCCGTCGTGTCCTCGAACACCTGCATCTCGACAAATCGTCCGCGCACCCGGATCAGCTCGGCCTTCAGTCGCAGGCTGCCCGTGCTGACGTAGACGACTTCGTTCTGCGTGACGGCGTGATCCACCTCCGCAGTGACGATGTTGCCGTTGACGCCGACCACTCTCCCTTGCTTCTCGCTCATGCGCCCGCCTCCGCGGCTGCATCCATCGTGAATTCGAGTCGATCGAAGCCCGAGAGCATGCGCTCCCGCTGCGCCGACAGTTCTTTGCGTCCCGCATCAGCGGTCCGACGGCTCCACACCTGCCCGATCGCGAGCCGAAGCGCATAGCTGAACACGGCCGCCGGGGCGAACGCGTCGCGCTCCGCCTCCTGCTCGAGCCAGCGCCATCGCATGGCGTCGAGTCGACGCTCTCGCTCCATCGGGTCCTTGGCCGCGAAGGCATCGCGCACCGACTGCTGCAACCCGAGGTCCCCGGTTTCCATCGCCAGTTCCGCTGCGTCGCGTCGGCGCCTTTCTGCGCGGACCTGCGCGATGCATGACCGCAACTCTCGCTCATAGCCGGCATGGCGCGCGCCAAAGGCGCTACTGCCACGTGCGGCCAGCACCGCGTCGAGTTCCCGAAGATCAGCGGCGGACAGTTGCTCGACGCAGAGGGCGGCAAGCGCTTCCGGGGTCATCGGCGGCTCGGCGAACAACTGCTGCGAAGGCAGGCTGGCGACGAGGTAGTAGTAGTTCATGAGCGAGCCGAGCCTCCCCCGAGTGCGACGCCAAGGACGATCCCTGCGATCTCGGGAGTGACCAGCTCGGCGATCGCCGCAGCGGCCGCCTTGTCGGTGAAGTCGTGGGTGACGCCGCCCTTGCCCATGCGCACCTGGAAGCCGGCGCCCATGCCTTCTCGCACATGCAGCGTGATGCCGTGATCCAGCTTCTGCCGCAACGCAGCGAAGGCTGCGTCGGTCATTGCCTTCTTCTGTTCGGGGCCGACGACGACGTCGATCGCGCCTGTCACGCGGCCATGCTGGACGAATGCGTCCATCAGCCGCTGCAGCAACTTGACCACGGTGTCGCCATCGAGGGCCGCCGTGGCGCGCTCGGTCGCGAGCTTCTGCACGAGTTGCTCGACGCTCTGCCCCATGGACAGCACGACATCGCGCGCTGCCTGCTGCAGGCTCGCCTTGGCGCGCAGAGTCAATCGCTCGGCCTCCTGCGTCGCCGCAGCCATCGTGCGCTGCGCTTCGGCCTTGGCCGCATCGACGACGCGCGATGCCTCCGCTCGCGCCGCGCGGACGATGTCCTCCGCCTGTTGATTGCCTTTGTCGACGCCTTCTTGTTGGAGGCGCTGGAGCAACGACTGAAGTGTTTCGGTCATGGAGCGGTGCGCTCGCGTGGTTCCTGCCCGTGCCTGACCGCACGAAAGGGCGCGAGCGGTATACCGAATGCACGCGCCGCGCGCGACTTTCCTTCGCGCAACTTGTGCAGCGTTCGCAGTGGCCGTTGTCCCTCGCCAACGGGACGTCAGCGCGTGCGCCGACTGCCTCAGGCCTTCGCGAAGCGTGCGGTGCGCGGATCGGGCTCGCCGATCCGACGGGCGCGGCCATTTGCAGCGAGGTGGCACAGGATCGGCCAGCAGTCCGCCGGGTCCTCCTTCGCCGCGGCAGCAAGTTCTTCTGTCGTTCTTCCTGCGGATGACAACGCCGCCGCCAGCCGCTGCTGCCTCGTCAGCACGAGCGCCGCCGCCTTCTTGCCGGCCTCCACCCCGGGCTGGTGGTAGGCATTGACGTCGACCAGTTCGGCGTAGATGCCGACCGCGCGCTCGAACAGCGCGACAATGGCGCCGAGCGACCGTTCGTCGACCGCTTCGAGCGTGATCGTCACCGACGCGCGCCCGCTGTCGTGCAGCGCCGCGCGCGTGCCAAGGCAGAAGCCATCCAGGTAATCGCCGGTCGTCACGCCGGGCTCGACTTCGAACGCCGTTCCTTCGCGGTCGCGAAGCACGCGCACGAAGGTCGCGAAGAAATCGTGCCGGCCGTCGCGCAGTTGTTGCACGTAGGCGTGCTGATCGGTCGAGCCCTTGTTGCCAAAGACAGAAAGACCCTGAAACACTTCGCGCCCCGCGCGATCGAGCTTCTTGCCCAGCGACTCCATCACGAGTTGCTGCAGATACCGCGACAGCAGCGCGAGCCGGTCCTTGTAGGGCAGCACGACCATCGCCCGTTCCCCGCGCCCCTTGCCCTGTTCGCGCCACACCAGCGCCAGCATCGCAGCGGGATTTTGCCGTAGTTCTGGGCTCCTGCTTTGCGCGTCCATCGCCGCGGCTCCCGCGAGGAAGGCCCGCAGGTCCATGCCGAGCAAGGCGCCCGGCAAGAGCCCGACCGCAGACGTGATCGACGTGCGGCCGCCAACCCAGTCCCACATCGGAAAGACGTCGAGGAAGCCTTCTCGCTTGGCGATCGCATCGAGCGCGCTGCCACTCGTCGTGATCGCGACGGCCTGCGGGCCGAACTCGAGGCCCTGCGCGGCGAAGGCGCGGCGTGTTTCGAGCATGCCATTGCGCGTCTCGGGCGTGCCGCCGGACTTGCTGACCACGAGCACGAGCGTGCTGCGCAGGGACCCGAGCTTGCCGAACTCGCGGTCGATGCCGTCGGGGTCGGTGTTGTCGAGCACGCAAAGCAAGAGAGCGCGCGCGTCGCGGCCGGAAAACGCGTCGCCGAGCAGCATGGTTCCGAGCGCCGAGCCACCGATACCGCACAGGACAAGCCTGTCGAAGCGCGTTCCGCCTGGCGCGGCGATTCGGCCTTCGAACACGCCTTGGGCAAAGGCCTCGATCCGCGCGATCGTCGCGACGATCTCGTCCTGGATCGCCGGCGTCGGCGCCAGATAGGGCGCCCGGAGCCAGTAGTGCCCCACCATGCGCCCTTCGTCGAGGTTCGCAACCGCGCCGGCATCCAGGCGGTTCATCGCGGCGAGCGCGATCTGCATCGACCCTTCGCCGGCGGCGATGGCGGAGTCGTGGAGTTGCGCGAGCGAGAAGTCGAGTTCGACCGGCGGATCGTCGAGCTGGATGCGGTGGCTGCAAAGGTCCGCGAAACGATGGCTGTGCTTTTGAGTCACTGGCTCGATTCGATTGAGTTCCTGGCTCGCAGTGCGAGACCGAGAAGCTAGGCTAAGGCGATGGAACGCTCCACCGCGATCCTTCTCGTCCTCGCCGCCTATTTGGTCGCCATGTTGGCCATCGGCTGGAACTCACGCCGATCGGCCGCCACTGCGAGTTCCTACTACCTGGGCGGGCGCACGCTGGGCCCATGGGTCGCGGCGCTTGCTGCAAACGCATCGTCGTCGTCCGCATGGAGTCTGCTGGGCGTCAGCGGGTTTGCGTATTTACAGGGCATGGCGGCCTTGTGGCTGCTGCCGGGCTGTGTCGGCGGCTTCTTGATCAACTGGATCCTGGTCGCGCCGAGACTCCGCGCACAGACCGGTTCGTCCGTCACGCTCACCGAGTTTCTGGCCGGGCCTCCGGGACAGCGCGGCCGCACTGCGTTCGTCGTCTTCGCCAGCGTGCTGACCCTGCTTTCGCTGCTGACCTACATCGCGGCGCAGATGCAGGCTGCCGGCGCGGCCTTTGTCTACAGCTTCGAGATCCCCCTGTGGCAAGGCGTGATTGCCGGCGCGGCGCTGACCGTGCTCTACACCTTGATCGGTGGCTATCTCGCGGCTTCGCGCACTGACACAGTGCAAGGGCTCTTGATGGTCGGAGTCGCAGTCGTGGTGCCGATCGTCGGCATCACTGCGCTCGGCGGCGTCGACGTGCTCGTCGCCAAGGTGCGCGAAGTCGACGGCAGCTTTGGCGACCTCTTCGCTGGCAAGACCGGCCTCTCCGCCGCCGCTTTCGCATTGGCGCTTTGCGGCATCGCGCTCGGCTACCCCGGACAACCGCACGCGGTGAACAAGTTCATGGGGATGTCCGATTCTGCGTCGATGCGGACAGCGCGACTCGTCGGCATCGGCTGGGCGATGTTGCTCTACCCTGGAATGATCGTCCTCGGCTGGTTGGTTCGGGTGCAGTGGCCGCTCGCGGCGGGCGCACACGAGGACGCGCTATTCGTCGCCAGCCAGAATCTGCTGCCGCCCTTGGTCGATGGCCTCGTGCTCGCGGCGGTGCTGGCGGCAATCATGTCGACGGTGGATGGGCAGATGCTGGTCTGCGCGAGTTGTGTGACGCACGACCTCGGCCTCGACCACCGCGCCGACGGCGTGCTCGCTCGTATCACCGTCCTCGCGATCGGCGTCGGCGCGACGCTCGCGGCGATGGTTGTGCCAAAGAACATCTTCGACCACGTGCTCTTCGCTTGGGCCGCACTCGGCTCGGCGTTTGGTCCACTGCTGCTCGTTCGCTTGTTCCGCGGACCGATCGCACCGAGGTGGGCATTGGCGAGCACCGCCACCGGCGGGCTCCTGGCGATCGGTGGCTACTACTACCCGGTGCTCAGTTCCGGCTTCGCCGACCGCGTGCTGTCGTGGGCGCTGGCGTTGGCGGTGGCCTTGGTTGGCGCCGCGCACGCTCGACGTCGCTGAGGCTCGCGGTCAGCCCAGGGCCGCGACCCCGGGCAGGACCTGGCCTTCCAGCAACTCGAGGCTCGCGCCGCCGCCGGTGGAAACGTGGCTCAGCTTCGTGACCACTCCGGTCTTTTCCGCAGCCGCGACCGAATCGCCGCCGCCCACCACCGTGAATGCCCCCGACGATGCGACCGCTTGCGCAACCGCTTCGGTGCCCTTGGCGAAGGCGTCCATCTCGAAGACGCCCATCGGTCCATTCCAGACGACGGTCTTGGCAACTGCGATCGCAGCGACGCAGCGCTTGACGGATTCTGGGCCGATGTCGAGGCCCATCAAGTCATCCGGGATGTCGCCCGTGTGCACGCTCGCCGGGCTGTCCGCCTTGAAGGCGGCGGCGCAGACGTGATCGACGGGCAGCAGCAGCAACTTGCCCTGTGCCTTGCAAGCGGCGAGCACCTTGCCGGCCTCGCCGAGCAGGTCCTTCTCGACCAGCGACTTGCCCACGCGGATGCCCTGCTGGGCGAGGAAGGTGTAGGCCATCGCACCCCCGACGATCAGCGTGTCGACCTTCGGCAACAGGTTCTGGATCACGGGCAGCTTGTCGCTGACCTTGGCGCCGCCGAGGATCGCAACGAAGGGACGCGCCGGTGCGTGCAGGACCCGATGGAACGCGTCGAGTTCCTTCTGCATCAACAACCCCATCGCTGACGGCAGCAGCGCGGGCACGCCGCTGACCGAGGCGTGCGCGCGGTGCGCGGCGCCGAACGCATCGTTCACGTAGACGTCGCCGTTCTTCGCCAATTGCGCCGCGAACGCCGCGTCGCCGGCTTCTTCGGCATCGTGAAAGCGCAGGTTCTCGAGCACCAGACACTCGCCTTGCTGCAACGCGCGCGAGGCAGACTCGGCTGCAGGACCAACGCAATCGCCGCAGGTCCGGACCGGCGTGCCGAGCAATTGCTGCAACCGGTTCGCCGCCGGCAGCAAGCGCATCGATTCGACGACCTTGCCCTTTGGCCGCCCCAGATGCGCCATCAACACTGGCTTGCCGCCGGCTTTCAGGATCGCCCGGATGGTCGGCAGGCTCTCGCGGATGCGTGCGTCGCTCGTGACCTTGAGCGCCGCGTCGAGCGGCACATTGAAGTCGACGCGCACGAGCACGCGCTTGTTGGATAGGTCGAGGTCCGAGAGCTTCTTGGCCATGGTGCGGTGCTGAAGGATTGCTGACGCGCACACCCGCGGCGAAAGCGGTGCACGCAGGGGCCGCTGCGCAGTGCATGCCGCGGCCTTTGCTGCTGGATCAGAGCTTGCTCGCGATCTTCCTGGTCAAGTCGACGACGCGGTTGCTGTAGCCCC
>SXPK01000216.1 GCA_005776365.1 Planctomycetia bacterium
ACCTCGCCGCGGCGGATCGCGAGATCGACGCCTTGAAGGATGGTGCGATCGCCGAACACGCTCGTCAGCGCGACGGCGCGCATCAGGTCATCGGTCTTGCGCCGTGTCTGCGGCAGGAGAACGGGGCCGTGCTTCTCCGCGGGGATCGGTTGCAAGGCGGTCATGACAGCATCAACCTCTGCACGGTCACGAAGAGTGCATCGATCACGATGATCAGGAAGATCCCAAGCACGACGGCGTTCGTCGTCGCGCGACCGACGCCTTCGCTGCCGCCTTGCACGCGCAGGCCAAGCGAGCAGCCCACGACACCGACGATCGCGCCAAAGGTCAGGCTCTTGCCTGTCGCGAACGCAAAGTCCGAGAAGTGCAGTGCCTGCTTGAGTTGCGCGGTGAAAGCCAGCCACTCGATGTCGGCAACGCCCCACGCAAACAGCGCCCCGCCGCAGATGCCAACGACATCGAAGATCCCCGTCAGCATGATCGCGGACACTGCGCACGCCAGGACCTTCGGCACCACCAGGAAGCTCTCGGGCCGGATACCCATCTGCTTCAGGGCGTCGATTTCTTCGCCGACGACCATCGAACCAAGCTGCGCCGCGTTGCTCGAGCCCGAGCGAGCGGCAAGAGCGATCGCCGTCATCAGCGGGCCGATCTCCGACATCACGGACACGCCGACCATGTCGGCGACGTAGATCTCGCAACCGAAGATCCGCAGCTGCACCCAGGCTTGCATCGCGAGGATGAGGCCCATCAGGAATGCGATCAGCAGGATGATCGGCAAGGCTCCGCCAGCACAGTGATCGATCTCCATTGCCGTGCGGTCCAGGCGCAAGCGCTGGCCGCGGAACGGGCCGACGAAGATCGCGTGCAGGACATCGCCGCTGGTCCGCAGCACGCCGAGCAGCCCATCGACCTTCGGCTCGACGAACTCGCCGACCCGCAGCACGAAACCGGGTTTCGCCGGCGCGGCGGGTGGCTTGCCCGCGAGCCGGTCGATCGACACCAGCGAGAAGAAATCGAGCATCGGCTGGCTCAAGCCGCGCAACCTCACCTCGACTCCGTGCTCGGACGCGCGCCGCATTCCCTCGACGACGGTTGACAGCCCTGCCGAGTCGAAGGTGGCGACCTCGCCGAGGTCTAGCACGAGGCGCGAGGGCCGCGAGCGGAACTGCCGGTCCAGATCCAAGAGCAATTGCGCCGCACAGGAGCGGTCGAGGCTCTTGCCGACGGCAATCGTCGCAGGTTCGGCTGGGGTGGCGGCCAAGGCTCAGTTGGGTCGAGGAAAGACTGGCGGGGGGCCAGGTGTCGGTCTATCGGACACTTCTTGCTCCGACTTGACCTTGGCATGGGCACTCTGGCGCAGTTCCCGCACTTGCCCCCCCGGCTGGCGGCGGCTGGAATGACCCCTCACCCCTCTTCGCCCCGGTGCCCTTGCGCGGGCCGGCGCGCGCCGACCGTTCGCACCAGATGCCACGATGAAAGCCACGTTCTTGCTGGGCTCTCTGCACCTTCTATTCGCCACCTGCTCCGGCGCCCCCGCCCCGAGCCCAGAGGCCGAAGGCCAGCTGCGGCAGGCGCGGCAGCTGCTCGCTGAGGACGACCCGGACGGCGCGCTCGCGATCACCGACGATCTGCGCAAGGCTTGGCCTGAGTGGGCCGCCATGTTGGTCGTCGCCGGCGACGGCAACATGAAACTCAGCACGCTCGATCGCCGCGGGCTCAACGCGCAAGCGGTGCTCGCTGACGCCGAGACCAGCTACCTGCGCGCCACGGAAATGGAGCCCGACCTCGCCATCGCCTGGAAGGGGCTCGCCGAGGCACGCTACCAACTTGCAGACTACGACGGCGTGCGACTGGCAGCGGGCAAGGCGCTCGAACTCGCGAGCACGAAACCAGGCAACGAGGGCGTCGTCGGCCCAAGCTCGCTGGCGGCTGCGCGCGCATGCATGCAGCAGTTCACTGCGATGCGACAAGCCGAACTCGGCGGCGGCGAACGCGATGAGCGCGACGTCGTGCCGGTCGCCGAGAAGACCGCGGCAAAGGCGCAGGAAGCGCTCAGTCACTACGCCATCTGCCAACGCGCGCTGCCAGCAGAGGGCTACCAAGGCGCGGCGACGGTCTACCAATGGCTCGGAGCCAATGACGAGGCGCTCAAGGAACTCGAGCGCGGCGTGCTTGCGCTGCCGGAAAACGCCGATCTGCACGTCGCCTACCAGGATCTGCACATGCAGCTCGGCCAGCAACGCGCGCTGTCCGGCGCCTACGCCAGGCTCGTCCGCGAGAATCCGTCGCAACCACTGATGCTGTGGTTCCAGGGCCGGGCGCAGGTCATCGTTGCTGACGATCTGCGCACGCGACAGAGCATGCAGGCGGCGATCGACGCCTACCGCAAAGCGATCCGCTGCTACCGCGACTTCGTCGAGAAGTCCCCGGGCCAGGCGGCGCCAGCTTCTGAGTGGATCGCAATCTGTGAGTTGTCGATCGCCCGCACGAGGGGCGACATGGGCGACGTGCAAGGCGCCACGGAGCACCTGTTCCTCGCCATCGAGGCATCGAAGAAGACGCTGGCCTACGACGGATTGGAGCCGCAGTTGCGCGATAGCTTCGGCAGCCACTTCGCGGGCGTCGTCTTCGCACTCGGCAAGACGCTCAGTGCGAGCGTCGACGCAAAGGGGCTGGAACAGACCATCGCGTTCTACGACAGCATCATCACGAAGTGCCCGGGCATGTTTGGCTTCATCTACAACAATGCCGCGCTGCCCTGCCGTGACCTCGGCGTCCTGCGCATGCGCGACATCGAGTCGATGCAGCCAGCCCATCGCGAGAAGGCGATGACGGAAGCAATGGCACTGTGGGAGAAGAGCTATCGCTACTACGAAGAGGCCGTGAAGCTCTCGCCCGACGATGCGCGCATCGTCAACGACTGCGGCCTGATGCTGATCTACCACCTCAACCGCGACTTTGGCCGCGCACGCGAGCTGTTCGAGAGGGCAATCGCAGTCGGACAGCCGCAACTCGATGCCTTGCCACAGGGCGCCAGCGCCGACGAGCGGCAGTCGCTCGAAGAATCGATCGGCGACGCTTGGCAGAACATCGCAGTGCTGATGGCAAAGCACCAAAACCGCCCATTCGCAGAACTGAAGCCCTTCCTCGAGAAAGCGGTGACGTTCTATCCCTACCGCCAACGCGAGGCGGCGCAGATGCTGCAGAACGAAGGCAAGGGCGGCGACGCGCCTCGCCTCAATCCCAGGAGCCTGCAGGGCTCGGCGACCGGCGCGGGAGCGGACCAGGACCAGGGCAATGCCAAGGACAAGAGCGAGGCAGCAAAGGCGAAGGCCGAAGCTGCGGCAAAGGACGGCGACCTCGATTCCGCGCTCGCGGAACTCGACAAGGCCAATCGAGAACTCAAGGACTACGGCCCATTCCAGGCGATCCGCGGCGACTATGCGCTGCGCTATGCGCGCGCCGCGCTCGCCGAGGGCCGCAAGGGTGCGGACATGCTGTTCGCCGACGCGGTGTCGATCCTGAAGCGAGCGGTCGAACTCGACAGCGACCCCAGCCTGCCGCGCCTGTGGCTCGCGGAGTCGCAGTACGAGGCCGGCGAACTCGCCGATGCCCAGAGGACGACGAGCGCGCTGTTGCTGCACATGCAGTCACAGGGCGGCGGCGACGAAGCGGTGGTTGCAGCAGCGCACAGGCTGCGCGCCAACGCTGCGTCGCGGCACTACATGGCCAACAAAGACGACTCCGCGAGCAAGGCGGCGCTCGATGACGCCCGGCTCTCCTTCCGCTTTCTCGAGCAGAAGAAGCAACTCAACGGCGAAGCGCGACGCACCTGGTCGACGATGGAGCAGTGGGCCGAAGCCGGCGCCGGCGCGGTCGGCGTCTACGCCCGCGCTCTCACCGACAACAAGGACGATCAGGCGCTGATGAACGCCATCGTCGACACCGCCTACGCAGTCGGCGAGCCGGCGCTCGCGGTCGACGCGCTGAAGGACCGCGCAGACGGCACAGGCCTCTGGTATCTCGGCCGCGCCCACTTCCTGTCGGCCTCGTCGATGCGCGCCGGTGGCAAGCTGGACGAAGCGATGGCCGAACTCGACCTCGCGAAGTCCGTGTTCGAGAAATCGATGAAGGACAATGCGACGTTCGCCGACAGCTGCCAACAGTGGATCGCGATCTGCATCGGCAAGCAGGGCAACGTCGCGATCGCCAAGAAGGACTGGCAGGGCGCCGAGAAGCTGCTGCTCGAGTCCGTGCGCGCCCGACCCGACCGCATCAATGACGACCTCGGTCTGCAGGAGACGACGAAGATCGGCGTGATGCTCGTTGCCGACCACTACGCGCGCCAAGGTGACCTAGGCAAGACCGAGTCGATCTATCGCGCGGCCGTCGCCGCAGCCAACAGCGATCTCGACCTGCTCAACAACGAGGGGCTGTTTGCTCGCGACCACGGCAACGCGCTCGAACGCGCCGGCAAGAAGAAGGAGGCGATGGAGCTCTACGAACACAGCTACAAGGCCTATTCGCGCGCCGCCGAACTGGACGCCACGAATGTCCGACTCCTCAACGACCGTGCGCTGATCGCCATCCACTATCTGGAGCGCGACTGGGACGAGAACAAGAAGATCCTCGACCGCGCGATCCTTCTCGGCGAACAGCAGATGCAGGGCTTCCCGGCCGCCGATCCGCAAGGCAAGCAGACGCTCGATGAGGCGCTCGGAGATGCCTACGAGAACCTCGCTCTCTGGCACCTCAAGCACGATAGCGACGCCGCCAAAGCCAAGGCCGCGGCCGAGCAGAGCATGCTCCACCATCCGGGCAAGGGCCGCCCTGGCGCGCGCCGCCACCTGCAAGAAGCCGAGAAGCTGCTGCCGGGGGGCAAGTGATCGCGCGCATCGCGCTGCTGGCATGCGTCGCGCTCGTCGGCGCGTCCTTTGCGCAAGAGCCATCGCAACCGCAAGGCAGCTTGCGCGAGCGCGCGGCTGCTGCCGAGAACCGCGGCGCGTATTCGGAAGCCGCCGACCTCTATCTCGAGTTGTGCAAGTCCGACCCGACCCGCGCCGAATGGACGTTGGCCGCAGGTCGGTGCCTGGGAAGCAGTGGCCGATTCCGCGAGGCGATCGACTTCTTGGAGTCGAAGCGCGCCGCGTTCGCGCCGCTGGCCGACGTGCCCGCGCTGCTCGCTCGCACCTACCTGCTTCGCGTCGAACGCGAGGCGGGAGTGGTCATGCCCGAGGTCGACTATCTCGAAGCGGCATCGCTGGCCGAGGACATTCTCAATGGCAACCCAGATCATCTCGACGCGCGGTTGATCCTGGCACAAGCGCGCTACGCGCTCGGCGACATCCCCGGGGCGCGAGAGGCGGCAGAGGAGGCCTCGAAGCGCCACCCAGAACATCCCGGCAGCCACGTTCTGACGGCTCGCATCGCCTATGACGACTACCGTCGGGCCAAGGCGCAATTCGAAGCGGAGCAACCACAAGAGCCTCGACGCGGCGAACTGAGCACGGCGATCGAAGTGGCACGCCAACGCGCCAAGACCGCCTTTGCCGCGGCGGCGCGACTCGACCCGACGCGCGCGTTCCCGCTCGTGATGCTCGGCGACATCGCTGCACGCGACCGCGACGTCGCGGCTGCCATCCTCCACTGGGGCGATGCCCTCGCAACCGATCCGGACGCGCGCGTGGACCACGATTGGATCCGCGCCGAGCGGAAACCGGCGGAGCGCCGCGCTTTCTACGACGCAGCACGCACGGCCTACGAAGCAAGGACTCCGCACGACGCGGCGAAGGCAGCGACGCTGCGCTTCTACAGCGGCGTCGCGCTCTACGAAATCGCCGCCTGGAAGGAGGCGAAGGCCGAGTTCGAGGCCACGCGAGCGCAAAACCCTGACTACACCAACGTCAGCTACTACGTCGCGATGTGTTGTTGGCGTTTGGAAGATCAGAACGGCGCCGAGCAAAACGCCGCTGCACTCGCACGCGAGTCAGCCAAGGCGTTCGCGGACATCCTCCGCAAGCTCACGCCGCAGGAACGGTCGGAGGTTGCCGACGTCATCCGCCACCTCGGTGACCGTGCCTGGAAGGAAGGACGCCGCGACGAGAGTCGCGACCTCAATCACGTCATCGCCTGCCTGCAGGACTCGGCGGATGCGTGGAACAACTATGCATTCTTGTGCCGCGAGACGAAGCGCTTCGACGAGGCCTACCTCGGCTACCAGCACGCGCTCGAGCGCGAGCCCGACTCGCCGCAACTGTGGAATGACGCGGCAGTGGTATTGCACTACCACCTCGCCGGCGCGGAGAACCGCCAGCGGGCGCGGGCGATGTATGAGCGTGCCTTGACTCTCGGCGCGGCGCAGGCCGCCGACCCAGACGCAACGCAACTCGTTCGAACCCGTGCGTCCCGCGCGATGCAGGACGCGACAGCAAACCTCAAGGCGCTGAACAACTGACGCGCAGAGCGCTGCGGCTCACTGGAACGCGAAAGTCATCGCAGTGCTGTTGAGGAACAACAGCGGCAGGCCGGGCTGGTGCACGCTTGCCTGGAAGTGCAGCGTGAGACCAAGCAGGAAGGGGTCGTTGGGCACGAATATGTTGCCGCGCCAGCGGTCGAACATGACGCCGCCCGCGACCGAGAGCACGATCGACGGATCGAGCCAGAAGACGCCGGCAACCGTTGGCCCGTAGGACACCAGTGGCACGTAGCCATGGCCCAGCGACACATGGACGAAGAAGTTGGAGATGCCGTGAGCATCCACCCGCAGGCGCGCCGTTGTCCCGAGATGCCCGATCTCGTCGCTGCTGAATGCGCGCTCGGACAACACGATGGTCGAGACGTTGAACTGCTGCGTCGGCCCCGTGAACGAGTTCGCGACGGCGCCGGTCAGGTCGACGACCTCGTCGAGAAACGGCGAGAGGTCCAGGCTCGATTCGAGTCGCAGGTTCGGGTCGTGAAACTCCGCGAGCGTGTAGTGACTGCCTGCCAGCACCACCGTGCCGACATGGCGTGCCGGCGACTGGGCGAGTAGTGGCGAGCCGAGAGCTGCGGCAAAGAGCAAACCAAGGGTGAGTAGGTTGCGATTCATGGTCCTTACGGATGTCCAAAGAACCGTAACTCGCGTGTCTCACTGAGGCCGGGCGCTGTCACCCAAGCTCCCATGCCTTCGCCGCATATTCTCTTTGCAGTCAGTCAGGCGCGGCTGCCCGCAAGGTCGCTCAGGACTGAATCGTGATGCGGCGGCCGTTCAAGAACAGCAGCGGGCCCGGATCCGAGTGGACAGCGGCCTGCATGTAGTAGGTCATGCCAACGAGGCTTGGGTCGTTGGGGATGTCCATGCCACCGCGCCACCGGTCTGTCATTGCACCGCCAGCGACCGTCGCGAGGCCGATCGGGCTCACCCAAAGCGTGCCGGAAGCGATTGGTGCATAGCTCTCGAGCGGGGTGTGGTCCGAAGCAGTCGACAGGAAGACGAAGAAGTTGCTCTGACCCGGGTGATTGACGCGCATCTCCATCGGACGACCGATCCGTGGCGATCCAAGGGTCAGGTAGGACGGCGAGTTCGCAATCGACGCAACTTCGAAAACCGCTGTGGGATTTGATCCGTCGAGACGCAGCACCCCGACGACGTCGACGGTGTTGCCGACGGTCAAGATGGCGCCAACCGGCATCGCCATCAGCACCGGCGCCTGATCCTCGATCTCCTGGATGGTGAACCCACCCCCTGCCACGGCGAGTTGACCGATCATTCGCGCTGGGATCTGGGCAGTGAGAGCGCTGGCCGAAAACGACGCCGCGATCGCGGCAATGCAGACGAACCGGTTCATGGGGAGGGCCTGAAAGAGCAGGGGGACGGGACTGCAACAAAGACTACTCCGGGCAATCACCCACGGTCGGCATCCCTTCGCCAGTGCGATCCCATCCGGCAAGAGACTTCGATGCCAACGCTGCCGGCAGTCCCATCGGTCGTCGGTCAATCCACGAGTCTGCTGCCGAGATTGCCGTAGTTCTTGAACTCGGTCACGTCGGGCGGCCCCGCCGAAAAACGCCAGACCAACTGCCTCGGATCACTCGCCGACGCCGCAATCAGCGATGCAGACACGGTGCCATAGCCTTCGCCACGCTTCAGCACGGCATGCGCGCCATTGCCGCCACGCAGCAACAGCAAGGGAGCCATCGCATCGAGTTGCGCCTGCGGTGTCGGCCGCGCAGCCAGCGCCGTCGTCAGTCCGGGCAAGTCGAGTTCGCCCGGAGCGTGCTCGTTGGTGACGAGCAGGGCTTCGTGCTCCCACTCGACGACCTGTAGGGACTCATCGCAGTGACGCAGCACGACCGTGCGCCGCGCGTCGGCCAGCACGAGCTGGAATCCGCCATAGGTTCGGGAGGCAACCGCCTCGGCAACTGCTTCGATCGCTTCGTCGATGGATCCTGCGTCGACGGCAAGATGCGGCAGCTCGCCACGCGTTGCTGCGCCGCCGGGGTTCGGCAGGCTCGACCAATTGGTGATGCCAGCGAACAACCCCGTTTGACCCACGCAGAGCCATGTCCCGCCCTTCTCGCGATCCTTTGGCGACAACGCGCGATTGCGCTGCCCCACCCACAGACCTGGGGGTGAAAACTTTCGATCCGTTCGTTCGTCGCGGTTGCCGGCGACGAGCACCGGGTGCGAAGCGAACCGTCCGCGCAGCACAAGGAGGAGGCACATTGCGAGCTGCGGCTAGCGGATGCGAAGACCGCGCGGCGCGCAAGCGCGCTGTTTTCAGCCTGTCATTCCGCCACGGCAGGAACGCCGCCAGCCACGGCGGGCCGGTTCGCTACGAAGCGACGTCGCACCAGTGTCATCGCAACGCCTGCGATGACGCATAGCGCGCCAGCAGCCAGGAACGGCAGCCGCAGATTGGCTCGCTCGTGCGTCGCGCCAACCCGTGCAACGAGGCCTCCGATAAAGGGCCCGAGGCCGAAGCCGAGTTGCATGCAGCTCTGCACCAGCGAAAACGAGAAGGTGCGCCGTTCTTGCGTCACTCGCCGACTGACCGCTGCATAAGCGAGAGTCATCGAGCCAGCCATGCAGCACGCGGCAAGACTGCGCAACGACAGGAAGGCGCCGATGTCTTCGACCGCTGCGGTGCAAGCCAGCACACCGCCGAGGACGACCGCGAGGATCGCCAGGCACCGCAACGGACCGAAGCGGTCGGATGCGCGCCCCCAGAAAGACGTGAACAGCACCTGCGCGATCGCAAGCACCGTGAACGCGAACCCGATCGTTCGCTCGACCGCGACCTCGCTCGACGCGAACGCCGCGTGCGCCCACGCTGGAGCGCCGAGTTCGCGCACGAACAGCGCGACGAAGGGTTCGAGCATGTTCTGGCCGAGCCGGAGCGCGAAGATCGACAGCAGCAAGAACAGGAACAGCCGGTTGCCCAGCAGCTCACGGCACGACTGAGAAAACTGCGAGCCAAACGATACGCCAACCGGCCGCGATGGACTCTGCGTCTCCGTCGCATAGCGCAGCAGGACGAGGCCTGCGATCCCGGTCGCCGCCGAGGTGAACCACAGCACGGCATGGCGACCGTATAGGAGCGTCACCTCGCTCCCGAGCAGCGGCCCGATGCCCGAGCCGATCGCCATCGCAGTCTGCAGCGATGCGATCGTTCGCCCCTGACGATGCGGGGGCGCGTCCTGTGCGACGAGCGCCATGGCCGGCGCGACATAGCCGGCGAGCGCGCCCTGCAACATGCGCAACAGCAGCAGCGCCATGATCGACGGCGCGAAGGGCATGAACGCGGTCGTCGCGCAAATCGCGAGATTCGCCCGCACCGCCATCGCCTTCTTGCCGACGCGATCTCCGAGCGCGCCCCACAACGGTCCGCACAAGGCGGCCGACAACGGCGCAGCGCCGTAGACGACGCTGCCCCAATAGGTCAACTCGACCGGATCGGTGACCCCATAGCGTTCGCCGACATAGATCGTCAGCACTGGCAAGAACGCCATCAGCCCCATCGAGGTCGTGAACAGGGCCGTCCAGACCGTCAGGTAGTTCTTGCGCCAGGGTTCCAAACGGGGTCTCGCGACGCGTCCTTCTACCCGGTGCGCGCCGCGATTTCCGTCGCGCCATCCCCCTTCGCGCCACTCCTTGTGTGCATGGATCCATTGGCTCTACGACGTCTCGCCGCGTTCTCGGCGACTCTGCTTGCCGCCGGCGTCATCGCACAGGGTCCGCAACGGATGCTGCGTTGCGATCCGCCCGTGATCGACGCACTGGTCGCGCGTGCGGAGATCCAACTTGAACAAGCGCACACCTCGGCCTTGGCCACTGCGAGCCAAGAACAGCTCGCGGGCGCGGCGCTCGGCTGGCTCCGCTTGGGCCGCGAGGATCGCGCGATCCAGACGATCGTCGGGATGCTGCGACGCTGCGATTCACAACCGCAGGATCCCGATGCCGACGCTCGGGCGCTCGTCGCCAGTCACTGGGGAACCCGCGTCCTGGGCGATGCCGTCACGCAAGCCGCAGCGGCGCCGATCGCGCGCGCCGCGGCGCGACTCGTCGAGAACGGGCTGACTCAAGAGCCACGGCCATCGTTGCGAGACGCAGCGTGGCGTGCTCACGGGCTCGCGTGTGCTGCGGATCTTGCGCGACGGATCTCCGCTCCCGCCTTTGTCGAGACTCTCAATGTCGCCGCGCAATGCGCGATGCTGGACTTCGAAGCGTCGTTCTGGAGCGACTCGCTCGACGCCTTCTCGGCGCGTCCCGGTGGGCTCGATGCCGATGCGCTGATCCCGTGTTCCATCGGAATGCTCGCTTCGACGGAAGGCCGCGCCGAGCGCAGCCTGCGCGCCACTCTGCTGCCCAACTCGCTGGCGCGCCCAGACGAACTCAACGGGCTCGTCGCCCGGGCTCAACTCGGCATGCCGCTCGCCGAGGATCTCGCGACGATGCTCGCGGCGTCCGAGTTGGCATTCGACGACCCGGGCCGCCGACTCGACGCCGCGATCTTCGCGCTCACTGGATTGCGGCTGGCGACCGGGCCCGACCTCGACGCAACGTGGATGCGGTTGCGGCCGTGCCTTCCGCGCGGCGTCACGCAAATGCGGATCGAAGGGCTCGCGCTCGACGGCTGGACGTGTTCGCTCGAGGTCGCCGCGGCAGGCAATGAAGACCCGGCGGACCTTCGCGGTGTCTATCGCCTAGTCGCCCGCACGCCACCCACGCTTCGATGGCGGCAACTCGTCGTGCACCAAGGCGATCACACCTTTGTCGCCGCTGCGATCGACGGCAATTCGATCGAACTACCGCCGCGCGAAGCGCCCGTCACTTCGCTGGACGCTCGAGCACGATGACGATGCGCAGAACGGGCCCTTCGACCCTGTCGGCAACGAAAGGCGCCGCGTCCGACTTGGCGCGCGGCGTGCGCGCGTCCACTTCGGCGGCGCGAGCTTCGCCGTTCTCGATGCTGTAGCCAAAGGCCGTCGCGGCTGCCGACACGTTGGCGAGGAGCGTGCGCACGTGTTCGTCGCGGCCGCTGGCGAGCCATGCACGGTGCGAGCCAACATCGGCCGACGGCGCCAATGCCTGCAACCGAACGGGGCCGATGGCACGCACGCTGTCGGCCAGATCGCCAAACAACACGTCGACGCCGCCGAAACGGCCGGCGTTCTCGGCAACGCCGCTGGCGGCGGCCTTGTCGTAGGCCAAGGGGCGATCGGTAGCGGCGACGCTGCCGCGCGGCGCGCGGTCAGCGGCTGGAGTTTGCTGCGGAGCGCTCGGCTGCTGCCGCGTCGGTGCAATGCGCAAGGTCAGCTGCGGCACCATCGTCCTTGGCGCGTCAACGAGACCAACGGCGGAATGTGGCGCCGCGCCTTGGACCGGGACACCGTCCGCTGAATTGGCTTGTGCCGCAGATCGCAGACTTGGCGGGACGAAAGCCGCCGGTTGATCTTGGCTTGCAGTCTCCACCGATGTCTGCATCGGCTCGATTCGATCGAGCACAAAGATCAGCGAGAGCATGCCCGCCGCGACGAGCGCGCTCCGCCACCATGCGCCAGGCACCGAAGGCAAGCGTGGCCCTCTCGGCGTCGCCGGCGCCAGCGGCGGCGCGCTGATGCCGCGGATCCGCGCCAGCACCGCATCGGCGCAGTCGACTGGCTCAAGGTCCTGAGAAAGGCCTTCGCGCACCCCGAGCACGACGCGGCGATAGGCATCCGCGCGGTCGCGGAGTTGCTTGCTGACCCGGAGTTCCGCGTCGAAGCGTTGCAGCTCGCGCGCGGTCATCGTGCCGTCCATCCAATCGCACAGGCGCTCATCGGACTCATCGGGCAGTGGATTGGTCATGGCAAGAACCCCTGCAGCATCTGTTGCAGAATGCACCGCCCGCGGTGGATGCGAGAACGAACCGTGCCTCCTGGCAGCGACAGCGCATCGGCAATCTCCTCGTAGGACATGCCCTCGAGGTCGCGCAACACGACCGGGATGCGAAACTCGTCGGGCAAGCCCAGCACCGCCTCGCGCATGCGCGCGCCAAACTCGCGCTGCCCCGCAAGGTCATCGGGACGCCGTTCGCGAGACGCAGGCTCAATCGTCAGGCCGTCGGTCCCGGAGATCTCTGCGTCGATCGACAGTGTCTTGCTGGCGCGCTTCTCGGCGCGTCGATGCCGCCATTCGCTGATCGCGACGTTGGTTGCCACGGTGTGGATCCAGCCGAAGACACGCTGGCCCTGAAAGCGCGGCAGTGCCTTCCACAGCCGGACGAAGGTCTCCTGCACCAGGTCCTCGGCGGCGGCACGGTCACAGTGGACGATGGATCTCACGACGCGGCACACTCGGTCTTGGGTTGCTTCGACCAGCTCGCGGAAGGCGTCGAGGTCGCCGTCCTTGCTGCGCAAGAGCAGTTCGAAGCATCGCTGGCTCTCGACATCCAGTTCGGCGGCCCTCGGCGCACCGACTGCGTTTCGTGCCAGCCGAGGCTGGGCTTGCGAAGGCGCGGCGGAACGCAGGCCCATGGGCACAGTTCCTCGCAGCAAGGGTTCACGATCGGCGGTCACGTTCTGGCTCTTGGTTCTTTGCGGTCGGCAACGCGCCTCGGCGGCTGCCGCAACGGGGCGAGCACGTTATCCTGTGCGCCTTCCGACGCCCCCACCCGACACGGAACTTCCCATGCCCAAGGAACTGTTCGTCTTTCCTTGCCCGTGCTGCGGCAAGCAGATCGAGCTCGATGTCCGCACCGGCCATGCCCGCGCCCTAAGGCCCGAGGACAATCAGGGCGGCACTTCGCTCGATTCTCTGCTCAAGAAGCAGCAGAAAGAATCGGACCGCCTCGGTGGCTTGTTCGAGCAAGCGAAGGACGGGCACGGCAAGCAGAAGCAGCGGCTCGATGACTTGCTGGAGCGCGCAAAGGACGACGCCAAGCAAAACCAGGACGAGAAGCTCCGGCGACCCTGGGACCTCGACTGATCCTAAGACGCAGTCGCCGGCCGAAGGAACTTGCAGCGCTCAGCGCGAACCCAGGCGCTCGATCACCTTTCTGCCCTCGTCGTTCCACTGCGGCATCGCCTCGCGATCCGCAAGGTCGCGGACCAGCTGTTCGAGCCCGCGGATCACCGCCGTCATGTGCGCAATGTCGATGCGCGAAGCCTCGTCCGTCGGCTTGTGGTAGTCCTCGTGCAAGGAGCCCGCGCTGATCGAATGCGCGACGATGCCCTTCTTCGCGAACGACAGGTTGTCGCTTGCGGCGAACAACTGGCGAGCCATCGGGAAGTCGATCAGTTCGATGCCACCGCGTTGCAGCGACTCACCCGCAAGTGCGGCGAAGTCAGAGTATTCGCGGCCCGTGACCCAAGCCTTCTGCTGCTTGCCCTTCTCCGGCCGACCGAGCATCTCGAGGTTGACGTTGCAACGGATCTGCTCGATCGCCATCGGCGGGTTCTCGACAAAGGCCGCCGAACCGCGGAGTCCCTTTTCCTCGGCGGAGAAGCACACGAACGCGATCGAACGCCGCGGCGACGGCCCTTTGGCGATCGCTTCAGCAAGCAGCAACACCGCCGTCGTGCCAGTTGCGTCATCGTCGGCGCCGTTGTGGATGCCGTCGCCGCTGTCCGAGGGACCGACGCCGATATGGTCGTAGTGCGCCGAGACGACGACGAACTCGTCGGACTTGTCGGAGCCCTTCACGACGCCGACGATGTTGGCGAGCGGAATGTCGATCGGAGCCGCGGCCGCGCCCTTCCATTCAACCGACCACGATGGCGGAACAGGCTTGTCGAGTTCGACGCCCATCTTCCGCATCGCCTCTGGCACTGCCGCCTCGCGCACCAAGAACATCGGCGACGCGTTGCGAATGCGGCGAGACAAGGTCGATCGCGCGCCAGCGGCGGCGGCCCAGGCCGCGTGGCTCTCGGGCACGATGATGACGGTTGGCTTGCGCGCGCCGCCAAACTGCAGGGTGCGCGCAAAGCGCGCGTCCTCGCCGACGATGACAATGGCATCTTCTGCCGCGCCTTCCGCTGCCGAGCCGGGACGCTGCAGCCGAACATCGGCGCCGGCCATCAACTCGAGCCGCTGCTCCTTGCCGTCCACCGTGGCGCGCACGACCAGCGACACGGCGTCCGAGTCGAGCCGTTCACCGGACAACGCATAGCTGTGGCGATAGCCATCGGCAGTGCCAGGCGTGAGACCGGCGGCCTCGAAGCGCTTGCACAACCATTCCGCCGCGCGCTCGAGACCTTCGCTCGGCGTGTCGCGGCCCAGCAGTTCGTCGCTGGCGAGCCACTCCAGCGCCTCCTTCACTCGCGCCTGCTGGATCGGGGACTCCGTTTGCGCGGCAAGCGCAGCGCAACACGACAGGACGAAGGACAGTCGGAGGAAGCGTGGGTTCATGGCTTGCTAGTCGGGCGCAGTTCGAGCCAGGAGCCCTGGCGATAGCCCAAGAGGTCGAGCGTGACGTGCACATAGCCCGCGGCGCGCACGCCGGCGACGAGCGCGTCGCGACGCGCCACGGCAGCGTCAAACTCGTCCGGGGAAAGTTCGAGCCTCGCGAGGTCGCCGTGGTGGCGCACACGGAACTGACGGAAACCAAGTTCGCGCAGCACGCCCTCGGCGCGCTCGATTTGCAGCAACAGGGCGCTGTCGATCGGCGAACCATGCGGAACGCGCGACGACAGGCAGGCAAAGCTCTGCTTGTCCGCCGTGCGCAATCCGCGCTCACGGCTGTAGCGACGCACGTCGACCTTGGAGAAGCCTGCATCGACGAGCGGTGCGAGCACGCCGTGCTCCTCCGCCGCGCGCTGCCCCGGACGATGGTCGCCGAGGTCGTCGACGATCGCGCCGTAGAGCACGGGCCAAGCTGCGGGGCCGATCTCGGCGCGGCGGCGCGCGACGGTGAGGAATAGCTCCTTCTTGCAGTGGTAGCAGCGGTCGCCCGCATTCTTGCGGTAGTCGGGGTCCTCGAGCTCGTGCGTCGGCAGCACGACATGGCGCGCACCGATCTCACGCGCGAGAGCGCTGGCCTCGGCCAACTCGGCCCGCGGCAACGACGGCGAATCCGCCGTGACCGCGACGACTCTGTCTGTCAGCGCCTCGACGCACGCAGCCAATAGCATCGTGCTGTCGACGCCGCCCGAGAACGCGACGACGGCGCCAGGCAAGGACGCAAGTCGCTCCCGCAAGCGCGCGAGTTTCACTTCGTAGTCGACTGCCGCCATCGTCGCCACATTCGCCATGGCACTCAGGCCTTGCCGCCCGCCGGGGCTTCGATCCGCGCAACCCACTGCCGGAAGGTCTCGGTGCCGGCCGCCAGGATTTCTTCGCGACGCTGTCGCCACAGCGGCTCGAGTCCGAGCGCGCGCAGCACCGGCAATGCCGTGCGGGCGAACGGGCTCGCAGCAGGCTCGAGGCGGAACAGTTCTGCGAACGGTCCGGCCAGTTCTTTGTGCACCTTGGAACCCATGGCCGCATCGGCCGCGAGCGCGCACGACAGCAGCATCCGAGCTTGCACGCTGCGACGGTCGTCGAGCGCAAGTGCGAGCGTCCATTCGAGGATCGCACGCTGGCCGAACACGAGTTCCTTCTTGAGCAAGCCCTGCGCCGCGATGACGAGTGCGGACAACTGCGCCTGCGCGGTCGCATACTTCTCCCAGAAAGCCTCGGAACCGACGGCCGGAGCAAGGTCGGACTTGCCGCCAAGCAGCGCGGAAACCTCGCGCAGCAGCTGCAAGTAGACGGGGCCGAGCTTGCCCTCCTCGCCCGTCGCAGTCGCGTGGCCGGTGCGTTGCTTCGTCGCGGTGTCGTAGACCCAGAGGTCGATGCGGCGCTGGTTGCCGTCGGGGCGAACCGTTCCGGTGACGATCTTGGCGTTGAGCCGCTCGCGATCGGTCAACAACTCCGTGAGTCGGTCCTCGGACCACGGCGCCGAAGAAACGACCCAGCCTCCGCCTTCGACCACTGGCAATGCCGAGCCGCACGGGAAGCCCGCCAGCAACTGCAGTTGTTCGGCAAGAAACAGCGGCACGCTGCGCGACAGCCGGCCAACCTCGTCCTCGCGTTGCACCTGCGCTTGCTTGTTCGCGTCCTGGATGACGGCCAACCCCGCGAACATCACGAGGCCCTCACGCTGCGGCGGCGGCAACAGGAACTCGGGCTTGCCGAGCACGCCATACCACAGCGGCCGGTCCATGCGGAACACGATGACCTTGGGCTGCCCAGTCAGTGGCGCCGCGGGCGGAACGAGCTGGCGAGTGAACTCAGCATCGAAGGGCGCAAGCTGCTGGTCGAGCGTGCGCGGGAATCGCACACGCAAGCGATGCAGCATCTCCATGCCTGCTGTCGGCTGCTTCGCAGCAGCGAAGTAGTTGAGCAAGGCGACGCCGATGCCCGGGTGATGCGCCTCGAGCTTGTAGCGCGAGAGCACGAGGTCACGCACGGCGTCGAGCAAGCCTGCGCGGCCGAGGTCGTTGGCCATCATGAACAGCGCATCGCTCTCGGTGCCGGCCTTGTCGGCGACATGCCGGTAGTCGGACATCGCCGCTTCCTGCTGCCCCTTCAGCAGCAGTTGACGCGCCCGCCAGAGTTGCGGCCGCCACGAGCCCGGAAGCGCGCAGGCTTCCTCGAGGGCCTTGGCATAGCCGTCGTCACCGAGCCGCTGGTGCTCCCATTGCAACCAACCGTGCAAGGCATCGGGGTGATTGCCGTCCTTCTGCAATGCGCCCCAGAGCAGCGCCGTCGCCGACGAACGATCGCCTTGGCGATCCGCGATCATCGCCAGCCCGACGAGCGGCGACAGCGACTCGGGCAGCTTCTGCTGCAGTTCGCGCAGCGTCGCTTGCGCAGAGTCGAGCTCGCCGACGTCGCGTTGCACTGCGGCGAGGATCGACAGGCCACGTTCGACATCCTGGTCGAGCGCAGCGAGGCGCAGCGCCGCAGGAAGCAGGTCATCGGCGAGCCCTTCGCGCAGGTATTGCAACAGCAGGGCTGCGAGCTTCTCAGGCGAGTGCTGGTAGGCGTCGATCGCCTGCGGCAGCACTTCCTTCCGCCATTGCTCACGCGAAATCTGCTGGGGACGACCGACTGCATCCACCATCGCGACGGTTGCCGGACCCGAGGGCTGCTTCGCAGGCGCCGATGCATCACCGGGCAACGGCTGCGCCGGCGTGGCCTTCGCGGAAGTCGGCGTCGGTGGCAGCTTCTGCTCCGTTTGCTTTGCGGGTGGAGTCGGCTGCGACGGCTTTGGATCAGGCTTGTTGCGACGGAACAGACCCATGGAAGTAGGAACGGAGTCGGCGTTGCGGAAGTCGGAGCCGCGGGGGCGCAGGCTGCGAGGGGCAAGCAACGTAGCGTCGCCGCGCGCCTGGGACCACCGGCGGAACTCCGGGGCACGTGTCGCATCGGATTGCTTGCGCGAGTCGCAGGCGTCCCTAGAAGTGGTGTCGCAACGAATCGGCAGGCGAAGCCGAGCAACGAAGACCGCGGGCAAGGAGCGAGTTCGTGGCGGAATCCGTGGATTCCGCAGCGGACCCGCGATGCCGCAATCGGGCTTCGGAGCCGGCCGCTTTGTCGAGTTGTTGTGCAACCACTTCCACCCTGCCCGGCTTCGACATCCGAGCCGCCGCGCGGTGCAACCACAGAGGCTTCCTTCGATGCGCATGCAATATCTCGCCACCACCGCCGCGTTCTTCTTGGGTGTGCTCGCCACTCCACTGTCGGCACAGGTCCAAGCCTTTGGCGGCCCCGACGACGACCGCAAGGCATCGTGGGTCGTGTTCGCAGAGATGAAGAACGGCTTCACGCCGCACGGAGCGGTCGCGATCAACTACAGCCAGCCCAAGTGGAAGCCGGAATATGACGGCATGCTCGCGACGGACAAGTTCCGCGGCCAGAGCCACCGCCTGGGCAAGAACTGGTGGACCAGCCTCGAGACGACCGTCGCCATGGACATCGGTGGCAGCAAGATCGCCGCCGGCAGCTACTACCTGGGCATTCAGATCGACAAGGACGGCGCGATGAGCCTGTTGGTGATCGACGCGAAGGCTGCCAACCAGAACGGCTGGCTGCCATTCGTCGCGAGCCAATGGAAAACAGACCTCAGCTGCAAACTCGACCTGAAGCAGGACGCGCACGAAAGCGTGCAGGAGTTGATGCTGATCTCGATCACCGCCGACCGAACAGACCACAGCAAGGGCACGTTTTCGATCCGCTGGGGCAAGCATGAGTTGTCGGCGGCCGTGAACTTCCACCTGCCAAAGCCCGCCCCCGCCGAGGCAAAGAAAGGCTGAGGCGCGACGAGGATGTGGAAGCGCGTCATCGAAGCGGCGATCACTCCGCCCGGCCTCTGCATCGTGCTGCTGCTCCTTGCATTGCTGCTGCGCGCGCGACGACCACGCGGAGCGCTGACGCTGGCGCTCTTGGCCGGCGCACTACTTTGGCTCGCGGCGACGCCCGCCGTCGCTGGCGCATTGCTGCGCACCTTGCAGAGCGTGCCGCCGCTGCCGGCCACTGGCGCGCTGCCCGACGCGCAAGCGATCGTCGTGCTCAGCGCCGAGGGCGACCGCGACGGCTTGGAATACGGCGGTGCGACCGTCGGCCCGCTGACGCTGGTTCGCATCCGCTATGCCGCCACCTTGCACCGGCGCACGAAACTGCCCCTGTTGACGAGCGGCGGTCGGCCCGGCACCGGCATCGAGCCGCTCGCGGATTCGATGGCGCGCGCCTTGGAGCATGAGTTCTCGACGCCGGTGCGTTGGCGCGAGACGGCATCCGCCGACACCTACGAGAACGCGAAGTTCTCCGCTGCACTGCTGCAACAAGCCGGCGTCCGCCGCGTGCTGCTCGTCACGCATGGTTGGCATCTGCCGCGCGCGATCGCCGCGTTCTCCTTGCATGGGATCGATGCAGTGGGCGCCGGCACGGGATGGCGCAGCAAGCCTGTCGTCGATTGGAGTTCTTGGCTGCCCGCCAGTTCGGCGCTCCGCGACACGACCTTCGCGCTGCATGAGTGGATCGGGAGGCTCTCGTATTCGGTCCGCCGATGACCGCCGTCGGTCCCTCGGGCAAAAATGCCCCCGCGGGGGACTTGCGCCGCCGCGCTGAGCGCATAAATATGCAACCCAAGAGCATACTTATGCAGCCACGCCTCACTTCTTCGGAGACACGCGACCAGCGTCGCCAGCTCATTCTCGAACTCGTCCAGCGGAACACGATCCGCAGTCAGGCCGAGCTGCGGCAGCGCCTCGATGATGCGGGCCTCGGCGCCAACCAAGCGACGTTGTCGCGCGACCTGCGTGACCTCGGCGTCAGCAAAGGGCGCGAAGGCTACGAAGTTCCGGCGACCGCGTCCCTGACTCAGGCTGTGACCGGCGGCAGTCTGTGGCACGCGTTGCACGCTTGGTTGCTCGATGCCACTGCGGCCCAGAACCTCGTCGTGCTGCGCACGCCGGCAAGCTGCGCGCAGCCGCTCGCCCTCGCGCTCGACCGCGCGACCAGCGATCGCGCGGCGCTGCCAGGCCTCGTCGGAACCATCGCTGGCGACGACACCGTGCTCGCGATCTGCCAGGACGCCAACAAGGCACGAGCGCTGATGCGCCGCTTGCTCGCGCAGAAGGAGGGCGCCGCATGAAGAAGGTCGCTGTCGTCGGCGCGTCGGGCTACACCGGCCGCGAGTTGCTCACGCTGATCTCACGCCACCGCGGCATGCAGGCCACGGAAGTGATGACCGCGCGTCCTGGCACGCAGCCAGAGCCGCCGCAGTTCCCCACCGACCCGATCCTTGCGCCCCTCGACCTGACGCGACTGAAGTCATGCGACGGCGTGTTTCTGTGCACGCCGCACGGCGCTGCCAGCGCGATCGCAACTGCCGCGCTCGAGCACGGCTGCAAGGTCGTTGACCTGTCGGCTGACTTCCGCCTGCGGGACCCGAAGCTCTATGCCGAGGTCTATGGCTCCCCCCACCCCGCGCCCGGCTTGCTGCAAGAAGCGGTCTACGGCCTCACCGAGCACGCGCGCGCGGCGGTCAGCAAAGCGCGGCTGGTCGCCAATCCAGGTTGCTACCCCACTTCGGTGCTGCTGCCCGTTCTGCCCTTGTTGCAGCGCGGCATGTTGGACGACAACGCCCCCATCATCGCCGACAGCAAGAGCGGCACTTCGGGCGCGGGCAAGAACCCTGGCGAACGCACCCACTTCGGCAATGTGCACGAGAACTTCTGCGCCTATGGCGTCGGCGTTCACCGCCACGCGCCGGAGATCCGCCAAGAAGCTGGCACGCAGCGCATCGTGTTCACGCCCCACCTGCTGCCGACCTTTCGCGGCATCCTGTCGACGATCTACCTGACGCCCAAGCCGGGCGTCACCGCCGATGCGATCCGAGTTTGTCTGCACGAACGCTACGCGCACGAGCCCTTCGTGAAGGTCTACGCGCAGGGTTGGCCGGAACTGAAGTGCGTGCAACACAGCAACCACTGCCACATGGCGGTCGGAGCCTCTGGCCCGCTCGTCGTCATGGTGTCCGCAATCGACAACTTGGTCAAGGGAGCGTCCGGTCAGGCGCTCCAGAACATGAACGTGATGCTCGGACTGCCCGAGACGGAGGGACTGCAATGAGGATTCTCGTCAAGATCGGCGGCGCCCAACTGGAAGAAACGGGCCCGCGCTCCCAGCTTTGCCAGGCGATCGCCGCGGCGCGGAAAAAGGGCCACGAGGTCGTGGTCGTGCACGGCGGCGGCAACCAGATCCGCCAGCTAGGCAGGGACCTGAACATCGAAGAGCGCTACCACGACGGCCTCCGCGTCACGGACGCGCGCACTGCAGAAGTCGTGCTGATGGTGCTCGGCGGCCAGGTCAACCGCACGCTCGTCGCCGCGCTGCAACGCGCTGGCGTGCCGTCGGTCGGCATCTGCGGCGCCGATGGCGGGTCCTTTGCCGTTCGCCCGCTGGTGAAGCCCGGCGTCGACCTCGGCTTCGTCGGTCAGGTCGACATCGTCCGCCCAGAACTCGTCAACACGCTGCTGCAAGGCGACTTTGTCCCGGTCATCGCGACGGTCGCGCCCGGCGTGCACGGCGACGCGAGTCAGCCCTTCTTCAACATCAACGCGGACCACGCGGCGGCGCCGCTGTGCAAGGCGTTCTCTTGCGACGCGATGGTGTTCTTGACCGACGTCGACGGCGTCCGCGGCAAGGACGGCTCGGTGCTGCACGATCTCTCTCCGTGCGAGTGCGAGGACCTGGTCAAGGCCGGCGTCGCGACCGGCGGCATGATCCCCAAACTCGATGCGGCGCTGCTCGCGCTGCGCGAGAACCCAGAGGCGCTGGTCAAGATCGCACCCGCGGGTCAACCCGACGCTCTGCTCGCCGCGCTGCGGGAGGACGTCGGCACCACCTTTCACCAGAACTCTTGCGCGACTTCAGGGACCTGACATGGACGAGGGAGTGATGAAGACCTATGCGCGCGCCGACGAAGTGTTCGTCGATGGGCACGGCGCGCGATTGACCGACAGCACCGGGCGCGAGTTCCTCGACATGCTCGCCGGCATCGCGGTGAGCGCGCTTGGCCACGGCCACGCAAACCTGGCCGCGAACCTGCGCGACCAAGTCGGCAAGATCGTGCATCTGTCGAACCTGTTTCGGCACCCATACACCGAGCAGGTCGCGACGCGACTGTGCGCACAAACCGGCATGGCGGCTGCCTTCTTCACCAACTCGGGCACCGAGGCGATGGAGTGCGCACTCAAGCTCGCCCGCAAGGCGATGCACGTCCGCAGCACGCCGCACAAGACCTCATTCGTCGCGGTCGAAGGCGGCTTCCACGGCCGCACGATGGGCGCCTTGTCGCTGACCTACAGCGAGAAGTACCGCAAGCCCTTCGCGCCGCTGATGGACGTCACCTGGGTGCCACACGATGACATTGCCGCACTCGAACGCGCGATCGCCGAGAAGCAGCCCGCGGCAGTGTGCTACGAGCCGATCCAGGGCGAAGGCGGCATCCGGCCGTTGTCGGACGCTTTCATCCGCGCATCGCGCGAGATCTGCACGCGCACGGGCACCGTGCTGATTCACGACGAGGTGCAATGTGGCTGCGGCCGCACCGGCACCTTCCTCGCAGGCCAACAAACCGGAGTCTCGCCCGACGTAGTCGTGCTCGCCAAGCCGATCGCCGCCGGATTGCCGATGGGCGCATGCCTCGCGAGCGCAGCGTTTGCTGACACCTTCGAGAAGGGAGAGCACGGCTCGACCTTCGCGGGCGGCCCGCTTGCATGCCGTGCGGCGCTGGTGTTCCTCGACGAACTCGAGCGCGGCCTGCTCGACAACGTGAAGGCGCGTGGCGAGCAACTGAAGTCAGGCCTCGAAGCGATCGCCAAGGACCTGCCGATCGTTCGCGAAGTCCGCGGCAAAGGCTTGATGCTGGGACTGCGCCTGTGGCACTCGGCCACCGAGTTCCAGAAGGCGCTCTACAAGGCCGGAGTGATCACCAACTGCACATCGGGCGACGTGATCCGCATCGTCCCGCCGTTCGTGGTGACGATGCAGGACGTCGCCGACGCTCTGCGCACGATGCGAGTCGTGCTGGCGCAGTTCCCGCAACAACAGGAGCTCGCAACCGCGAGCGCGAAATCGTGACCGCAACGCTCGACCTCTCCCCGATCTCGCAGAAGGACCTGATCTGCACGTCGCTGCTGCAACGCAGCGACATCGAGCGCATCTACGCGGTTGCACGCGAGCTGAAGCGCGGCCGCGACGTGCACACAAAAGTGCTCGGCAACAAACGGCTCGCGATGATCTTCGAGAAGGATTCGCTGCGCACACGGTTCACCTTCGACATCGGCATGAGCGACCTCGGCGGCACCGTGTCGTTCATGGACCACCGCGACGCGCGCATCGGCTCGCGCGAGTCGGTGAAGGACATCGCCAAGAACCTCGAACGCTGGGTGCACTGCATCGTGGCGCGCACCTTCAAGCACAAGGTGCTCGAGGACCTCGCCGCTGCTGCGGATATCCCCGTGATCAACGGCCTCTCCGACCACGTGCACCCGTGCCAGGCCCTTTCTGACTTCTTCACGCTCACCGAAAAGTGGCCGAGCCTGCAGGGCCGCACGCTGACCTTCGTCGGCGATGGCAACAACACCTGCCACTCGGTGATCCACACTGCGGTGAAGCTCGGCGTCCACATCCGGGTCTGCACTCCGGAGGGCTACGAGCCGAGCGCGCGCGTCGTCAACGAGGCCACCCGCGCGGCGCACGAAGCCGGCTCCGAGGTGCACATCCTCAATGATCCGCAACAAGCAGTCGAAGGCGCCGACGCCGTTTACACCGACGTCTGGGCCTCGATGGGCCAAGAGGACGAGATCGAGGATCGCAACGGCCTGTTCGCCGACTACCAGGTCGATGAGGCGCTGATGTCGCGGGCCAAGCCAGGCGCGCTCTTCATGCACTGCCTCCCTGCGCATCGCGGCAAGGAAGTCGCTGCCGAAGTGATGGATGGTCCACGCAGCGTCGTCTACGACATCGCCGAGAACCGGCTCCACGTGCAGAAGGCGATCCTCGCCCTGCTGATTCGCTGAACGCGGCCTCGCCGCACCAAGCCCGCCCTTTCCGATGAGCAAGCTCAAGATCGTCCTCGCCTACTCGGGTGGACTCGACACCTCGATCATCATCCCGTGGCTCAAGGAGAATCATCCTGGCTGCGAAGTGCACTGCTACTGCGGTGACATTGGCCAGGGTGACGACGAACTGAGAGGCCTCGAGGAGAAGGCGCGCAAGAGCGGCGCCGCGTCGTGCCGCGTGGAAGACAAGCGTCGCGAGTTCTTGACTGACTACGTCTGGCCATGCGTGCGGGCGATGACGGTCTACGAGGGCCGCTACCTGCTCGGCACCAGCATGGCGCGCCCCATCCTCGCCAAGGGGCAGGTCGACTACGCCAAGGAGATCGGCGCGAACGCGCTCGCGCATGGATGCACCGGCAAGGGCAACGACGAGGTTCGCTTCGAGCTCGCTTACCAGGCGCTCGCTCCTGAGCTGAAGATCCTCGCGCCTTGGCGCCACTGGAGCATCCGCAGCCGCGAGGACGCGCTCGACTACGCCGACGAACGCGGCATCCAAGTCACTGCGTCGCGCACGAAGATCTATTCACGCGACCGCAACCTCTGGCACATCAGCCACGAAGGCGGCGCGCTCGAGTCGCCCGGCAATGCGCCGCCAGACGACGTCTGGATGCTGACGGCAGACCCGAGGAAGGCTCCAGACCAGCCAAGGGAACTGACCATTGCGTTCGAGCACGGAACACCGATCGCAGTCGACGGCGAGAGGTTGCCCGCCGAGCAGTTGCTGCAAAGGCTCAACGAACTCGGCTCGACGCACGGCGTCGGCCGCGTCGACATCTGCGAGAACCGCCTCGTCGGCATGAAGTCGCGCGGCGTCTACGAAACTCCTGGCGGCACGATCGTTCTCGAGGCGGCCCGCACGCTGCGCGCGATCACGATGGAACGCGACACCTTGCGCCTGTGCGAGCGATTGATGCCGGACTACGCGGACTTGGTCTACACCGGACGCTGGTTCCACCCGACGCGCCGGGCCATGGACGCCCTGTTCGCCGAGGCGACGCACCTAGTGACCGGCGAAGTGCGCGTGCGCTTGTTCAAAGGGACCGCGACAGCGGTTTCGGCGAAGTCGCCGCACAGCCTCTACTCGGAGGACCTCGCCACGTTTGGTCAGAGCGCCGCCTTCGACCACGCCGACAGCTACGGCTTCGTCAAGCTCTACGGCCTTCCCGGCGCCGTCGCTGCGCGCGTGCAAGGCACGGGCGAAGGATCACAGCCATGAGCGAGGCAGGCAAGATGTGGGGAGGACGGTTCCAGGGCGAACTCGACCCATTCTTCGCGCAGTTCCAAAGGAGCCTGCCCGTCGATCGCGCGCTCGCGCTTGCCGACCTGGAGACGAACCGCGCCTGGAGCGCGGAACTTGCGCGCGTTGGCGTCCTGCAGCCACAAGACGTCCTCGCCCTGCACAAGGCCATCGACGAAATCTGCGCGCATGTTCGCGAGCACGGCGTGCCCGCAGACTCCGAGGACGAAGACGTGCACAGCTATGTCGAGCGCGAGCTCGGCAAGCGTTGCGGCGCGCTCGCAAAGCGGATCCTCACCGGCCGCTCGCGCAATGACCAGGTCGCAACGGACCTGCGCCTCCATCTGCGCGTCATCGGCGCCGAGATGGAACTGGCGATCTCGCGCCTGATGCTGCAACTGGTCGCCAAGGCCGAACGCCACGACGGCGATGCGATGCCGGGCTACACCCACCTGCAGCGC
>SXPK01000217.1 GCA_005776365.1 Planctomycetia bacterium
CGGCGTCATGCCGCAGACGATCGAGCACCTCGACATCCTGCATCTGCTCGGCGTTCGCAAGGGCCTCATCGTCATGACGAAGATCGACATGGTGGAGCCATCGCTCGCGGACATGGCCGAGGAGGAGATCCGCGAACTGTGCCGCGGCACTGTTCTGGACGGCGCGGAACTCTGCCGGGTCAGTTCCGTGACTGGCGAGGGCATCGAGGAACTGAAAGTCAAAATCGAGGACCTCGCGCGCGGCCTCGAGCCGCGGCACAGCGGCGGTGCATTTCGCATGCCGATCCAGCGCGTGTTCACGCTCGTAGGCATTGGCACCGTCATCAGCGGCATCCCGCTGGCGGGATCGGTGGTCCCAGGTGACGAGATCGAGATCCTGCCCGGCGGCGAGCGCGCGCGCATTCGCGGACTCCATGCCTATGGCGGCAAGGTCGAGCAGGCTGTCGCCGGCCACAGCAGCGCCTTGTCGGTGCCCGATGCGCGCCAGGCGGGCCTGCATCGCGGCATGGTCGCGTGCGCGCCGGGGACCTATCCGACCGGTTCGGCGGTGGATCTCGACCTGCAATTGCTGCATCGCTCGCGGCCGCTGCGGCACCGTGCGGCGGTTCGTTTGCACACCGGCACCGTCGAGGTTCGCGGCGATCTTCTGCTGCTCGATCGCGAAGCCATGCAGGCGGGCGAACGCGCGACGGTGCGCGTCGACCTGGATGAGCCGCTGTGCTGCGCGCATGGTGATCGCTTCTTGTTGCGTCTCGTGACTCCCGCCGTCACGGTGGGCGGCGGCACGGTGATGCGCGTCGTCGAGAAGCACGGACGCTATCGCCGGAAGGAACTCGGGTCTGAGCTGCGTTCGTTGCGCGAGGCTGGCGATCGCCCCGAGTCGCGCATCGAGCATGAAATCGCGCAGAAAGGACCGGCAGGCTGCGCCATTGCGGATCTGGCTCGCGCGCTCGAGTGCGGCGAGCGCGACGTGGAGGCGTTCCTTCCAGCAATGGACTTCCTGCATGTGCACGCCAAAGGGCGACGTGTGTTCCGCAGGTCGGATCTGGTCGCGGGAGAACGCGAGATGCTGGAGTCCGTCGAGCGGATGCTGTCGAAGCGCTCGGCCGCAGCTTCGATCCAGCGCAGCGCCCTTCGCGCGACCAAGACCTTGCCGCAAACGCTCATTGACGCGGTGTTCGACCTGCTGCAGCAAGAAGGCCGGGTCCGCGCCGGGAGCCAGGGATTGATGCTATTCGTCGATCGATTGCGGCCGCTGCCTGCCGCGCAGCAGGCCTTGCTCGACCGGGTCGTTGCGCGCTGCGAAGAGCATCGCTTCAGGCCCCCGGATCGCGCGGAGATCGAGGCCCACGTCGGCGCCACTGGCGACGCGCTCGCGGGCATTCTCGAACGCGGCAGCGACGAGGCGCGAATCGAGCACGTCGGGGAGCACTTCTACGGCGCAAGGGCGTTACGCGCGGCCTTGCAGGCGATTCGCGCCAACTGCCTGCGCAACGCCGAAGTCCTCGACATCCCGGCCTTGCGCGATGAGTTGGACACGAGCCGCAAGTACCTGATTCCGCTCTTGGAGCACGTCGACGCCTTGGGGTTGACCGTGCTGCGCGGTGGCGTCCGCCGGCTCTTGGCCTCGTCGCCGCTCAGTCGCGAGTTGCAGCAGGAAGGCTGATCAAGGGGCGCCAGGGTCCCGCCTGGAGACCGGCGCGACCGGCAAGTGCCCATGCGGCGGTCGGGCCGCGCGCGGCCTCGGAATCCGCGTGGTTGCCGCAGATCCGTTCACTTCTTGGCCCGCTGCCAGCCGATAGACCTGCGGAACCCCCGGCTCCAACGGAGATGCCATGAACGGCGACAACAAGGATCTCGACAAGAACGCGACGGACAACGTCGTTCCCGAAACGACAGGAGCCAACCGCAGCTTCGATCCGATGTTTGCGCAGCAGTGGCAGAAGCCGAGCAGCCAGAAACCCTCGACGCCTGCGCGCAACACGCCTGCCGCCGACCAGCCGACGCCTGAGGTTGCTGGTGAGGCCGAAGACATCCTGTTCGAAGCCACGGACCAGCCGGTGGCCGATCCAGAGGTGGTGTCCTTCGACGAAGCAGGCCGCTCGCGGTGGGCCGGCAGCACCATGACGCCCGACGAGATGGGCATCGCCACGAGGTCGCAGCCTGGGTTCTTGTCGGGCGACGACGAGTTGGAAATCGACAGCGAGCAAGAACTCGAACTCATCGACGGCTTCGCCAATCCGGAGCCGGCTGTCCTGCAGGAAGGGGAAGTCGTCGACGAAAGCTCAGCTCAAGGCGGCGACACCGAGGAACTGGCGATCGACGAGCAGCCACTCGCCGAAGCCGCGCAAGGTGACGAGTCGATGGACGGCGAAGTTTACGTCCTCGATGAGAGCGAGACGACCGAGGCTGCGGACAGCGCATTCGGCCAAGACGGCGAGTTGGCGGACGCGGTGGCCAACAATGATGGCGTCGACGAACCGCTCGAGGGAACCGACGAGCCGATGGAACACCCGGATCTCGACGACGTCGAGGCTCCGAGTTTCGAAGAGGAGTTCGCGACCCAAGAGACCGTGGGCGAATCGGAATCGCACGACGAAACTCCGATGGACTACGAGGCGGCGGAGCTGGTTGCGGTGGCAGGAGCACCGGTCAGTACGGGTCGCATCTTCAAGTTGTTCGGCAAGCTCGCGGCTGCCGCGGCGCTCGTCGCCGGTGCCGGCGTCGCAGTGCTGCACCCGGAGTGGGTCGGTCTGACGTTGACGCCCGAACTGGTCGAGCGCGTCCAGATCGCGCGTCCGAACACCAGCCCGGGCGTTCCGAAGCCGGTCGCTCACGTGGCGCAGACGCAGCCAGCGGCTCCGGCAGTCGAGCCGGCTCCCGCCCAGCCGACCAACCTCGTGTCGCCAGAGCCGCAACAGATCGCGCAAGTCGAGCCGATGCCCAACGTGGCCACGCAGCCAGTTGCGCCGTCGTCGTCGCAGCCGCAAGTCGACACCAATGCCGCCGACCAACTGGCCGCCAACTCGACGCTGCCGCGTTACTTGCCAGCGGGCGAGTCGCTCTGGATCGGGCAGTTCGACGGCGGCGCGAAGACCACGGCCGAGTGGGCAACCGTCGCGCCGGGCAGCAGGGCGTTCGCCCAGCTCGAGAACGGCAACTTCTTCATCGGCAGCGTGAAGGCCGTCGCGGCCGATGCGCTGGTGCTGACCGTCAAGCATGGCGAGGTCATGCTGCCGCGCGCCGAGATCCGCAAGGTCACGACGCTGGACAGCCGCGACTACGCGGACTTGCAGCGCGCGACGCAGGGCTTCCTGAAGCTCAGCAACGACAACCGACTCGTCGGCGAGATCCTCGAGTCCGTCGGCGACGATCACTACGTGCTGCAGATGCATTCGGACCGGATCGTGATTCCGCGTTCGGAGGTGCAGGAGGTCGTGCAACGCGGAGGCAACGAAGGGTTGCGCTTTGGCTCGCTCGGTGACGAGGAGCAGTGGCTGCGCGATGTGGCAGGTCGCCAACTCGAGTCGCAACGCAGTGGCAGCTTCCAGAAGTCGGTGAACCGTACCGCAACGCAGCCAAAGCCGACCGAAGCCAAGCTTCCGGTGAAGCAAGAGCAGCGCAAGGTCCCGAGCACGGGCAAGTGAACGAAGGGGCGCGGTCGGAGGGGCTGGACGGGCCAAAGGCGGGCCGGTTCAATGCTCCGCCGCAAAACTCCGACCCGCGCATGGACTCCTGCCTTGAATGCGGCAACCACACGGTATTGCCGAAGACCTACGACGGTCGCCCAGTGCTCGAGTGCGACCTCTGTGGCGCGCTGAGCGGCGGCGCCGCGGCGTTGGCCAGAGTGGAGCAC
>SXPK01000218.1 GCA_005776365.1 Planctomycetia bacterium
AGCCAGAACGTGTCCTGGCTCTCGCGCGCCGGATGGTCGCCCGGAATGTTGAGCGCGTCGAAGTTGTAGTGCTCGCTCTCGACTTCGGGGCCGTCTTGCCACGAGAAGCCCATCGACGTGAACAGGTCGATGAGTTCTTGCTGCACGATCGTGATTGGGTGCAGCGAGCCCATGCGACGCTGCGGACCAGGCTGGCTCGGATCGAAGCCATGCGCCGACAGCTGCTGTTCCATCGCCGCGGCGGCAAGCGTCTGCCGACGCGCGGCAAGCGAGCGCTCGACCAAGACCTTGACCTCATTGGCGGCTTTGCCAGCTGCCGGACGCTCCTCCTTGCTGAGCTGGCTCACGGCGCGCAGCAGTTCTTGCAAGTCGCCTTTCTTGCCGAGAAGTCGCGATTCGACGGCCGCCAGCGCCGACTCGTCAGCGGCGGCGGCGATCGCAGCAAGCCACTCGTTGCGCGGGTCGTTCATCGCCTGGTTCCTTCGGCCAAAGTTCCGAAAGTGGGCACGGCGAGCGTCGCGCCGACGGCCGCGCGATCTCGCGGCAAGCCTCGGGCAACGCGAGGCGCCGCGTTCTCGATCAGGCCAGGACCTTCTTGGCCTGGTTGCAGATCTGCTCGAAAGTCTTCGGGTCGTGGATCGCCAACTCGCTGAGTTCCTTGCGGTTCAGCTTGATGCCGGCTTTCTGCACGCCATGGATGAACGTCGAGTAGCGCATGCCGAGCGGCTTGACCGCGGCCGTTAGGCGCGTGATCCAGATCGACCGGTAGGTGCGCTTCTTCTGCTGACGGCCGATGAAGGCATAGACCGCGGCGCGGATCGTCGTCTCGTGGGCGACGCGGATGAGGTTGCGGCGGCCTTGGTGGTAGCCCTTGGCCCGCTTCAGGATCTTGTTGTGACGTTGCCTGGTAGCAACACCGTTCGTTGCGCGAACCATGGATTACCTCCTCTTCCCGCCGAGGCACTCGCGCATGTTCACTTCGAACTTGCCAGCGCACAGGGTGTCCTTGCGGAGCTGACGCTTCCGCTTGGTGGTACGGCGCACCATGATGTGCGAGGTGTACGCATGGCTGCGCTTGACCTTGCCGCTCTTGGTCAGCTTCATGCGCTTGACCACGGCTTTCTTCGTCTTCTGCTTGGGCATCGGTGTCGGGACGTAAAGGGCCAAGGACGGTAGCGAGCCCCTCCCCTCGCGACAAGCGTGGGTGGGGAAAAGTCTGCGGGCTTTGCGGCCGCGTGCGGGAAAGGCTCGCCGGATCCGCGATCGGACGGCACCATGTTCCGCCCCCATGGACCTCGCCCTCGCCCTACTGCAGGGAGCATCCTTCCTCACCCTCGCGGCCGCGCTCGTGTACGCGCCGCTCACGCGCATCGCTTGCGCCGTGGCATTGCTTGCGGCGGTCCTTGGCCTCTCTCTGGGGCTCACCGAACCCGGCCAGCGCGAGTTGACGACGACTCACACCTTTGTCGCCTACGAAGGCCAGAGCCTGGAGCCGAGCGCAGTCCACTTCGTAACCGGAACCAAGACCGCCAGCGGCTGGCAGTGGCCGTTGCCCTTCCTTGGCTTCGCTGTGCTGTGGACCGTGTTGCTCCTCTTGGTCCGCAATCAAGAAGAGCAAAACGCCTGGATCCTGCCGCTGCTGCTCGGCTGGAGCGCGACAGCGACCTGGCTCGCGATGCAGTGGTATGCAGCACCCGAGGCCATCGTCCAGCCTTTCGCGCTCGATCGTTTCTTGTGGCCTGCTGGCCTCGCGCTTGCGCTGCGCCTCGCCGCGTCGACGAGACGACTTCTGGCGCTGTTCCTGAAGCTCTCCCTCGGTTGCACGCTGCTGCGCCTACCAGCTGCGCTGTTCAGCAAGTACGCGAGCGACGCCCGGCTGGGGACCAGCCTCGACATCTCGTCAATCACGTCCGTCGTGCATCCTGCCCAACGGATGCAGGTCGAGCTGGCGCCAGGATCGTCGGAACAACAGATGTGGCTGATCTGGGCCGAGAACGTGTTCGTGTTCCCGGCCTTCCACTTCATGAGCGTGTTCGGGTTTGCTTTCGCGGTGTGGCTGATGAGCCGGAACACGGGCGGGAAGTAGAGGGCCAGCAGCCCTGTCGCGCCCAAGTTCGCTACTTGGTGGCTGCCACACCTGCACCCAGGACCGTCAGCACGCCGGGGACGAGCATCGGGTCCAATGCCATCACGGACCGTCCGCGGTGGCGCACGACGAACTTCTCGCCGTCGAGCCCGAGCGTGAAGTATGCGACCTTGCCGTCCGCCTGCAGCGGCCAGACATGGACCGGCCAATCCCCGCCGGCGCCTGGAAGCTCCAGCATCGCGGTCACCTGCTGTGCCGCCGCGCCTCGTTCGTCGACGAGCCGAACCGTCCGCATCTGCACGTCCTCGAGCACGATCGAGACCCGGCATCGCGGCCCCTGGAATGCGCACGGAGTGACGCCGGAATGTGCGTCGGCAACCGCGAGGAACTCCGCTTCGCCCGTCGGAACGCCTTCCGCGACGAGGTCCGAGCCCGGCCCAACCTCCACAGGCGTCCACCACGCACGTCCGAGTGGTCGGTAGGCAATGCCGCTGGCGCGCGTGGCCATCTGGCCGCGAGACTGCACGAAGTCCAGCAGAACGGTGGATCCTTGCTGCATCGTGACCTCGGCGAGCTGCGGTTCGGGCGCGCCAGCAACGCGAATGCGCATGCTCTGGCGAGCATGCTCTTCGTGCGCGACCTCGAGGTCGTAGGCACCAGCGGACAGTCCTGCCACCCGCGCCAACCCGCTTTCGTCGGTCGATTGTTCGTGAACCACCGTCGGCAGCGCATCGCCTGACTCGGATCGCCTGCGCATTCGCACGGAGGCCTTCGCGATCCCTCGAGCATCCGAGTCGCGCACCATGACGTCGACGCAAGCTGGACCAGGTTCCCACGCATCGCATGCAAGTCGAATCGATGCGGCAGAGCCGTCGAAAGCAAAGCTGCCGACGCCGTGCGCGGCGCCGTTGTCACAGACGAGTTCGAAGAAGTAGCGGCCCGGCGCGAGCCGCACGATCGACTTCGCGCCCGAGACCTCGTGATCCTTCGCAAAGTCGTCATTGCGACACGACCCTAGCCGCAGTCCGTCGATCTGGCGGCCGACTGCGTCGAACTCGAGCGTCACGTTCTTGGCCGCCACCGGGATCCCCATCTGCAGCGCATCGCGAAACACGGCAACCGTCGCGAACTCCTGTTCCCAGTGCAGCCCGGTATCGTCCTGCAGGAACAGCCGCACCGGCCCGACAACCCGATCGAGGTCCTCCCGCAAGCGGCGGAGATGCACATCGAGCTCCACGCCAGCGACCCCCCACTGCACACTCAGGGGACGGCCGGAAGCACTGCGCAGGACCATGTCGCCACCCGCCACCGGGTTTCCTTCGATCAGGAGCCGACCTCGAATGGCCGCCTGCCGGATCTCGGCTGGCGAAAGCACCTCGATCGCGTGGCCCGAACCGATGCCGACGACGGAATGGAACAGGGTCGAGTCCCCTTCCGGCCCACCGGTGACGGTCACGACCGCTGTGTCGACGAACGGCGGCGAGGACAGCGCGATCGCGAAGCGTCCCTGCTTGTCGGGGAAATGCTGCACGTTGGCACTGCCACGAGATGCTGCATCGAGATGATCTCGATGCGGGTGGTTCACGATCATCGTGCAGCGCCCAGGACTTTCCCCGGTCCGCGTCCGCAAGAGTCCCTCGAGCACGACGGTGCTCGCCTTGGACTTGTCCAGGTCGACTACGGCACTCTCGGCGGACGTCCTCGCATCGTTGGATGTGTCCGCGCTCGCGACTTGCCTTGCAGACTCCCGTGCTTCCGTTCGCGAGTCGGCGATCTGCTCCGACACGTGCTCAGCGCCGGTTCCAGCCAACAGGAACCAGACAGACATTGCCCCAAGGCCAACGACGATTGCGACCAGGGGCAAACGAAGCGACCGGCGGCGACTCCCTATTCCTTCCATGAATTGCGCCTCCAACTATGGCGGCGCAGCAGCAATATCTCGCGCTCAGGGATCCACAAGCCCTGCGACGCAAACTCGCAGCGCGCGGCTTCAGCGAGCCAACGCGCGCTGCACGAGGTCCTGCTGCTCCTGCTTGTGTCGCTGCAGCGAACCGGTCGCGGGGCTTGCGGCGGCCGGGCGCGATGCGTGGCCCGACCACGGGAACAGGTCGCGCACGAACGTCCACGCGCCCATGTTCTGCGGCTCCTCCTGGCAGAACACCCACTGCGCGCGGCCGTACTTGGCGCGCAGTTCCTGCAGCGGCGTCTCCGGGAACGGATAGAGCAGTTCGAGCCGCACGATCGCGACGTCGTCGCGGTCGCCGCGCGCTTCCTCGAGGTCGTAGTAGACCTTGCCGCTGCACGCGACCACGCGCCGCACCTTCGACGCGTCGCGGCCACCCGGGGCGAACATCGCGTCGTCGCGCACCGGCTGGAATCCCGTCTGCGACAGCTCGGCCGCGGGCGAGCCGG
>SXPK01000219.1 GCA_005776365.1 Planctomycetia bacterium
CGGCCTCGTCGTCGATGACGCCATCGTCGTCGGCGAAGCCGTGATGCTCGCACGCGAGAAGTCGAAGTCGCCGCTCGCCGCCGCCTTGCGCGGCGCGCGCAGCGTTCGCGCGCCGGTGTTCGCCGCGGTGCTGACCACGGTCGCGGCCTTCTTGCCGATGTTCAACGTGCCCGGCGCCGACGCGCAGGTCTGGCGCGTCATCCCGTGCATCGTGATCCCGGTGCTGCTGTTCTCGTTGCTCGAATCGCAACTGATCCTGCCGGCCCACCTCGCGCACATGCCGCTGCACACCGTGCAGCACGATGGCCTGCGCGGCTTCGCGCAGCGGGCGTTCTCGCCGATTTCCGGCGCATGGGAACGACTCCAGTCCGGCTTCCAGCGCGGGCTGCAGTGGTTCATCGACTCCTGCTACCAACCGTTCGCAGAGGCCTGCCTTCGCTGGCGCTACGTGACGATCGCCGCGTCACTCGCCATTCTCGTCCTGTTGTTCACCGGCGTTCGCGTCGGGGCGCCGCGCTTCGTGTTCTTCCCACAGGTGGACGCGGACAACGTCGTCGTCGCGCTGACGATGCCGCAAGGCACGCCGGTCGAAACCACGGCCGCGATCATGCATCGCATTGAGAAGGCGGCCCTCGAGGTCCGCGACGAGATGGACCGCGAGCATGGCTACGCGAGCGCCGGCAAGAGCATCGTCCAGCACATGCTCACTTCTGTCGGCAGCCAGCCTTTCGCCGTCGAGCAAGCCCGCAACGGCGGCAACCGCGACGCGCAGGCGCAGTCGTCGTCGAATCTCGCCGAGATCAACCTGCAACTGCTGCCCTCCGAGGAGCGCGACATCGGCTCGTCGGTCTTCCAGACGAAGTTGCGCGACAGGGTCGGGCCCGTTCCCGACGCAGTCGAACTGTCGTTCACGTCGTCGTTCTTCACGACCGGCAAGGACGTCGACGTGCAGCTTGCGCACGACGACCTCGCCCAGTTGCGCGCTGCAGCCGACGCACTGAAGCGCGAGTTGCTCCGGCGGCCCGACATCAAGGACGTCGCCGACTCCTTCCGCGCCGGCAAGCAGGAGATCGAGCTGCGCATCGACCCGCGTGCCGAGTCGCTCGGCCTCTCGCAACGCGACCTCGCACGGCAGGTTCGTCAGGCCTTCTACGGCGAAGAAGCGCAGCGCGTGCAACGCGGTCGTGACGAAGTGAAAGTGATGGTCCGTTACCCGCAGGAGAGTCGCCGTTCGCTGCACGACCTGGACGGACTGCGCATCCGCACACAGGAAGGCGCCGAGGTCCCACTGTCGGAAGTGGCGCAAGCTACGGTCGGGCGTGGCTTCGCTTCGATCACGCGCGTTGACCAAATGCGAGTCGTCCGGGTCAGCGGCGACATCGACGAGAACGACCCGAACGCGAGCCCGGAGGCAGTCAATCAAGACTTGCGCGAGCATGTCCTGCCGGACCTCGTGCGGCGCCACCCAGGCCTCGCGTGGAGTTTCGAAGGTGACCAGAAGAACAAGGCCGACCTGCTGCGTTCCTTGTTCACCGGCTTCGTGTTCGCGCTCTTCCTGATCTACGCGCTGATCGCGATTCCACTGAAGAGCTACACGCAACCGCTGTTGATCATGACCGCGATCCCCTACGGGTTCGGCGGCGCGATCCTCGGGCACCTCATCACCGGCCTCGACCTGAGCATCATGTCGATGTTCGGCGCGATCGCGTTAGCCGGCGTCGTCGTCAACGACAACATCGTGATGGTCGACGCAGTCAACCAGCGCCGAGCCGAAGGAGCTTCGCTGCACGAAGCGGTCCACGACGCTGGCTCGCGGCGCTTCCGACCCATCCTGCTCACCTCCATCACGACCTTTGGTGGGCTCGTTCCGCTGCTGCTCGAGAAGAGCGTGCAGGCGAAGTTCTTGATCCCGATGGCCATGAGCCTCGGCTTTGGCGTGATGTTCGCGACCACGATCAGCCTCCTGATCGTCCCGTCGCTCTACCTCGCGCTCGATGACGTGCGCCGCGCGCTCGGCTGGATCTACGCCGACAAGGCGCCGGCCGAGAGATCCGCTTCGGCGACCAAGGCCTGACGCGGCGAGCAACACGGCCTCGAGGTCGTGTTTTGGGCGCGCGACGACGGCAGTTACTGTCGTCGCATGATCCGGACCTTCGTTCTGCTATCGCTCGCCGCCACGTTGCTCGGGCAGGGACCGCCCAACAACGGGCCCGCGCCCGCCGACCTGCGATTCGACGCGCTCATCAACGCGACGGTCGTCGTCAAGCCAGGCCAGCGCGTCGAACGCGCGACGCTCGTGCTGCAAGACGGCCGCGTCGTCTACGTCGCCGAGGATGGCCCGACGCCGAAGGGCGCGCGCGTCACGGACTGCAAGGGACTCGTGATCTATCCGGGCTTCGTCGAACCGTTCTTGCCGGTCGATGCGCCAGCGCCAGACGCGGACGCGCCCAACGCGCACTGGCATCCAGCCGTCATCGCGCAACGCAGCGCGCTGTCGGGCGACGGGATCGCCAAGGACGACCGCGAGACGATGCGTTCGCTCGGCTTTGGCGCCGCGGCGATCGCGCCGATCGGCGGCAACTTCCGCGGCCTCGCAGCCGTCGTGCTGCTCGACGAGCCGGAGGCAGGCCGCAAGGCCGAAGTGGTCGCGGCCGATACGGCCCACGTCGTCAGCATGTCCATGCGCTTTGGCGGTCACCCGAGCAGCGAGATGGGCGCAATCTCCCTCCTGCGACAAACGCTTGCCGACGCCGATTGGTGGCGTCGCACCGCTGCCGCGACAACTTCTGACCCGACACTGCGCGCGCCGCGCAGCCATGCGAATGACGCGCTTGCGACTTTGGATCGACTGCGCGAACGGCCCCTGCTGTTTGACTGCGACGACGAGTTGCAGGCGCTTCGCGCCGCCAAGATCGCCGACGAGTTCTCACGTCGCGCCATCGCGATCGGCAGCGGCATGGAGTTCCGTCGCGCGCAAGCGATCGCCGCCGCCAAGATCCCACTCATCGTCCCGCTCGCATTCCCCGAAGCGCCCGATGTCTCGTCGATCGGCAAGCAGGAGCGCGTGTCGCTGCGTCAGCTGCAGACCTGGGAACACGCGCCCTCCAACCTTGCGCGACTGCGCGCTCTGGGCATCGACATCGCAGTGACGACCGCACGACTGCAGGACAAGAAGGACTTCCACAAGAACCTCGCCGACGCGATGTCTTGGGGCGTCACTGCCGACGATGCGCTTGCGATGCTGACGACGATCCCCGCCAAGATGCTCGGCGCCGAGCGCGACCTCGGCACGCTCGAGGCGGGCCGCATCGCCAACCTCGTGCTCGTCGAAGGCGAGCTGTTCGCCGAGAAGTCGACCCTCCGCGCCGTCTATGTCGCGGGCGTTCGCCACGACATCGAGAAGAAGAAGCCCGCAGCGCTCGATGGCGAGTGGACCTTGCGCGTCGCGACGCCGACTCCCGTGGAACTCGGACTGAAAGTCGAAGGCTCCAACGTGACCGCGACGATCGGCGACAAGAAGGCCAAGACCAGCAATGCGACCGCACTGGAAGACCGCATCGAGTTCGTCCTCGGCGACGACACGCTCGGCAAAGGCGCAGCGTGGGTTCGCCTGCGTCGATCCGGCGATGCGCTCGTAGGCATCGCGCAAACCGACGCGGGCGATGCGCAGGCAACCGCCGCGCGTGGCGCGCCGCAGAAGGCCGAGCCGGCGGAAGCTCAAAAGGATGGCGACAAGAACGCGCAGGCCAAAGCCGACGACACGAAGAACAGCGCGAAGCCGGAAGGCGACGCAAAAGAAGGCGACAAGAAGGCCGACGAACCAAAGTCGCTCGTTGCGCTGCCGACGCCGCTTGGCGGCTACGGCATGCTGGCGCGGCCCGAGCAGAAGAACGCGGTCTTCGTCGGCGCGACGTTGTGGACCAGTGGCCCCGCCGGCGTCATCACCGACGGCGTGCTGTGGATCGACCGCGGTGTGATCCGCTACGCCGGCCCGCGCGACTCCATGCCCGAAGAAGCCAAGGCATTCGCGCAGATCGAATGGACCGGCAAACACGTGACGCCAGGACTGATCGACTGCCACTCGCACACCGGCATCTCACGCGGCGTCAACGAGGGCGGCGAAGCGATCACGGCCGAAGCTCGCGTGCAAGACGTCATCGACCCCGACGACATGAACTGGTACCGCCAACTCGCCGGCGGCGTCACCGCGGTGAGTCAGTTGCATGGCTCGGCCAACGCGATCGGCGGTCAGAGCAGCACGGTCAAGATCCGCTGGGGCGCGCTGCACCCCGACGAGATGCGCCTCGACGGCGCGCCGTCGGGCATCAAGGTCGCGCTGGGCGAGAATCCGCGCGGCGCCAACGGCGGCGGCTCTTCGCGTTACCCCAACACGCGCATGGGTGTCGAAGCCCTGCTGCGCGATCGCTTCTTGGCGGCGCAAGACTACTCGCGGCGCCTGGCCTCGTTCGACGCGATGACGCCGACGGCGCGCGCGAACTCGCTGCCGCCGCGACGCGACCTCGAACTCGATGCGATCGCCGAGATCCTGGATGGCACGCGCCGCGTGCATTGCCACAGCTACCGGCAAGATGAGATCTTCATGTTCTGCCGCATGGCGCAGGAGTTTGGATTCCGCATCGGCACGTTTCAGCACGTGCTCGAGGGCTACAAGGTCGCCGAGGCGATCCGCGACGCCGCAGTCGGCGCGTCGGCCTTCAGCGATTGGTGGGGCTACAAGTTCGAGGTCTATGACGCGGTCCCGGACAACGGCGCAATCCTGCGCGAGGTCGGCGTGTGCGTCAGCTTCAACAGCGACAGCGACGAACATGCGCGACGCCTCAACACCGAGGCCGGCAAGGCGGTTCGCTACGGCGCCGTGCCAGCTGCCGAGGCGCTCAAGTTCGTCACCCTCAACCCGGCGATTCAACTTGGCGTCGAGCAGGCCCTGGGCTCGCTCGAAGTCGGCAAGCACGCGGACTTCGCGGTGTGGAGCTCCGACCCGCTCGGCTATGGCGCCGTCTGCGAGCGCACGTGGATCGAAGGCGCAGAACGCTTCTCGATCGAACGTGATCGCGAGTTGCGCGACGGCGTCGCGAAAGAACGCGCGCGTCTCGTCCGTAAGGCGCTCGCCAGCGGTTCAAAGAAGGGCAAGACCGCCAAGGAAGACGAGCGCGATGCCTACTGGCGCGCCGAGGACATGACCGACTCTTACTGCTGCCGCGACTGCGAAGGAGGCTCACGATGAACTCTGCCTGCATCCCACTCTCGGCTCTCGCCGCCTTCGCCCTCGCTCTCGGCTCAGTCCGCGCGCAGGACCTGCTGCCGAAGGCCGCGGCGCAATCGCGGCCCGTCGTGATTCGCAATGTGACCCTCCACACTCTCGATCAGGCGACGATCGACGGCGGCTCGCTGTGGTTCGAAGGCGGCGTGATCCGCGGCATCGCCAAGAAGGACGAAGTCATGCAACCTGCACCCGGCGCTGATCCGTTGATCATCGATGCCGCGGGCAAACACCTTTGGCCTGGCCTGCTCGCCGCGCATTCGCAGATCGGACTGGTCGAGATCGGCATGGTGCGTCAGACCGTCGACGCGGACGAAGTGAATGACATGTCGCCCGAGGCGCTCGCCGGCGTCGCCGTCAACCCGGACTCCACCGCCATCCCGGTCGCACGTGGCAATGGCGTGTTGACCGCGTGCGTGTGTCCCGTCGGCGGCGAGATCCCCGGCCGCGCATCGGTGATGCAGTTCGAGGGCTGGACCAACGAGGAGATGGCCGTGCTCGCGGATGCTGGCATCGTCGTCGACTGGCCATCCCTGCCAGACCCACGCGGTCGTCGCGGCCGCGGCGGCCGTGGCCCGGGCATGGGCGCGGCTACCGGCGCCGCCGAGAACCGCGATCCCGAGGCCGCGACGAAGAAGTCGCGCGAACGCATCGAGGAGACCTTCACGCGTGCGCTCGCCTGGGGCCGGCGGAAAGAAAGCGACCCGTCGACAGCGCACGACGTTCAATGCGCCGCGTTGCAGCCCGCGCTGCGACGCGAGCGACCGGTGTTCGTGCTCGCCGACGAGATCGAGGAGATCGAGTCCGCACTGGCGTGGACGCAACGACAGCAGCTGCGGGCCGTGATCGTCGGCGGTCGCGACGCGCTCTTGTGCGCCGACCAACTCGTCGAGCTTTCCGTGCCCCTGATCTTGACCGGGGTCCACAAGCTGCCGCGTCGGGACGACATCGACTACGACGCGCCCTTTCGATTGCCCGGCAAGCTCGCCGAGCGCGGCGTCGCGTTCTGCATCGCGACGGGCGAGGAGTTTGCACACGAGCGCAACCTGCCGTGGCACGCGGCGACTGCCGCCGCGTTCGGACTCGACCGCGAACGTGCGATCGCAGCAATCTCGCGCGACGCGGCCGTCATCCTCGGTGTCGGCGACACGCTCGGCACCTTGACCATCGGCAAGCGCGCGACCTTGCTCCTGACCGACGGCGACCCACTCGAACTGACGACGCGCATCGAGCGCGCCTGGATCGAAGGCCGCGAAACGGATCTGCGCAGCAAGCAGACCGAGTTGGCCAAGAAGTACCGGCAGAAGTACGCGCAGGGCGCCGTGGGCAAGTAAGGCCCTAGTGCGCCCGGGATGTCGAAGTTCTCGACACCGGCGCGCCGCGACACTGCCCTTCCGCCGTCAAGTCGCGCGCCCTCGGGGGCCGATCCAAGCCCCCATGGCAGCGCAGGAAGGTGCGAACCCACGGCTCGACTTCCGGGACCTCGGCGTCTCGAGGTCGATGCTCGGCGCCTCCACCATCGCGCTCGCCGTTGCATCGGGCGCGACGACGACGCTGCTCGGCGGGCCGCTGCTGGCTGGCATCGGCGCAACTGTTGTTTCGAGCGCCATCGCGTTGGCATGCGGTCATGTGCTGACCAGAAGGCTGCACCTTTCATTGCGCCTTCCCGTCGACTCGCTGCTGCACACCCTCGACCAGATCCGGCTCGGCGGCACACCGACGCCTTTCTCTGATGCAGGCGCGCCGCTGCTGCAACCGCTGCTGCGCAGGTTCCAGATGACGCACGCCGCCGTCCAGAACCGATCGCAGCAGACCGTCGCCAATCTGATGCAGGCAGAGGCCGCGTTCGATCGCGTGCATGCAGTGCTCCAGTCGCTCCGCGAAGGCGTCGTCGTCGTCGACACGAACAGCCGCGTCGTGCTGATGAATCGCAACGCACGAGCGATGCTCGGGCTGGGCGACCGCCGCGCCGAGGCCGAACCGCTGCCGCAACTGTGCAAGGGCCCGCTCGCCGCTGCGATGCAGGACGGCATCGCACGCCTAGCAAGCGGCCAGCAACGTGACGAACGCATTGCCGACGTTCCGCACGGCAAGGGGTTCTTCGATGTGACCGTCGTGCAGGTGCAGACCAATCGACCGGGTCAGGACTACGGCAAGGTGCTCGTGCTCGCGGACGTCACGCAGCGCCATGAAGTCGATCGACTGAAGGACGACCTGCTGTCGTCGATCAGCCACGAGTTGAGAACACCGTTGACCAACATGGTCACCGGCACCGAGATCCTGACGACCATGACGCCGACGTCGGAGAGCGAATGGCGCGGCTTTGCGGACATGCTGGCTACGGAATCGAAGCGCCTGAAGACGCTGGTCGACGACATCATGGAGTATGGACTGCTCGAGAACGGCCGCGCCGAATGGCGACCAGAGCCGACCGACGTCCACGACATCGCGCAACAGGCCGCCAGGACCCTGGAGTCTGCCGCAACGCAGAAGGGCCAATGCATCGAAGTCCACGGCACGATCGAAGCGATGACGCAATGCGACTCACGACGATTGCGCAGCGCTCTGTGCCGCATCCTCGACAACGCGGTGAAGTTCACGCCTGAGGGCGGCCGCATCCGGCTGTCGTTCGCGCGCGGCAACGGGAACGCTGAGATCCGCATCGACGACAGCGGAAAAGGCATCGAAGAGCAGGACCGCGAGCGCGTGTTCGAACGCTTCGAGCAGGTAGGCGACGTGCTGACTGACAAGCCGAAGGGCACCGGGCTGGGCCTCGCGATCGTTCGTTCCGTCGTCGCGCTCGCCGGCGGCACGGTGCGCTGCGAAGCTTCCGACCTCGGTGGCGCGCGCTTTGTCGTCAGTTTGCCGACGAACAGCCAAGTCGCAGCGCGCGGCTGATTGCGGTCGCGCTCAACGTCACTCGACGACGAGCGCCGCTATCGCTGCCGCAGAAAACCTGCGGCTCGCCTCGCTCGCCAACATCGCGCGCGCGGCGACCGCATCGTCGCCAACGGCGCGCACGCGCACGCAGAAGCGACGACTTCCCCGCTGGACGAATGTCACGCGCTCGCAAGCAGAACTGCTTGCCTGCGCAAACTCACGCAGCGCAGTCCCATCGGCCGCCAACGAAAGGCCCGCAACTCCAGCAAGGCGGAAGCACACCACATCCTCGCTGTCACCGGGCGCCGCGAGCAATCCGGTGACTCGCGCCAGAAACGCGCCAGCGGTGAGTTCGACCTGCAGCGGGCAGAGTTCGTCCTGCGTGCGCGCGAGCGTCGCGCCGTCGACCTTGCGCACCAGGGCACGCAACGCGTCGTTGCGGTAACCAACCGAGTCGTAGCGACCGTCATCGGCTTGCGGGAACGGCTGCATGCGCAATGCGCGCATGGCGTCGCCAGCGACTCGCCATTGCACGAGGAAGGGCGCACGCCGCCAGAGGAAGGTCCCGCCGTCGGCGCGAGAAGCAGTCCAATCCACCAGCGCCTCGCACGATTCCACGGCGCCGACTCGCGCGACGTCGACGAGTTCTACGAAGTCGAACCGGTCCGTGGACGATTGCGCGTGCACGAAGTCGGGGTCGAGCAGAGCGGCAAGAGAGGGGGCGCCTTCGTTCCAACTGGCGATCAGCTCGCAGCAACGAGCCTGGGCCTCGCTGCAGAGAGCGAGTTCCGCCGCGAGCCCGCCGTCACGCCGGAATCGCACGCACGCCGACTCGACGCGCGCCTCTGCGGTCTGGCGCCACGCGATCCTCGCGCTGCCAGCCTCGAACCAGACGTCGGCCTCGGGCGTCACGGATTCGACGCGACATCCAGCCGGAAGCGTCAGCGTGTGGGTTTGCGCGACTGCAAGACCGCGCGCCATGGGCAGACGCAGGACGAAGGCATCGCGTGTAGGCAGCAGACCAGTCGTTGCGTCGAGCGTGGCGCCGACGCGGAAGCGATAGCCCTGACCACGGCGAAGCGACGTGGGCAATTCCGTTCGGACGAACGCGCGCTCGGACCCGCTCGCGCTTGCTGACTCCGCGACCAACGCACGACCGTGACCGTCGCTGGCCCGCAGAGTGCCGTCATGCTGCGCGAAGCCAGGCGTGTCGAAACGAATCATGCGCTCGCGATCGTCGCCATCGTAGACGCCGACGAGGAGCAGTTCGCACGTGAGCGCGCCGTCAGCGGCGAGCGTCCAGTCGTGAAAGACGCAACCGCGCGGCGCACGTTCGTTCTCCTCGCGACGCATGCGCATCGACGCGGCGGCGACAGCGTCGTCGGGCTGCGGCAGACAGCGCCAGATGCGGGTCCCCATCGTCAACGATGGCTCGAACGCAGAAGCGAGCGGCGCCACGAATGTCGATGCCCGCGCGCCGTCGAGCGCGAGTTGTGCGGCCTCGTCCGCGTAACTGCCGCCGCCGGCGAACAGCCGCGAACCTTCTGCGGACAGCGCCTCCGCGACGTTGCCGAGCGCATGCAGAACGCCCAGTGGCGACTCACCTTCGCGCATCGAATCGACCGCCATTGCATCGCTGCGCGTGAAGGGATCCGCGACCACACGCTGCGCATCGAAGCCGCCGCCCCACGGCCACACGATGCCGCGCAACCCGGCGCTCGCGGCAAGCCAGAGTTCGCGGCGAAGCGGCAGATGCGCCCCGTGCGCCACCGCGAAAGCGCGAGCCTGATGGAACGACAGTCCACGCGCTGCGAGCGAGCCATCGCCGTCGATGGGCGCAGCCGGCGTCATCTCTCTCTGCGCGCGCTCGGGAAGTGACGCCAGCCAGCGCCGCCATTGTGCCCGTGAGATCTCGCTCTTCGCGACGAAGTCTGCGCGCCCGGTCTCGGAGTCGACAGCAACGACGAAATCACCAGCGCCTTCCGTCCCTTCGACAAATCGTGGCTCTACGCGCAAGGTCTCGTCGCTGCGGACCATCGCCGCAAAGAGCGCCACGACGCCGTCATCCCGCGTCGCGCGCACGAGTCGTTCGCCGACGGCAAGCGGCGCGCCAGCGCGGATCGGCGACCAATCCTGCTCGAGCTTGTTCTCGGTGACCCTTCGTTCCGCCAATGCCGTCACGCGCTGCTCAGTCACGCGTGTCGATGGACGCAAGGCGCCGCGTCCTTCGAGCCGTTCGAGTTGCGGCTTCAACTCCGGCAGTTCCCATTCCGCGAACACGGCGGCAAACCGGCGCAAGGTTTCGACCCCACCTTCTGCGCCGTAGAGCGACTCAAAGGCCGCGGCGAAGTCGCGCCGCCGCGCCGACGCCACCTCTCCGGTTCGCTTCGTCAACGCAGCCGCACGCTCGTAGAGGTCGCGGGCACGATCCGCGTCACCGTGTTCGACGAGAGCCACACGCGCTGCGGCCAGCGCCACTTCGCCATCGCGCACGTCACCACGATCGTCGACGACGCCGACGAACACCGCGATCGAGGTCGCAGCCACCGCGGCGACGCCGCTGCCTACCAGCACGTTGCGCCGACGCTGCATCGCCGCTTGCACGCGCGCCAGAAAGGACGGCAGCTTTGCGGCGACGCGATGGCCGGCGAGGAATGCGCGCAGGTCCGCCTCCAACGACTCCATCGCCGGGTAGCGTCGGTCCGGGTCCTTCATCAGGCACCGATGCACGATCGCCGCGAGCGTGACTGGCACCGTTGGATTCCGCCGACGCACGTCGACGGCTTCCTCTGCCAGGATGCGCGCCGCGATCTCCGCGGACGACGCGCCAGTGAACGGCGGCTGCAGCGTCAGCAGCTCGTAGAGAACAGCGCCTAGCGCGTAGACATCGGCACGCGCGTCGATTGCACGACTGCCGCGCGCTTGCTCTGGCGCCATGTAGGACGGCGTGCCGATCTGTTCGCCGCTGCGCGTCAGCTGCGCGTTGCGTTCGTCACGCGCGAGGCCGAAGTCCACCACCACGGGCCGTCCCGACGGATGGATCATCACGTTGCCCGGCTTGACGTCCCGATGAATGACGCCGGCGCTGTGAGCCGCGGCGAGCGCCGAAGCGACGTCGGCGCAGATTCGAGCGCACGAGCGCACATAACGGCTGCCGGGCCCACCGGCGCGCGGCTCCCGCAAGGATGGAAAGCGCGCGCCCTGAAGGACCTCATCGACCAGCGCTGCATCGAGACGTTCGCACTGACGCGATGCGAGCGTCTCGATCCACGACGCAAGCGTCGGGCCGTCGACATACTCCATCGCATACCAGTGGATCCCGTCGGAGTCGCCCGTGCCGTAGACCGGCACGACGCCCGGATGCGCGATGCGGCTCGTCGCTTCGGCTTCGCGGCGGAATCGCAGCACCGCGGCTGGATCCATCGTCGCGAAATCGGGCAAGGTCTTCAACGCGACGCGACGACCGAGCGACTTCTGCGTCGCAAGCCAAACGACACCCATGCCGCCGCGACCGAGTTCGCGTTCGATCACGAAGTCGCCGAACGCTCGCTGGCGGCAGTCCGACTGCGGTTGGTCGTGGCCTCCGTTCACCGCAGGTGGATCGGCAAGGCGACACGCCTGGATCCACTCCAGTCCGCACATCGTCTCGCCTTGCGGCGCGAAATGCGCAGCAACCTGCTTGCCAATCCCATCACGGGACCGCAATCCGCCGATGGCATCGAAGAGATCCACGCGCGACGAACCCACGCCACCCTGTCCTCAAGTCCGATTTCTTCCGGTCCGACATCCCCGAGATGAAGCGATCCGTCGGGTTGTTGCGCGCCGCCACCGCGCTTCTCGCGCCCGAACTCTCGTCGCCATCGCGGCGATCCGAGCAAGGCAGCACGCTGGTTTGGGCCCTGTTCTTCGTCTCGCTGACCGCGGGCATCCTCGTCGCGCACAGCATCGAGATGTCCGCCAATCGCAAGACGATGGACACCCGCTACCGTCGCATCGACCTCGCGCAGTCGATTGCTGAGTCGGGACTCACCGACGCGGCCTCGTACCTTCGACGTCAACCGTCGCAGCCCGTCGTCGCGTTCACACCAGAACGCAATCTCGCCAACGATCCGCCGATCGACGACACGCTCGAGCCGGCAGTCGGCCTCGTGCGTGAGTTCGAAGTGCACGGGAGCTTGTGGGGCCGCTACGAAGTGCGAGCCGACGAGGCAATCGACGTCTCTGCTGCCTACGGCGAAGCGCCGGGCACGGTTTGGGACCTCGGCGCTCGCGGCTACCTCTACGAACGCGTGGATGCGGACCAGCCCTTCGACAAGAAGCCAAACCGCTTGCTGTCGACGCAGACGCTGCGCACCGAAGTGCGAGGCATCACACTGCGGTTGCCCAGCCTGTCGGCGCTGGTCGTCGGCGACCCAACCGCGCTGCAGCTCCTGGGCAACGGCACCATCGACGGCGGGGTCCAGTCTGGCATCGCGATCGCGAAGAGCGACGACGATGACGACCAAGACGATGACCAAGGCAAGGACGACGAGAAGGGTCGCGATTCCATCCCTTCCTTCGGGTCTTCGGTGACCGGGGCGCCGGCAGCGCTGCCGCTCGCCGCCACCAAGCTCGATGTCTCGTCAGTGTTCGGCATGCGCGAAGAACAGTTGCGCAGCATTGCGGACCTGGTCGTGTTCTCGAACAAGCAGCTGCAAGGTCGGGTGATGCAGGACGAGTCCGTGTTCGTGCCCAACGGCCTGGAACTCGAGTCGCGCGATCAGGCGCTGCGCGGGCGCATGTTGCTCGCGATCAAGGGCGACTTCGTCGCGAGCGAGGGCAACGACAGCGACTTCAAGGGCGTGCTCTACGTCAGCGGCAACGCGCAGATCGAAGGTCCGTTCCGCTTCGAAGGCACGATGATCGTCGCCGGTCGCGTCAAGATCGGCGGCTCCGATGGAGAAGTTCGCATTCGTGCGCGACCCGACATCGTTTCGCAACTGCAGAACTCGCTCTCGCAGTACCGCGCCGGACGCGACCAGCGGCCAGCGGGCTTGTCCTCGGACTTCGATTCACACAGCGAGCACAAGAAGAAGGACTGATGCGCTTCCCGGCTCGCAGCAGCGCTCGCAGCGCCGGCTTCGGCCTGACCGAGGCGATGATTGCCGTCGGCATCGTCGCCACCGCTCTGCTCGTGCTCGTGCAGCAGCTGTCGATCGGATTTCGCGAGTCGGGAGCCAATGAGGACCGCGCCTTTGCCTACCAGAAGGCCGCGGCGATGCTCGGTGAGATTCAGAACTCGATCGCACTCGGCAACATCCGCAGTGGCGACCAGCTCCTCGCACTGGCCGACGCGCAACGCAACTTCGTGCTGACGACGCGGAAGGACCACGAAGGCCTCGTGTTTCTACCCGAGCACCCGATGTCGGGAAACGTGCAGCTCGGCGGCGACTGGCGCTGGTCGCGCCGTGTCGCGGTCGAACCGCATGACAGCGCCGGTCTGTACTACTGCCGCGTGAGCATCGAAGTCCGCGAGGGTGCGATGTGGCGGACAGCAGCGAGCCACGCACTGCTGTTCTCGCTGCAACCACCAACTGATGCGCCGGAGCAGACCCACGACGTCTATGTGATCGCATGCTCCGAAGCGCCGAGCGCATTGGGCGATCTCGCAGCAATGCGTGATGCGGTCACGAGCGCGTGCAGCGACATCACCGCCAGTTCCCAAGCGAAGCTCGAGGTGCACTGGATCACCAGCCTCGGCTACGGGCGCGACCCGTGCTACGTGCCATTCGTCAACACGACGCGGCCCGCCGACGCCGCCGCGCCATGGGCCTACTGGCTGCCGGGCGCGCTCGGCGGCGCTCACGTCGGGAAGACGCTCTATCACGCGGACCTGCTGCAGGGCGCACTTCGAACGGAAGACGGCATGCAGCACGTCGCCGGTCCGATGGCAGCTTGGCCCGTCACGATCGCCGATCGTCACAACCACTGCATGCGCACACCGGCAGCGTGGCGCAGGTTTGATCAGCGTGTCGCCGCGGGACTCGAAGACGCCGACGCGCCGCCGCTGCAACTGCTGCTCGACGACTTGCAACGCCGGCCCGAGCGCTACCGCAATGCGATCTTCTTGAACCTTCACGGTCCCTCGCTGCCGATGCCGCCGCTGCGCAATGCCAGCGATGCGGCCAAGGATCCCGTCGGGCGGCCCGGCGTGCGCGTCGTCACGCACCCCGCGCGCCTGTGGACGCCGAGAGACCCGGACGGCAACCAGAGTCACAGTGACTCGCGCGACCTCGAACTGCGCGTTCACGGTTGGCGCGCTGCGGGAGGCGCAGACACGCTCGCAGAACCGGTGCTGGTGCACATCTACGGCGGCAACTTCACCGGCAACGTCAACGGCGCGGGCACCGGCCAACCCACGCTGCTGGTGCATCGGCTGCCTGGCGGCGTTTCGCTCGACACCGGCGCGGCAACCGGCGAGGGTCGCGAGTATTCGTCCTTCGACAGCGTGACCGGAAAAGCGCCACGCGAGCGGACTAGGCCCTTCGAAATGTGGTTCGAGACCGGCTACGTCGGCGGTGCAGATCCCTACACGTGGATCCGCCTGCACAACACGCCGCTCGTCGCGCCCGCCATCGGGGCGCAGGGACTCGCGCACCAAGCGCGGTTCCACGGCCTCGATCACTGCCCGTCGCCCGTCAAGGGCGAGTTCGAGCACGACCTCGCGACCTCGAGTTCGACGGCGATTGTTCGCAACACTGCGCGTTGGCGAATCCGCCTGCCCACGACTGCGTTCGCCGCGGGCTCGCTGCAAGACCGCGATCAAGTCATCCGCATCGTCACCCGCATCGGAAGCGATGGGGCGACCGGCGTGCGCTGGCCAACTTCGCATCAACCACTCAACTGCAGCGAGACCTTCGCGTGGTGGTCGCGGGCCCCGTCGTCGGTGCCAGCGACCGAGCGCGCGCAGTTCCTCGGCGACCCGCGCATGTGCCCCTATGCGGACCTCATGGTCTTGGGCGCGACCTTGCCGGGCGGCTGCAACGCCAACTTCGACGACCTCGTCTGCACGGGATCGGACGCGCGCGCACTCTGGCCCTGCCTGCCGATCTCGAACTTTGCCGAGGGCTTTGGCGATGGGGTGCGCGCTGACGCCGGCAGGTTCTTGCAACTGTTGCGCGACGGACTGCAGGCGGCGGGAGCGATCTATGTCGCGACCGGCGATCGCGTGGCGGATGCGCTGCTGTTGGGCGGCGAGATCGCAACCGCGACAACGACCGCCACGGAGCCAATCGCGCTGCACCGCGACTTCACTGCGGGCAGTGCCACAGCGATCGACACGATCGCGTGCGCAAGAGGCGGCGCGGACGGCGCGCTCGGCGAACTCGCGCTCGTGCGTGGTGACGGCACGCTGTGGCGCAGCCTGCCATGGCTCGGAGAACTGTTCCCCGAGGATCTCGGGACCGCGTGGATCGAGGACGGCAATCTGCCGTTTGGCGACGGGGTCGCGCGACTGTCCTGGCAACCGCTGACCGGCGCCATGTTCTCGGACTTGCCGCGCGGCACGAGCCTCGCCGGACTGCACGGCTCGCGCATGGGCCCCGCCGGCGCCGCGATGCTCGCCTGCTGCGGCTCCTCCTCGTCGACGCTGGTGCTGGAGCAAGTCACCGAGAACCTGCTCATGCCAACGACCGACGGAGCCGTCGCGATCCACCAAAGCGTGCAATCAGAGCCGGCATCGACGCTGCGCAGTTCGCGCGTGATCAAGACGCAGGCGAACAGCGGCGTCAGTGTGAACGGCCTCGACCTGACCGCCAACTTCCCTCGCTCGACGCTGATCAAAGTCGAGACGACTTGGACATGCGGCGAAAAGGACGCTGGAGCTTCGTTCACCTGGGCCAGTGCAGCGCGGGGCGCTGCGACGCTGGTGCTGTGGACCGCGAACGCAGGGCCGCAAGGGTCGCGCGATCACGCCTACGAGTCGTTGCTGCTCGGGCTGCGGGCATTGCACGCGGCGAGCAAGCCAGCCGTGTCGCCGAAGGTCGCGCAGGTACCGCGTCTGCAGATTCTCGAACCGAAGGCCGGCACGCTCGTCGTCGACCCGACGTCAATGACGCTGCGCTGGTCGACCGAGTGGCTTCGCTACGACGGCGAGCCCTACACCGAGTTGCATACCCCCAACGCCGGCGGCGACGAGAGCGGACTCGTGTATCGCGCGATGTGGTCGCTCGATCAGGGCGCAACCTGGCTCTCGGCGACGACTGGTGAAGCCGCCTTGGTCGGCGAGTATCCCGAAGACGTCGACGAGCGACTCGTCGACTCGGGCGAAGGCTCCGAGTCGTTCACCTTCGCGCTGCCCGACGACACGCCGCAAACGGAGTTGCTTCTCGCAGTCGAAGCATGGCGCGCCGCGACGCGCAGCCACCACGCATCGCACCAGACGCGTGTCCACGTGCGGAGGAGCAGCCGATGAGCCGCCGAGAACGCGAGGCAGGCTTCTCGTCCGTCGAGCTCATCGCGGTCGCTGCGGTGATGTCGATCCTGATGGTCATGGTGGCGGAGTCGATGCGCACCCTCGCGAGTGTACGCGGTGAACAGCGCGCTGGCTTCCAGCTCGGCGATGTGTCGGATCGTGTTGCTCGCAAGCTGACCGCGGACGTCGAGTTTGCGGCGCGTGTGTTCTGCGCAGACACCACCGGCATGCAGACGCTCGCGGCGCTCGATCTTGGCGTCGAGCTGTCGAGCGAGGGGTGCCGACTGCCCAAGCTGACATCGCACGGCTCCTTCGAGCCTGACGCTCCCGGTGCGCAGGAGACCGGCAACGTGCTCTTCGTCAGCAGGCGCGGCGAGAAGCTCGAGGTTGGCGACGACGAAGGCGCAAGAGCGCGCGTGCAGACCTACGAGTTCTGCGTGACGGCGCCGCTGACGAGCGAACACGCCCTCGACCTGCGGCGGTTCGTCAGCGCGCCGGTGCTCGACCATTCTGCATTGCTGGACTTCGACGACGAAAGCGCGAGGCGAACGGCATTGGCCAGCTTGCACGAGCAAGGCGTGCGGTTTGCCTGGGATCCCACCGCGGTGCCGGAGTCGGCATTCTGGGTCATCAGCGCGAACGGCGAACTCGAGCCGATGCCGATGGGTCGTCGCGTGCCGTGCAGCGAAGATCCAACTTGGTCGCGACCCTTTGGCCCACGACGCATGCGTGTGGCGCAGAACGGCGACTCGACGCGATTTCCGACGCCGCTCTACGCGCAACCACTCGGCGCCTTCCCCGGCGGCTTCGAACTCAAACTCGACGGCGCCGAGCAAGGCAAGCTGCTGCTGCTGCGCATGGTCATCGAATCCGACGCGGCGCAAGGACGCCCGGTGCGCGCTGAAGCGCGGCGCGTGCTCGCGACGCAGGGCTGAAGCGCGGCCATCGCGCCGTTGGCGTCACAGCGTGCGGAACCAGTGCCAGATCGCTTCGAACTGGCGACGCGCGTCGCCGTCGAGGACCTCGGTAAACGCAGTCCTGCCCTTCTGGTCCGCAAACTTCGGCATGCGCGAGTCTGGGTCGATGCGGATCGGATCCAGCATCCAACGCAGGTAGTAGTCGTGGCGCAGGCGCTTGCCCGCGAGTCGGAAGTTGATGCCTTGGCGCTCGAAGACCTGGACCGGCGGTTTGTCACCGACGCCGTGGCACTGCACGCAACCGAAACCCTCACCCATTCGCACCAGCCTGCCGCCGTGCGCGGCTAGTTGCGTGTCTGCCTCGGCCTGCGGTTCGGCATGCAAGGGGTAACCATGCGAACGCACGAGACCCGCGATGACCGCGCTGCCGCGCGCGCCGAAGGACGGCATGCGCGCATGCAGCCATGGTCGCGGCGAAGGTTCGTTGCCGGTGATGAAACGATCCATCCACGCGGGCTGCAGCTTGCTGCCGACCCACGTCATCGCCGGCACTCCCTGCGCCGTCGGGTCCTGCTCAGGCGGCAAGGGATCCTGGCGGCCGAGGAAGCTCGCGATCTGCGCCCACGCCGACGCACGACCGTCGAGACCGTGACAGTTTGCGCAACGCAGCGCCGGCAGCATGCGCGCGACGTAGTCCATCGGCGCGACATGCTTCACTGCATCGTTGGCGCGCGGCAAGAACGCGCCCAGCGCCGCGCGCTCTGTCGGCGACAGCGCGAAATCCGGCGTCTTGCCGTCGTGCTTCTCCGCCAGACAGCCATGCCCAACGTGCAGCGCGCGCACCGCGCGGAAGCGACGGCCCATGTCCGGCACATCCAGAACGTGGCAGCGATCGCAGGCGTGACGTTGCGCGAGTCGCTTGCCGTGCTCGACGTCGCCCTTCGTCGGCTGCGCCATCGCGGCGTCCTTCAGCAGAAAGGCGGCCAAGACCTTTGCGTCGTCGGGCTGCAGCTTGAAGTCGGGCATCCTGGTGCCCGGGTGATCGCGCGTCGGATCGAGCAGATACTGCTGCAAGGCCATGCCACGCCACTTGCGTGAAACGAAGTCGAGCGACATGCGACCGAGCAAGAGATCCGAGTCGGGCTTCTCTCCGGGAGCGATGTGGCACGCGACACAGCCCAGTTCCATCCACCGCTGCTGCCCGTGCTGGCTTGCCTCGGGTGCGAACGGCTTCTCATCCACTGGCTGACCGAGCGAGTTGATCCACGCTGCGACGTCGTCGTAGTCGCTGTCCTTCTCCATCACGATGCGCGGCATCGACGCATCAGGACGGACTCGCTTGGGGTCGCGAAGCCACTCGGCGACAAAACCCGGTTGCAACCGCGTGCCCGCAGTGCGCAGCATCGGACCCGCCTCGTCCAGGTCACCGCGCGAGTAGGCGCCCTGCGCCTCTTCGTTGCGGTGGCATTGCACGCAGCGCTTCTCGCTGAACAAGTGGTGCCCGTGGCGCAGCGTTTCGCCGGCGGCGATGTCCGTGTCGTCGATTGGCCACTCCCACGACTCGGGTGCGATCGGCTCGAACGCAAACTCCGGTCCCGACCAGGCAAGGCGCAATTCGCCGTCGCCGGCAAGGCCGCTCTCGAAACGCAATGCGATCGCGTTATCGCCCTTCTTCAGTCGAACCGGTTCTACGGTCTCGGCTGGCTTGTCGGCGCGCAGCGATCCGTGCAGCGCGCGCTCGCCGTTGACGAATAGTTCGAACGAACCGCGACCCTCGACCCGGAAGCGAAATCGGTCGCGCGCCGCGAGCGCGAGCACGCCTTCGAACTTGGCCTCGAACATGCCCGGCGCGATCAACGGCGTCGGCGTCTCGCCGCGCTCGACCGCGAGCGAGGCGACGCGCGCGCGGAAGCTGTGCGCGCCTTCCTTGTGGCGCCTTCCCGTGTCGAGCGGCGCGTAGGTCACCTTGAGGCCCTGCGCGCGCACCGGTGCTGCGGCGGCGGGCGTGGCGGCGGGCGCGGCTGCAGCAGCATCCTGCGGACTCAATGTGGCAGCTTGCAGGGGCGCGCAAAGCGCGAGCACGACGAAGACATGCGTCCGTTGCATGAGGAACTACTTACGCCAGTCGCAGTCCGTTGCCAACGCGCTGCGCACGCCGCAGGAAAGTCGTGGCACACGAAGGCACGCGAAGTAGCGTCACTCCCTTCCAACACCAGGAGCACCCATGGTCCGCGCCACTGCCCGTCACATCCTCGTCAAGACCGAGAAAGACTGCCTCGACCTCAAGAACCAGATCGAGAAGGGCGGAGACTTCGCGGCGCTGGCCAAGCAACACTCGCAGTGTCCGTCAGGTCAGCGCGGCGGCGACTTGGGCACGTTCTCCCGCGGCCAGATGGTCAAGGAGTTCGACACGGCATGCTTCGAGGGCGACGTCGGCGTCGTCCAGGGTCCGGTGAAGACGCAGTTCGGCTTCCACCTCCTCGAAGTGACGAAGCGGGCCTGACGCGAACAGAAGCGGCGAGCGCACGGCGAGACTGCCGCGACTGCTCCCCTCCGAAGCCGCGACACGTCTCAGTTGCCGGCCGCGCCGTCAGCCTTTGGCATGCCCGGATCCGCGCCGAGCGTGTGGATCGAGTTGTGCAACTCACCGCGAACGACGCCGCCATCCGCTGCGTCGACGTTCCAGGTCACCTTCATCTGCATGACCGGACGCATGCCCTCGACCCGCAAGAACACCGTGCGATGGTCGGCCGACAAAGTCGCCGCCACGATCGGCAGCGGATCGCGATTGCGCTTGCCCTGTTCGGTCTTGCGCTCGGGATGCAGGATCGAGATCTCGGGCGAGCCATAGCTCGGTGAATAGAAGTAGTCCCAGATCTCGATGCCGTAGCTGTCCGTGTCCATCCCCGCCGTTGCATCGAGCGGCTCGGAGAACGAGAGGTAGACGCCCTTCTCGCAAGTGCGCAGCGCTGTCACCGTGCGCAGTGGCTTGCCCGTGAAGCGAACGCGCTGGAAGCAGCCTTCTCGCGCCGCGCTGGTCTGCCAACCTTGGAAGCCCGCGACGTAAAGCTGTCCGTCCTTCGGGGAAAACCGGGCGCGCATCAGCCCCGACGCAAACGACAATGGAAAGCGCACGACACCACCTTGCACGGAGTCGGCGCGGTCTTCCTTGCACACGAGGTAGAGGCTGCAAGTGCCGTAGCTGAGGTGCAGCAAGCGGCCCTGCAATGGACCCCACGCGGCGCTCGTCACGAAGGCCTGCCCGCCGCTGCTGTTGTCGATCTCCATCGGCATCCAGCAAAGCGGCAGATCCGGCTGCTCGGGCGCGTCGTCGCGCTGCGCTGTCGGGCGCACGCCGGCGTAGTAGGAGGGCTTTGTGATCCAGTTGAGCCGACAGCGCGGCATGTAGGTGCCTTCGTTGTCGCCGCTCGTCACGACCTTGCCGTCCGGCGATACCGCGATGCCGTTTGGCGCACGCAAGCCCGTTGCGATCACTTCGAGCAGGGAGCCGTCATGCTTGATCTTCATGATCGTGCCGTGATGCGGCGCGATGGTCATGAAGCCGCGACCGCCCGGGTTCACCGGCGCTCCCTTGCTCGTGTAGAAGTTGCCCTCGGCGTCCGTCTGCAGGTCGAAGGCAAACTCGTGGAACGCGTTCGTCACGCACTCGTCGTGGTTGAAGCACGCGAAGAAGTCGGCTTCGCCGTCCTGGTTGCGATCGACGAGCCGCGTGATGCCGTCGCGGCCGTGCACATAGACCTCGTCGCGGACGATGCGCAAGCCGAGCGGATCGAACAGACCGGTCGCGAAGCGCTTCCACCGCACATCGCGCAACGGATCGTCGATGCCCGAGACGATCCAGACATCGCCGTTCCACGTCGTGATCGCGGCGCGGCCGTCCGAGAAGAAGTCGAAGCCGCACACGCGCATGCGCGAGCCGAACGGGTTGTCGAAGGGCACCGCGATCGTGTCGACCACGTAGGCGGCCTCATCGACGGCGCGCTGGCCGACGAGGCCGATCGCATCGCCCCATCGCGCTGCGCTTGGACTGTCGATGCGTTGCTGCAGGCTGCCGCAGTCGACGTGGCTGCCGAGGAGTTGGTCCAATCCCTCGAGCACCTTCGACGCATCCGCGGACCGACCACCGGCGAGCAGCGCCGTGCAGCGGATCGGCTGCTCGTGCGCGGCAACGTCCAAGAGGATGCGGGCGCCGTCTTGGCGCAACGTGACGGCTCGATCGCCGCCGACTACGCCGGCCGCGACGACACGGAGGGCGCGCGACGCCTGGTCGCACGGCGCCTTGAACGCAGCTGCAAAGACATCGACTTCGCTGAACAACGAGCCCGATCCTTGCACCACGAACAGCAACCGGCGAAACGAGCCGAGCCCGCCCTTCTTGTGCACGCTCGCGCCATGGATGCCGCCGCGGCCAAGCCCATGGGTGTCGACCTTGCCAAGCAGCACCCAACCAGCCGCAGCGGGATCGGCCGCGGTCACGTCAGGGGACTGCTCAGTCTCGCTTCCATACAGTTCATACTGCTGCGGCGCGCGGTCGCCGTCGTGCCACGAGAACGTGCTGACGCGGGTGACCGCGGCGCATTGTTGCAGGTCGACGAGCATGCGCGCCTCGGCGTCGCGCGGTTCGAAGCAGACCGAACGCTGCGCGTCGTCGGGGCCCGTGGCGGCCTCGCCATCACACAAGCGCGGCAGCAGCAAGTCGGCGCCGGACTCGGTCTCGCCGGCTTGCAGCCGACGCGCCGTCTGCGGGCGGCTGAAACCCGGCACAAACGCGATCGTCGCGGCAGTCCCGCTGCGCGCGTTCAAGAAGTCGACGTCGCTCGGCCCGCCGATCGGCAACGTGCTCCAGCCGTCATGAGTCACCGCCGCTTCGACTGGCTCGGCGACCACCGGCATCCAGCCGATCGCGAGTGAGTCGGCGCCCTTTGCCGCTGCCCACTTGAGTCGCCCCACCTCGGCGTCAGTCGGCGCATCGCACAACACGATCGAGTGCGCCTGCTCGCTTGCCGAGAACTCGAAGGTCCGCGTCGCGTAGCCCGCACCTGCGCCAGTCGGGACCGTCACCAACTCCAGCGCGCGCATCGCGCCGATGCGGTAACCGAACACCACGTCGCCGCCGCTGCACAGCCAGTGACCTTCGTATGCGCCCCATTCCTTTGGCAACGGACCAAACGGAATCGAACGCGGGTCCGCAAGTCCGCCTGCCCTCGCGATCCCCGGCCCCGGCTTCACGCCGGCGATCTCGCGACCCTTCGTCGCCGGCATCGGACCGTGCGAACCGTCGTAGGCAGTGCCACGCAGTTCCAACCAGCCGTCGCTCCAGATCGACGCCATGCGCAACAACTCGGTGTCGAAGGCGGCGGCGCTGCCGTTGCCGAGTTTGATCACCAACGCCTTGTGCGTGACCTTGGACACGCCGGGCGAGGTCAACGTCGTCGTCATGCACGGACCGAAGTCCATCGAGTCAGGGAACGCGGGCAGGCCCGCGCCTTGTGCATGCAGCAACGCTGCGGAAGAAGCGATCGCGACAGGGAGAACGCGGCGCAAGTGCATCATGATCGGGTCGCACAGCCTACGAATCTGCGCACTGATGCCAACGCGCGTTCGCGCACATGAGCCGTCGACGAACATCGCCTGCTTGCTGCAGCCCATGCGCAATGTGATGCGACAGAAGGGCCCCAAAGGTCGAGCAAGGGACCGCCTCGGCGTTGCAGACATGATACGGCGCGGCAACAAGGCATGGCGCGCGCCGGCGCAGTGAAGGCGCATCGCCGCGCCCTGGGTCCCGCGATCGTCGTGCTCAGTAGCCGATGGTCCAGCGCACCGCCGACGTCAAAGCGATCGGGTACTGCAGGCCCGGCGTGAAGTCGATCAGCGCGCCTTGGAAGTAGAGCTGCGCGCCGACGAATGCGACGTCATAGGGGATCGTGACCTGCAAGCTCGACGGTTGGCCAACCCCGAGCCAGGGCGGCAGGATCCACGACAGGGCCTGCGTGGACAGATCGACGAGCAGTTCGCCTGACGCGCCATTGCCGGCCATGCCGTAGCCGGGCAGCGGCACGCCGCACGGATAACTCGCGAGCGGCGAGGTCGTCATCACGAGCAGCGGCAGCGAGAACGGCGCCTGCGTGCCGAGCGGGTTGTCGATCGCGAAGTTCACGGTGCCGAGCAGCGACGGCGCGCCAGTCGATACGAGGCTCGACGGCGGATTGATGCCGCAGCCGTATCCGAGCGATGAACCGAGCACGGGCGCAAGCTGCGCATTGCTGCCGATCGTCTGCATCACGAGGTCGCCGCCGGCGGTGCGCAGATCCGTCCACGCCAGCGTCGCGTTGCCGGACGCGCTGGACATTGCCTGCAGGCGCAACTTGTCGCTGACGAAGTTGCTGACGTAGATCGGCGCGGCCCACGAAGAGACGCCGTTGAAGTCGAGCTGGAATGCGCGCAATGCCAAGGCGGTGCCGCCGAGCGACTGCTCGAACACAAAGCCCATCGCGCCGCCCGCGTAGGCCGCGGCCTGCGGCGCGACGTAGGTAATGGCGCCGACAGGGACGAGCGTGACGCCGCTTGCGCCCCACAGTCGCGTTCCGGCCGCGTCGAGCCGCTGGGCAGAGATGCCCCACTGCGACTGCGCAGCGTTGCGCTCGTTGAAGTAGGCAATGACCGACTGGCTCGCGACATCGACGGCCATCGCCGGGTCGAACTTGTTGTTGGCATTGGTCGACAGATCCACGCCATTGTGGGCGAACACTTCTGCGCCAGCCGAGCTGAGCCGTTGAACGCGCGCGGTGAATGCGCTCCCCACCGCGAAGTGCCAGGACACGTAGGCGCCACCGATTCCATCAGGCTGCATCTTGTGCTGATGCGCGATCGGCACCGACGCTTGATCGAAGATCGGCAGCCGCACGCCGGCGTTCCAAACCGCGTTGCCGAGCGAGTCGAACTTCATCGCATGCAGGTGACGCTGCGCCGTGAATGCAATCGCTCGCATCCAGGTGAGGATCACGCTGCCCGAATCGCTCGCAACCATCTGCACGAAGCCCGGCGTCGCGCCGGTGTCCCCGAGCAGCGAAACGCCGTCCTGGACAAAGCGCGGCAAGCCGGCGCGGTCGAGGCGCTGCACGCGAACCGTGCGGGTGCCCGAGTTCACCCAGGTGAACACGAAGTCGCCGTCCGTCGCTTCGACGACGCGAGGGTTGGCTTCGAAGTCGACGTTGTTGGACACCGCGACGCCGTTGCCGCCCCACAGCTGAGTGCCCACGGGCGTGACGCGATATGCGTAGCAATCCAGGTCGCCGCCTGCGCGCGTGTCAGTGAACGTGAGGACGCAGTGGTCGTCGCTGTCGCAGATCAGGTCCCAGTCGACGAGCGAGGTCGACTGCGGGTTGTTCGACACAACGATGCCGTTGTGCGCCCATTGTTCGACGCCGTCTCTGTCGAGTCGTTGCAACCGCACCTCGTAGACGCCGGCGCGGTTGTCGAACCAACCGACATAGCTGCCGCCGTCGAGGGTCGCCGCGATCTTGGGCAGCACCTGTTCGCCGGTCCCGTCTGCGACCGACACGTTGGCCGCCGGTGAACTGGGCCACTGCGAGGGCGCGTTGGCGACGAGTGAGACGAGGACGAGGAGCAGCGGAGCTTGGGCGAGATTGCGCATCGAGGAGGTCCCGCGCCATCAAGGCGCCGAAAGCAGGGTTCGCTCATTCGAGCACAGAATGGAATGCCGTGCGCCATGCTTCGATCTTGGCGCGATGTGACATCGCTGCATGCGCCGGGCTGGTCGATGGCGCCTGCACCAACGACAGCGCTCGCACCGCTTCGCCTGCGTGCGGCAGGACGTATCGCTCGTAGAACACGCGCGCAGCGCCGCCGTTGCACACCACCAACCTGAGCTCGCGATGCGCCGCGACGAAAACAACAAAGTCGTTGGGCTCAATCGAATCGCGTTGAATCGAGTTGTCGAGGCTGCCTTCGCGACGACATCGCATCACCACATCCCACAGTGCAACTCTCGCCGCGAACAGGCGCGACAGTCGAGCTTGGTAATCGAGCGTCGGCCCCGCGTCGAATAGGGCGCCCATCACCGGCCAGAACGCGTTCCGCGGGTGCGCGTAGTACTGCTTGGCTGCGAGTGAAGCGGCACCAGGCATGCTGCCTACCACCAACGCTCGCGCATCGGGTCGCGATACCGGCGGCAGGCCGATCCGAGTTGGATCCGCGCGACGAGAATGTGGCATCACCATCCCCCTACCATCGAACCCGAAAGCAGCAAGTCGCCCCTCCCCGGTTTTCGACGGCCCGGCGGCCCGTTAGCCTGTTCCGGCCTCCCTGCCCCTTGCACCCGATGGATCGCCGTCGGTTACCACCCCCACCCGCTCCGCCCAGGATCCTCATGCGGTCTCTCGCCCCGGCTCTCGCCGTCTCCATCGCCGCCTTCGCTGCTGTTGCGAATGCGCAGACCGTGCCGACCGGCTTTGTCGTCGACACCTTGATCTCGACCGGGCTCAACGGCCCCAACGATTTCAGCTTCCTTCCCGATGGCCGCGCGTTGATCGCCAACTATGCCGGCTCGATCACGATCTGGAATGGCACGGCGGCGGCCTCCATCGGCTCGGTGCCGAGCGTGGAGACTGGTTCTGAACGCGCGCTGTTGAGCATCTGCGCCGATCCTGGTTTTGCGACCAACGGCTACATCTACGTTTGGTACTCGAGCTCCGCCGACGCGTTCTTGCACCTGGACCGCTTCACCTGCGGCGGTGATATCGCAGTGCCCGGCAGCAACAACGTCACGTTGCAGACGGCGACGCGTCGCGTCGTGCTCGCCGCAGTCAACGACACGGCGTTCAATCACAACGGCGGCTCGTTGCGATTCGGCCCGGACGGCAAGCTCTACGTGTCCTTCGGTGACGATGCCTCCACTTGTCCGGCGCAGACGCTCAACGACCAACGCGGCAAGCTGCTGCGGCTCGACGTCAGCACGCTGCCCGCTGGCGGCAGCACAACAGCGCCGGCGTTCACGCAGATCGGCCCGCCGGACAACCCGCTCGGCACGGCGACGGACTTCACGCGGTTGCTCATCGGTTATGGCCTGCGCAACCCGGTTCGCATGACGGTCGACCCTGCGACCAACAACCTCTACATCGGCGACGTCGGCCAAGTGGCGCGTGAGGAATACTCAGAATACGTCTACGTCCCGGGCGCGCTGCAACTGCGCAACTTTGGCTGGCCATGGATGGAGGGCAACGGCACCTACACCACGTGCACCGGCACGATCCCCGGCGGACTGACGCCGCCGATCGTCGAAGTGCTGCGGGCGCAGACCTGGATCTCCATCATGGGCGGCCCGCGCTACCGCAATCGCGGCGGCCAATACGACTTCGGCGCCAGCTACGAAGGCAACGCGTTCTATTCGGACTACTACGCCGGTCAGGTTCGCATGCTGACGCGCAGCGGCGGCGCCTGGGTTGCAGCGCCTGCGATACCGGGCCAGCCGAACGCCACGGACTTCGCCACCGGATTCGTCGGCCTCGTCAGCTATGACGTCGGCCCCGATGGCGCGATCTACATGTGCCAGCACGCAGGTTCTGGTTCGCAAGTCGGCGGCACGTTCAAACGCTTGCGTCCACTCGGCCCAGTCAACCAAGTCGTCGCGATTTCTGGCAACGGTCAGGCCAACCCAGCGGCGGAACCATTTGCGTTGCCGATCGTCGTGCAGGTCAACAACCCGCAAGGCAACCCGATCGCTGGCGGCCAGGTCAACTTCACGCTGACTGGCTCTGCAACGCTGACGACCATCAACCCGGTGATCGCGGACAGCAACGGCCGCGCGCAAACCACCGTCAACGCCGGCCCGCTCGGGGGCGCGATTCGCGTCACTGCGACCACGCCCGGCGGCGTGTCGGCTGGCGTCGCTTTCGACCTCTATGCTCGTCGCACCGTGATCACGCGCGCCGGCGGCATTCTCGTGATCCAGGTGCAAAACACCTCGCCGGCCCAGGCCCCGGTCCAAGTGCCGATGCTCGTGATGTGCTCGATCCCGGGCATCACGCCGCTGCAAACCGTGGTCGGCCCGATCTGCACCAACCCGTATGACCCGTGGACCTTCCCGATCGAGGACTCGGTCGGCGTGTTCGGGTTCTTCTCGCTGAGCGGCACCGGCGCGATCGGCACGCCAAGCCTCAGCAAGCTCTACAACATTCCGAGCACGTCATTGATCGGCACGACCCTGTGGTTCCAGACGGTCGGAGTCGACCCGGTGACGAGCCTCTGGCGCACCAACTGCGAGCTGAAGACCCTCTGATCCAGCGCCCCGGCGGGCGGCTGGATCGGCTGCGCGATTGAGGCGGGCACTCCGCCCCAATGCGGTGCCAAGAATAGGTTTGGGGCAGCGAGCCCCTTCGAACGGCGGCCTCGATTCCAGCCCGTGGCCGCAGCCACGGGCCGGCGTCCGGCGGGCAGCTTCGAACGCGGCGTTCTTGGCGCACCTTTGCCATCGGCAAGCTGTGGAGCGGGCGATGGCCGCCCTTGACCGCTCGCAGGGCGATTCGCACAATCCTTCGCCCCTTTCCCCGAGCCCACCAGAGCCTCCGCAAAGATGTCGCGCCCGCTCGCCGTCGTATGCCTTGCCGCAGGCCTGGGCAAGCGCACGAAGCTGAGCATTCCCAAGGTGTTGCTGCCCCTTTGCGGGCGCACGCTGGTGGCATGCTCGCTCGACGCCACCGATGCGTTGAAGCCGCAGCGGACCATCGTGGTCGTGCATCACCAGAAGGAGAAGGTCGAGAAGGAACTCAGCGCGCGCAAAAGCCTGGTCTGCGTCGACCAGGGCAAGCCGATGGGCACCGGCCACGCGGTCAAGGTTGCCATGGCCGCGCTCGGTGACTTCGACGGCGACGTGCTCGTGACCTACGGCGATTGTCCGCTGACGACGAGCGAGACGCTCGCCACGCTGCGCACGCTTCGCGAGAACGCGCCGTGTTCGGTGCTGACCGCGTTCGCCGATGATCCGACAGGACTCGGCCGCATCCTCCGCGACGATCAGGATCGATTCATCGGGATCCGGGAACATCGCGACTGCACCGAAGCGGAGCTGGCGAACGAAGAGATCAACGCCGGCATCTACTGCTTCGACAGCAAGGCGCTGCGACCGGCGCTCGAGAAGTTGCAGCCGAAGAACGCGCAGGGCGAGTTCTACCTCACCGATGTGATCGCGCAGTTCGTCGCGGAGGGCAAAGAACCCGCCACGATGACGCTCGGTGACGACCGCGAAGCGCTCGGCGTGAACACGCTGACGGACCTCGCGCTGGCTCGCTCGGTGATGCAGGAACGCATCCTGGTCGAGCACCTGAACAACGGCGTGCTCATTGTTGACCCCGGCACGACCTTCATCGACCACGGCGTAGAGATCGGCGCGGACACGCGCATCCTGCCGTGCACGGTGATCGGCTCGGGCTGCAAGATCGGCACCCACTGCGAAGTCGGGCCGTTCGCGCATCTGCGGGTCGGCACGGTGCTGGAAGACGGCGCCGAGATCGGCAACTTCGTTGAAGCCAAGAAGTCGCGCATCGGCGCCGGCAGCAAGGCCAAGCATCTGACCTATCTCGGCGACACGGTGATCGGGAAGCAAGCCAACATCGGCGCCGGCACGATCACGGCCAACTACGACGGCACGCACAAGCACGAGACGAAGATCGGCGACCAGTGCTTCGTCGGCAGCGGCACGGTGATCGTCGCGCCCAGCGAACTCGGCGCGCGCTCGATGACGGGCGCGGGGGCGATCGTGAAGCGCGGCAGCAAGATCGAAGCGGACGAAGTCTGGGTCGGCGTTCCAGCGCGCAAGTTGAAGCGCCGCGACGCAAAGCCAGCGGGTTCGACACGGGAGGAAACTCGATGAGCGCTCGCGGTGAACGTCTTCGCGTGTTCACAGGAACGGCCCACCCCAGTCTCGCGCGCGACATCTGCGCGCACATGGGCGTGCCGCTCGGCGCCGCGTCGCTGCAGCGCTTCCCAGACGGCGAGATCAATCTCAAGGTCGAGTGCGACGTACGCGGCGCCGACGTGTTCGTCGTGCAGCCGACGTGCCCGCCGGTCCACGAGAACCTGTTCGAGTTGCTGAGCTTCGCCGACTGCCTGCGCCGCGCGTCTGCGGATCGCATCACGGCGGTGATTCCTTACTACGGCTACGCGCGCAAGGACCGCAAGGACGAGGGCCGCGTGCCGATCAACGCGAAGCTCGTCGCCAACCTGCTCGTCGCGTCGGGCTACAATCGCGTCGTCGCGATCGACCTGCACGCGGCGCAGATCCAGGGCTTCTTCGACATCCCTGTCGACCACCTCTACGCGCGCCCGGTGATCATCGACCGCGTGCGTCAACTCGGCGCCGACCGCCCCATCGTCTTGTCGCCGGACGTCGGCGGCGTGAAGCTCGCGCGCGCGTATGCCAAGGATCTCGAGTGCGACCTCGCGATCATCGACAAGCGGCGCATCAGCGGCGACACGACGGTGATCGAGCACGTCATCGGCGATGTGAAGGGCCGCGACGTATTGCTGGTCGATGACATGGTCAGCACCGGCGGCTCGATCGTCGACGCGGCGCGCATCGTGAAACAGAAGGGCGCCAACTCGGTGTTCATCATCGCGACCCACGCGGTCCTCGCCGGCAAGGCCGTCGAGAGACTGAACTCGGCCGACGTCGAGAAGATCCTGTTCGCCGACACCATTCCGCTCCCCGCCTCGACGATCGCGCGGCTGGACACCGTCTCGATTGCGCAGTTGCTAGCACGCGCGATCGACCGCATCCACCGCAG
>SXPK01000220.1 GCA_005776365.1 Planctomycetia bacterium
GACTCGAGCAAGGTCTCAGGCATCGCGCCGCAGTGGACCTCGACAAATGGGCCGTTCTTGCGACTGCTCATGGCGTGGAGCGCGCGTGCGACCACAGTCTTGCCGGTTCCAGACTCACCTGTCATCAACACCGTCGTGCGAGTGTCAGCGACGGCTCGCACCGTCTTGAAGATCAACTGCATCTGCGGGTCTTCGCCGATGAGGTTGTCGACCTGCACGCGGTCATCGAGGGCATGCCGCAGGTCCGCGTTTTCGCGCACCAGCATCGCACGTTCGATGGCGCGGTCGATCGTGACGCGTGCTTGCTCGGGTCGAAATGGCTTCCGCAATAGATCCGCGGCGCCTTCACGCATCGCGCGGACGGCGTCGTCCACAGAACCAAATGCGGTGGTCACGACGACCGCGGTTTGCGGCCGCTGGGAGCGGACCTGGGCGAGCAAAGTGTGGATCGGCGGATTCTGAGAATCGGCCTCGCAGACGAGCAAGTCGAACTCGGAGGCGGCGAGCGCCACGAGTGCGGTCTGCGCGGTATCGCACACGTCCATGGAGTGGCCGCCAGCCGCGATGGCTGCGGCCAGTGCCTCTAGGGACTGGGGATCAGAATCTGCGACGAGGACCTTGGCCATTGGCACCGTCTGCATTTGCAGACGGTTCATCCATCGGCATGGACGGGGCCGGTCCTGCAGCCCGGCACAGCCTTTTGCCGGACTTTCATCCAGTCACGCGACCGGCATCTCCCGGTCGAGGGCCACGATGCCGTCGGGGAGCCTGCGTGCGATGGCCCGGCCGCGATGCCCGTGGGCTGCTGCCTGCAGATGAAACAGGGCAAGCCCCTGCGCAGATCCCCGAAGCACACGAGACAGATAGTAGGGTTCGTAGGTGCGCGGCAGGTCCCAGCCTTCGAGGGCTTGGCCATGCAGCGAGAGCCGAATGCGCACCGCGTCCTGTAGCCGCATCAAGAACACGCGGACACGACAGCCCGCCTCCTGGAATTCGTGCGCCAGGATCGCCAATCCCGAGAGTGCTGGCCGCAGGATCTCGGCATCGGCCTTGATCGTGTAGGACGCGTCATCCGGATCCTTCACGACCGAGATTCCGGCCTTGGTGTTCTGCGCTTCGCTGAAGTGGCGGCACACCTCGGCATGGAGGTCGATTGGATCCGCGCGGCGAGGCCCGGCCGCAGCACGCTCGATGTTGCGCATGCGTTCGACGGTGTCGTGGACTCGCTTGGCGCCGGCCAAGGCTGCTGCAATCTGCTCCTGCAGGATGCCAGGTTGATTCGCAGGCATCTGCAACTGCAACAACTGCAGATGGCCCATGAGAAACATCAGCGGGTTGTTGATCTCGTCAGCGATCCCGTGCACGAGGTCGAGGAACACTTCCGCGCGCGGTCGATCGCCACCAGCCAAGGCATGATCGAAAGCAGCCAGCAACTGCGCCGGCGTGAACGGCTCGCACAGCAGTTGGGCGCCGATGCGAGCGCAAACCGGCGCCAACGCGATCTCGCGCGTCGTGTCGGCAACGAGCACCGCCCTGCAACCTGGGCGAATCCCGCGGAGCAGTTGCAGTGCGCCCGCGATCTCGTCGGGGTGATCCTCCAGAGCCACGCGAACGAAGAGTGCGTCGGGCTCGAAGGCAATCAACTCGACGGTCTGGCCGAACAAGCTGTCGAAGGCGCAAACCTCGGGCCGACCCGGGAGCCGCTGCAGTTCCTTCTGGAGCGCCGACTCACCGCGGCCGACTAGGCCGACATGAAGCGGGCGATCCATCGTGCAAAGCGCTGAACTGTAGGGGTTTGGATTGATGTGACTTGGCTGGCTCCACAGCCTAGCCGACCTTGCCGCGCCCCGCAGGGGGGCATGGAGGAGAGGACCCCTGGCTGCCGATAGAGAATGGATGCGCCACGATGGGGGGGATCCGCCGGACAGCAATGAAGACCGCAGCAAAGGCGGCGCGGGCTTGCATCCGAATCAGGTGCTGCGCGATGGAAGTGCCGTCGCCGAGGCCGAAGTGAAACTCCGCCGCGAGTTCAAGGGCTTGACCGTGCGCGACCTGTTGGCGGATCAAGGTCTCGACGAAATGCTGCCTGGTCGTGTGCTCAGTGCCCTCGAAAACCTCAAGCGCAACGACCTCAGAGCCGCAGAGCGCGCCTTGCCCGGCGACTTCGGACCGGTGCTCAAAGGGCCTGGCTCCAGGCCCCGTCGCCGCCGACTTGCGCGCTGGATCGTGCTCTGCGCGCTTGCGGCCGCATTCGCCATTGCCACGATGGCACTTCTGTAGCCCGAAGCCAGATGCATCCGGCCCAGCGAAATCCCGAGCCTTCCCAGGCCCCCGATTCTGTGCGACCCGCCATGGCGGGCGCGCCGGACGTGAGCGTGGTGGTGCCCATCTACAACGAGCGGGAGAACATCCACGCGCTCTACTCCTCGCTGACTTGGGCGATGCGGGGTCTTTCGCGCGCCTATGAAATCGTCTTCGTCGACGACGGCAGCCGCGATGGTTCGCGGCACTTGATGCGTGCCCTCGCAGCGGGCGATCCGAATCTCCGGCTGGTGTTCTTCCGCCGCAACTACGGCCAGACCGCAGCAATGGCGGCTGGGTTTCAGCGGGCGAAGGGCCGCATCGTCGTCACCATGGACGGCGA
>SXPK01000017.1 GCA_005776365.1 Planctomycetia bacterium
CGTCAGCTCCCCTGCTGCACGAAGCGCAACTGTGGCGTGCGGCCCTCGAGCATGCTGCTGAGCGATCCGACAGCGTCTTCACATCAAAATGGCGAGCACATCGTGCGCGACCTGCAGGAGCGGCGCGGCCTCGTGGTGGGGATCGCAAATGAGAAGCCACCCGCGCGCGACGAGCGTCACTCGCCCCGACGCTGACTTCGGCAATCGTCCATTCGAATCGGCGCGGCGCACTCCGAGTCGCTTGGCCACGCGCGCGCGAGATCAACGCGACATTTCACGGTCGATCCCAGCACCGCCGACGAGCCACGAATCCAAAGACCACGTCGCGCTCTGCCGCCTTCGCTCTCCTGACCATTCGTTGCGCCCGATGTAGCTCGCGGACGCGCCCGATGGTGGACAACTCGGCTCCGGTGGCAGTGGATCCACGGCGACGGAACCCGACGGCATTCCGACGGTGCTCTTGTCCATCGACGACAGGCGAAGGGATCGGGCGCATCAATGTGGTGGCAGATCCCGATGCCTTGCAGTCGCTGCAAGCCGACAGGCACAAAGAGCGTATTGCTGGTCGGTCACTGGCGATGCGCTGCTGCGCACACCTGTCCGGAAGGCGCGCCCCATGAAGTCCTCCGGACCCAGGCACTCTTCTTGCTCGGGCGCCACGCCACTCTCCCACCTTGCTCCCGTGCTGACCTTCCTCCAGCTCGGCCTAATCGAGGCCCTGTGCCGCGCACTGCCTGCGCCAACGCCAGTGCCTACACACCTTCAGGCGATGGCGATCCCGGCGCTGATCGAGGGTCGTGACCTGATAACACTCGCCCCCGACGGCACCGGCAAGAAGGTCGCGTGGGCGCTCGCGATGTTGCAACGGCTGTGTGTGCCGATGATGCCCTCCGCGCCCGGTGCTCCGCGAGCGCTCGTGCTCGTGAACGACGCCGAACACGCGGTCGCTGCACACAAGCATCTCGTGATGTTGACGCGGTTCGTTCCGATCACACACGCGCTGGCGGGCGCCGGCGCAGCGCGAGCGTTGCGCGCCGGACTCGAGGTGCTCGTCTCGACGCCGGAGCAAGCGCTCGAACTGAAGTTGCAAGGCATTCTGTCCTTCGATGCCGTCGAGTTCCTCGTGATCGACGAAGCCGAGCGCACCGTCGGTCCGCGCCACCGCGCCGCGCTCGACGCGTTGATGCCGCAACTGCCTGACCATCGGCAGACCGCGCTGTTCGCGAGCGAAGCTGATGCCGACCTCGGCGCAATCGCACAAGCGATGCTGATCGATGCCGAAGCGATCCGTCACGCACCGAGCAAACCGCACGACACGGTGGGTCCGCCACTGTGGCTCGACGCCGTGCCAGAAGTCACGCGACCTCAGCGCAGAAGCAATCGCATGAGCGGCTGAGCAGTCCTTCGCCTGCATCCCATCGCAGCCCGACGCAGTGGAAGCCAGGGGTCGCGTGTCGCACGATGAGGCAATGCGCCTCTTCCCCTTCGCGCCCACTCTCCTCGCCGTCGCGGCCGCATGCAGCGTCGACCCTATGTCGCTGCCGCATGCCCCAACCGCACGCGTCGGTCGCGCCACCGACGGTGGCCAAGCGACGCCCGTCAACCAGACGCTGACGCCGCACGGCACGTTCGTCGAGATGCCGGGCATGCGGCCGCAGGCAGTGTTGCTGTCATGCGACGGCACGCGCATCTACACGTCGGGCAAGACGAGCCATCTCGTTGTGCTCGACGCCGACACCGGCAAGGAACTGCAACGCGTGCCGATGCCGAACGACGCGCAGGCAGTGCCAGAGAGTCGCGGCAGTGCGCGCGAACTTGCGCCCGACGAAGACGCACAGTTGAGCTTTACGGGCCTTGCACAGTCACCGGACGGCAAGAGCATCTACCTGTCGAACGTGCGCGGCTCGATCAAGGTGTTCGCGGTCGGAGCCGACGGCATGGTCGCGCCGTCGCATTCGTTGCCATTGCCGAAGGCGAAGGCGCCGATGCGCGAAGCGGAGATCCCCGCGGGACTCGCGGCCAGCCACGACGGCGCGATGCTCTACGTCTGCGGCAACCTGTCCAACCGCCTGCTCGTGCTCGACGCGCAGAACGGACAACTGCTCGGCGCGGCTCACGTCGGCGTCGCCCCCTACGATGTCGTGCTCGCGGGCGATCGCGTGTTCGTGAGCAACTGGGGCGGCGGCGCGCCACAGGACGGCGACCTCGTCGGTCCCGCAGGAAAGGGCACGACGGTGCGCGTCGATCCCCTTCGCCATATCGCGAGCGAAGGGTCGGTGCACGTGCTCGACCGCGACACGCTCGCGCTGGTGACAGAGACGAAGACCGGCCTGCACGCATCGGCGCTCGCCGTGTCGCCCGACGGCAAATGGGTCGTCTGCGCCAACGCGGGCAGCGACACGATCTCCGTGCTCGACGCCAGGACGGGCGCGCTCGAGGAGACGATGTGGGCGCGCGCCAAGCCGGCGGACCTGCTCCAGGCGAGCCCCAACGCGCTGTGCTTCTCGCAGGACGGCGAACATTTGTTCGTCTGCAACGGCTCGATGAACGCGATCGGCGTGATCGCGTTCGAGCCCGAGGACAAGGGCGACAGCGTGCTCACGGGCCTCGTTCCGGTCGGCTGGTATCCAGGCGCGATCGCACTCGACGCAAGGCGCAACCGCGTCGTGACCGCCAACATCAAAGGCCTCGGCTTCGGCCGCGCACGCGACGGCAAGCAGCCCGAGTACAACTCGCACCAGTATCACGGCTCGATGTCGCTCGTGCCGATCCCCGACGACGACGAGCTCGCCACGCTGACCGCGAAGGTCGACGCCAACCTGCGTCGCGCGACGATCGAACAAGCGATGCTGCCGCCGCGCCGCGACGCGGCGAAGCGCGCGATCCCCGAGCGAATCGGCGAGCCGAGCCACATCGAGCACGTCGTCTACGTCATCAAGGAGAACCGCACCTACGACCAAGTGCTCGGCGACATGCCGCAAGGCAACGGCGATCCGTCGTTGTGCATCTTCGGCGAACGCCTCACGCCCAACCAACACGCGCTCGCGCGGCAGTTCACGCTGCTCGACAACACGTATTGCTCCGGCATCCTGAGCGCCGACGGGCACCAGTGGTCGACGGCCGCGTTCGCGAGCGACTACCTCGAGAAGAGCTTTGCCGGCTTCCCGCGCAGCTATCCCGATGGCATGGGCGAAGGCGAGAAGGACGCGATCTCGTATTCGTCTGCCGGCTTCCTGTGGGACCACGCGATCGCGCGCGGCATCACCCTGCGCAACTACGGCGAATTCTGCGAGCCGGCGGTGCGCTGGAAGGACGGCCGCAAGGGCGAACCCGACTTCGCGGCGTGCATCGCGGCGTGGCGCGGCGAACGCGACGACGTCGTGTTTGCGTGCAAGCCGACGATCCCGACGCTCGACGCGCACAACTGCGATGCCACGGTCGGTTGGAACATGTCGGTGCCCGATCAATTCCGCGCCGATGCGTTCTTGCGCGAACTCGCCGACTTCGAAAAGCGCGGCACGTTTCCACGGCTGGTGATGATCTGCCTGCCCAACGACCACACGAGCGGCACGTCTCCGAAGTGCCCAACGCCTGCAGCGTGCGTCGCCGACAACGACCTCGCGTTCGGACGCATCGTCGAAGGCCTGTCGAAGTCGACGTTCTGGAAGAAGATGCTGATCGTCGGCATCGAAGACGATCCGCAGAATGGCTGGGACCACGTAAGCGGATACCGGACAACCTGTTATCTCGCAGGACCGTACGTGCGACGCGGCGCGACGGTAAGCAGCCAATACAACACGACGAGCGTGCTGCGCACGATCGAGCAAGTTCTCGGCATCCCGCCCATGAATGTGTTCGACGCGAGCGCCTCGCCGATGACGGAGTGCTTCACAGAAGTGCCGGACTTCGCGCCGTTCGTAGCGCTGCCGAGCAACGTCGATCTCGACGAGATGAATCCCCTTGCGACTGCGATTGCGGATCCGGCATTGCGCGATGACGCCGAGGTTTCGGCGACGCTGAACTTCGCGCAGATCGACAAGGCTCCAGAGGACACGCTCAACCGCATCCTCTGGCGGGCGATGCGCGGCAGCGCGGCGCCATATCCGGAATGGGCGACCAGGCCGTGCGAGGACGACGATGACGACTGAGGCCTGAGTCCCTCAGGCCGACCTGCACGAGTGTCCCACGACGTGTTGGTCGAAAGCCGGACATCGGATCGCGGCACGCTGATTGCTCCCATTGAGGCGACGGGCACCGGGCAATAACCACGTTGTCCACGAGGCGCGCCTCTCGTCGTTGTCGCCCCCGTAGTCCTCACGATTGCCACGGACCTGTCGCACTGGCCGGTATGCGCTCGCGAGCGTTCACCAACGCTCGCGAGCGCATGTCTTTTTCTGGCGGCTGGTCCTCGCTCTTGTCGTGCCCCTATTCGCGACCGCCCCTCTCACGCGCCGCCGCTGAAGGCTGGTGGGAGCTGCTGCATCTGGCATCACGACGCGATTGCGCTGCCGCGCGACGCCCGGAGACCACGACACCGCAGTGTCCGTTCGGCGGTCAAACTCGATGCGTCGCAACGAACACGCGCGATTGCGCAGCGGAAATCACGTCCACTTGCCGTGCGCGACTGCAGTGCCATCACGATGGCACAGGGCTTGCTCCTCTCTGCCTGTCGCACGACGGCTCTGCTGCGAGCGTAGTCCGAGTGAGTGAGTCCAACGAGTCCTGAGTGAGTCCTGAGTAAGGCAACAGGGCCGTCGAGCGACAAACACCCTCCGAGTCTTCGGAGTCCAGCAGACAGCGTGCATCGTCGAGCAATCGGCGATGCGCGCTGTCTTGCTTTTTGGCGTCCCCTTCCTGCGACTGCCGGACACTCGAACCCCGTCAACGTTCGCAATCCGGTCGGAATCCCGCTCTGCAACCCACGGCACGACCCTTGCTCTAGTCAGGCGTCGCGCGGCGACCCCGAAGGAGAGCAGAGCAGTGAGTCCTGAGTCCAATGAGTCCCGAGTGAGTCCAGGGGTCGTCGCGTGACAAACGTCAGTGAGTCCAAAGAGTCCCATGAGTGAAGGACGGCGTCCGCAACCGAGTGATCGGGTGCGGACGCCGTCTTGCTTTCCAGACCGCGGGTTTCTGGTCGAGCACCGCGGCCCACACCGGGAACCGCAGGCTGAGGCCGCTCGCACCAGAAACGAAGCGGGGCGCCATCGAGGCGCCCCGCGTTCGCACCACAACGCGAGCCTTCGCTCACATCGACGCGATGACCGCGTCGCCGAACTCTGAGCACTTGACCTCCTTCACGCCGTCCATCAGTCGCGCGAAGTCGTAGGTCACCTGCTTCTTGCCGATAGCGCCGTCCATGCCCTTGAGGATCAGGTCCGCAGCTTCGTTCCAGCGCATGTAGCGGAACATCATCTCGCCAC
>SXPK01000221.1 GCA_005776365.1 Planctomycetia bacterium
GAAGGCGTCCATGTCGGCGTGCAAGATCGTGCGCGGAGTGTCCGCCATTGGGGCAAGTGTGGCGGCTCTAGCCGCCGGAGCAATGACGGCGAGGCGCAGTGGCGATGCCGAAGGGCAGCCCGCGCGAACGCTCGGCGCGAGTCACAGGCTCGGGGATCGAGGGCTAGGCTCTACGCCATGACGACACGACTGCCGACAACAGGCCCCTCGGGTGGATTATCACTTGGCCGGATGCACGCATTCGACGCCCTCGGTTCCATGCCCGTGTCTTCCACTGCTCAAAGACTCACACGCTTCTTCGCGGCAGCCGCCATCGCCTCGCTCGCAACCACGTGCCCGGCACAGTGGTTCCTCGAAGCGCCTACGGTCTCGCCGGCAAGCCGCAGCGGAGCGCCGTTTTCCTTCGATGCGGCACGCGGCCACTGCGTGTTGTTTGGCGGTGCGCAGCCGACCTTCGGCGCCCATGCCGATACCTGGACTTTCGACGGTCAAGCTTGGGCCCAGCAGTCCCCCGCCGTTTCGCCACCGGCGCGTGGCGGTGCCCGCCTGGTCTTCGACTCGCTGCGTTCCGTGACGGTGCTCTTTGGCGGCATCAGCGCCTCACCCATCGGCGGCCAGTCCTTCAACGACACATGGGAATGGGACGGCGTGACCTGGACGCAGCGCACGACAGCGACGACGCCATTCCGCAGCGGCCGGAACGGCATGGCCTTCGACCCCTTGCGCGGCCGCACCGTGGTTTTTGGTGGAGTGCCGAGTTCGATGCTGATCGGAGCCACGAACCAGACCTGGGAGTTTGACGGCACGAACTGGTTGCAGCGCACGCCAGCAACCAACCCTGGTTCGCTCGACGGACCGGCGATGTGCTTCTGCGAGACGCTCGGCACGTGCGTGCTATTCGGCGGCGTCACGCCGGTGACCGGCGCCATGAACTCGACGACATGGCTGTGGACTGGAACCACCTGGACCGCCGCCTCCGTGCTCGGCATCCCGCCGCAGCCGCGCTACCAGGCCAACATGGTGTGGGACAGTTCTCGCGGCGTGTGCGTCATGCACGGCGGCGTCGACTCGAGCGGACTGCTGCTTGACGAAACTTGGGAGTTCGACGGCGTGGCGTGGACGCTCGCCGCGCCGAGCGGTCCGGGCGCACGCCGCCTCAGTTCGCTGGCATTCGATCGCCTGCGAGGAACGACCGTGCTCTTCGGTGGCGCCGCTTCGCTCGGTGGCGGCGCGGGCACCACGCTGAATGACACGTGGATCTATGGCGCGAGCTACTCGCCATTCGGACCGGGTTGCGCAGGAAGCGCCGGCACACCATCGCTGACAGCCCTCGCTGGGCCGCGGGTTGGGCAGACCTTCGTGCCGACGCTGTCGAACCTCGTGCCGATCATGCCGCTGGCGATCCTTGCACTCGGATTCTCTGACACGGTCTGGCAAGGCGCGCCGCTGCCTTTCGACCTGACGAGCTTTGGCATTCCCGGTTGCTCGCTGCTGATGGCCGCAGACCGCATCGATGTCATCGCCGCGCAAAACGGCATCGGCCAGCAGTTCTTGCCCATCCCAGCAGATCCCGCCTTCGTCGGCGTCTACTTCTACCAGCAGGGTTTCTCGTTCGAAGTGGCAGGCTTCAATGCTTTCGGTGGCGTGTTGTCGAACGCCGCTCGCGCGCGCATCGGGATCTGAACTCCAACCTGCTCGGAATGCCGGGCGCGCGCTGTGGCCCTCGTCAAACTCCGCTCGTGGTTGCCAGAAGCAAAAGGCGTCCGTGCATGCTCACTGCAGGTTTGTGCGGTGCAGAACGAGGCAACTTGGGCGGTCGAACGCGCCGCCTCCTCTCCTCCAGCGCATGCAAGAACGCGATCAACGCGCGCTTCTCGTCGACACTGAGATCAAGTCGCTTCAATAGCGGTGACTTGGTAGGGAACAGCGGATCTCCCTCCTGCCCGGCCTTCTTGCGCAACGTCGCCATGCCCGCCGAATACATGTTGACGACGCCGGCGAGGTCGAACAGTCCGTTGTGCATATAGGGCGCAGTGCGCGTGACGTTGCGGAGCGACGGTGTCTTGAAGCGACCGACATCCTTCGTGTCTTTGGTCACGCGATAGCGGCCGAGGTCCTCGAGTTCGCGGCCGTAGTATGAAAGTCCCAAGTCGTGGAACGAGTGGTCCGTCAGCAGCGGGCCGTGGTGACAGTTCACGCAGCGCGCCTTGGTGCGGAACAAGTGCAGGCCGAGGATCGCATCGTCGTCCATCGCCTCACGATCGCCGGCGACGAAGCGGTCGAAGGCCGAGCTGCCGTCACTCCGCACCGTGGCCTCGAAGGCGGCAATCGCCTGCAGGGTGCGCGGCAGCGTGATCGCATCGTCGCCGTAGGCGGCGGCAAATCGCTCGCGATATCCCTGGGACTGCGACAGCGTCTCGACGATCGCACCGCCAGAAGTGTGCATCTCGTCGGCATTCTCGAACACCATCAGCGCTTGGTCTTCCAAGGTCTTGGCCCGCCCGTCCCAGAACAGGGTCGGCAACGAACCGACGTTGAGGATCGAGGGCGCATTGCGCCGCAGTGGCTGGAAGCCGTGCCCAAAGCTCGTGGTCCTGCCATCGGCAAAGCCGAGGTCTGCGTCGTGGCAACTCGCGCAGGCCATGTGGCCGCTGCCCGAAATCCGTGCGTCGAAGAACAAGGCCTTGCCGAGATCGACGCGCGCCGTCGACTGCGGGTCAGCCGGCTGCGTGCTTTTTTCGATCGGACCCAGTTCGACGAAGGCGACCCCCGCGTCGATCGTGGCCGCAGGCCAGTCTTGGGGAGACCGCGAATAGCGATCGCGCAGCGAGGGTTCTGTCGCCGCAGCGACGACCGCGGCGGGCGACGCCGGTTCCGGCACGGAGCAAGCCTGTAGCCCCAAGGCGGCAGCGAGCAGGCAGAAGCAATGGTTGGACAACCGCATCATCCAGAGGCTATGCCAGCTTGCCGGCAGTGTCGCTACAGCCGATCTGCTGGGGCAGGAGCGTCGGTTGGCGGCGGGCAAGCGACCTGCGACTCGCGCGGGCGTTTCGGCCCGGCGAGAAAGACGGCGCCGCGCCCGAAGGGACGGAAAAAAAGCGGCGCGCGCGTGCGGATCGCCACTTCTGGTTCTTCTGAGGAAGAACTTCCTGTGTTGCCGTCTCCCATCGTCGTGCTGGCCCCCGTTCCTGTCGCCTTGCTGCGGCGTGCGTCTTGCCGCCCCAAGCGTGCCGGGCAGAATCAGGGCCCCCGAGCTGCCCGAGCACACTTCTTGGACGAGAACACGCGATCCCTGGTTGCGCGCGCGCTCAGCAATGACCGCGACGCGGTTGACTCCCTATTCCAGCGCTACCGGGAACGACTGCGTTCAGCCCTGCGCAAGCTGGTCGGGCCGAAGTATCGGCTGCTGCTTGCCGACAGCGAGGACGCGACGCAGGACGCGATTCTGTCGGCGCTCCGGCGGCTATCGCAGTTCGAGTATCGCGGCGACGGATCCTTCCTGGCCTGGCTGCTGAAGGGCGCCGAGTACGAGATCCTGCGCCGCGTGCGCGCCATGGAGACTCAAAAGCGCGCCGGCCAACAGCATGAAGTCCAGCTCGACACGCAGATCGCGAGACTGCTGCCAGGCGACGACCGCACGCCGGCAGAAATCGTCAGTGAGCAGGAAATGACCGAGCGAGTCCGCGCGGCTCTGCAACGGCTGCCGGATCGCGAGCGCGAAGTCATCATGCTGCGGCGCTACCTCGAGCTCGAAAACGAGGAGATCTGCAACGAGCTTGGACTGCCGTCCGTAGGCGCCGTGCGCGCGCTGCTCAGCCGCGCCCAGGCACGGCTTTCGGATCTGCTGGTCGACGACGAGGACGCCTGACATGGCGATCCCAGGCAACAAGCCGCACCCAGCCGACGACAGCGACCTGGTGCAACGCGCAGTCGAGGCATTCATCGCCGCGCGGCAACTGCAGGCCGATCTCGAACCGACGACCTTTGCCTCGGACTATCCAGAAGGGTTGCGAAAGAAGATCAGTTCCCGTTGCCGCCACTTCCTGCAGTTCGACGATTTCCTCGGCTCGATCGTCGAAGACGACGGCGCCCAGTCGGAGCCGGCAGGTCGCAAGTTCGGCGAGTTCGTCATCGAGGACGAACTCGGTCGCGGCGGCATGGGCGTCGTCTACCTCGCCTACCAGCCAGCGCTACGCCGCCGTGTGGCGTTGAAGGTGCTGGCGTCGGGCTTGTCGTTGAGCCCGCGACATGTCGAGCGCTTCCGCCGCGAAGCTGCAGCCGCGGCGAGCATCGTGCACCCGGCGATCGTGCCGGTGCATTCCTTCTGCGAAGTGGACGGCGCCTACGGGTTCGCGATGGACTTCGTTCCGGGCCGCAACCTCGGCGCGATCCTGGACGAGCTCAGGCAGCAGAACGGCAGCAATCCGCTGCAGATCAGCGGTTCGGTCGGCCTGCAACGCGATCTTGCGGTGACGCAGAGCTACGTCACCGACTGCGCGCGGATCGCAGCCGAGATCGCGTCGGCGTTGGCGGCTGCGCACCAGCACGGCATCGCGCACCGCGACATCAAGCCGCGCAACGTGATGGTCGACGACCGCCACAAGGTGCGACTGCTCGATTTCGGCCTCGCCAAGAACATCGAGGACGAGAGCCTCACGGGCTCGCTCGACGTGACCGGCACGGTTCACTACATGAGCCCTGAGCAGACGCTGCAGAAGAAGGTCGCTCAGGACCACCGCACCGACGTCTTCTCCCTCGGCGTCATCCTCTATGAACTGCTGACCCTGCACCGTCCCTTCGATGGCGGCAACCTGCAGCAGATCGTCTACGAGATCTGCTTTCGCGACCCCAAGCCGATCACGGCCCACAACTCGCGCGTGCCGAAGGACCTCGTCACGATCTGCGAAAAGGCGATCGAGAAGGACCCGCAGGCCCGCTATCAGACGGCGGCCGAGTTCGAGGACGACCTGCGTCGGTTCTTGCGCATGGAGCCGATCCGCGCGAGGCCCGCGAACACGGTGCAACGCGCGAGCAAGTGGATCCGTCGACACCGCGCCGCGTCGGTCGCCATCGCCGCTGCGATCACCGTGTCGGCAGTCGGTCTCGGCTACGTGGCTTTTGTTGCAGCGATGGACCGCGCGGAGGCCCTGCGTCTTTCGGTCGCCGCCGACGAAGCGAAAGCAGCCGGCGATTTTGTCCGCGCGATCGACTTCGCAACCGACGCGCTGGCGCTGTTGCCTCACGACGCCGCGGCCCGCTCGCATCTGCAACTGCTGCGCAAAGAGGGCGAGCTCGCTGCCACCGACGCGCTGCGCCGCAGGGCCGAAGCCAACGTCAAGCTGCTCGAGAGCCGACAGTTGGCAGGCTCGCAGCGGGAGCGCTCGATCGGGCTCGCGCTGCAGGCGGTCGGGCTTTTCGACACGCCGCAGACGCGCGGCGCGGTGTTCGACGCGCTGCGCCCCGGTTTCCGCGTGACGACATTCGACGAGGACCGGGCCACGGGTCTCGTGCACTGCAACGCCGATGGCTCCATCGTCGCAACCAACTCGCTGGCCGGACCGACGCGGCTATGGGACCCGAGTTCGGGCGCGCGCTTGCGGGAACTCATCGGCCGCGACGTCGCGCTGACTTCGCGATTCCACCCCGATGGCGCGCGCATCGCCACGGGCGACAAGCGCGGCGCCACCTTGTGGGACGCGCGCACCGGCATCGAGTTGCGCCACTTCGAGCGCGATGCAACCGTGCACGAGATCCGATTCGACTCCACGGGCGCGCGCATGCTGACCGCGGACAACCACGCCGAGGCAGGCGCCGCGCGCGAGGTTGTCGTCTGGGACGTTGCTTCGGGCGAACGACTGGGCGCCTCGACAGGTCTGCGTTGGTCGATGGCCAACGCGATCACGGAGGACGGCGCCTTCGCCGTGTCGAGCCACGAAAGCGGATCCGCGTGCGTGTGGGATGCGACCAGTGGCGCACCACTCTCGAAGTTGGCGGTCGAGGGCTTCGTGCTCGCAGTCGCACTGCAACCTGCGCGGACAGACGCGTTCGGCAAGCGCAGCAATCGCCTCGTCGCGCTCGCGACCGATGCCGGCATGGCGCGCGTCTACACGATGCCGCATGGCGATCAGGCAGGCGGCGAACTGGTCCTGCAGGCGCGCTGCAATGGCGCGATCCGAGCGCTGGCCTTCTCGCCGGACGGATCCCTGCTCGCGACCGGCGCCACGGACCGCACGGCGCGCTTGTGGCGCGTCGAAGGCTTGCGTGATTCGGTGAACGCTGTCGAAGCCGCTGCCGGCGGCGCCGACTCGGAGCGCGCATTGGCCATCGCGCCTTTGCGCGAAGCAGCGATGCTGCCTGGCCATGACGGCCTCGTGACCTGCGTGCAGTTCTCCGCCTCGGGCGATCGCGTTGCGACCGCGTGCTACGACGGCACGCTGCGTGTGTTCGACGCGTTGTCCGGCGAACGGTTGTTCCGCTACGAAACCGGTGGCCCGATGCACGGAGTGTCGTTCGCGCAGGGATCGTCGAGGGTCTACTTCGACAGCTCGGGCCGTCGCGCGCAAGCGATCGACTTCGACGCGCCCCTCGGTGTGATGGAGTTGGCGTTTGGCGAGAGCGCGCGCACCGCTGCGTTTGGGCGCGGCGAGGTCGCGTTCTGGACCGCGGGAGGCGACTTCACCAGCCAGATCTGCGCCTTTGCAGCAGATGGTTCCTTGTTGCGCGCGCTGCCGCCCGTCGCTTCGACGACGATTGGACGCACGGACCGAGTCCACGCGCTCGCACTGAGCCCGGTGGCCGATGTCCTGCTGGTCGGCATGGAGTCTGGCGCAGTGGCGACGGTCGACGCGTCAACCGGCGTCGTGCAGCGGGAGTTGCCAGCGGTCCGCGGCGAAGTTGCGGCGTTGCAATGGAGCGGCGATGGTCGGCTGGCCCTCGTCGCCAGTCGCGAAGACAAGACGGTGCGCGTCGTCGCCGTCGACACCGGCGCAATCGTGCGCGAGATCCAACTGCTGCACGAAGTGCGCGACGCAGCGCTTTCGACGGACGGCAGGCAGATCGCGACGGCAGCCAAGGAAGCGACGACCGCGAGTCTTTGGTCCGTCGAGGACGGCAGGCTGCTTCAGGAGTTCCACGGGCACACCCAGACCGTGCAGTGCGTTCGCTTTGCACCCGACTCGCGCCTGCTCACCTGCAGTGACGACGGCACGGTCCGCTTGTGGTCCAACGACGGAACAGAGCTGCGTCGGTTCTAAGCCGGCGAGGCGCTGCGCCGGTGCGCGATCTCGGACGAAGGGGCGGTCGTCGTCGCAGCCAATGCCGCATCACGCGACGCGGCGGCCTTCGTCTTCGACTTCGCCACCTCCGTGGTGCGAACCCGCCAATCGCTGCACCAAAACCAGATTCGTTGGCTCGCAGTCTCCGCGGACGGCGCCCGCGCCATCACCTGCGGCGTCGATCCCGTTGCGCGTGCCTGGCCGACCGACCCCGTCCGCGCGGCGCTGCAAGCGCTCCCCGAATCCGCAAGACAGTCTTTGCCAACCCACATCCGCTGACCTGCCCCTTGCCCACGTCGGAGCACACGCCATGAAGATGCAAGCCCTGTTTGTCGCGTCAGCCATCGCGCTGGCATCCGCGCTGCAGGCTCAAACGCCCAACGAGCCGCCGCCGTGGTGGAACTACACCGGCAGCAACGACACCGTCAGCTTGTTCTGGGACTTCAACAACGCGGCCAACCCGCTGGCGCCGACGACGCAGGCGCTGCCGACGTGGTTTGCGCCCCCGCCAGGGCCCGGCATGTTCACCAACACGGCCAACGTCACGTGGCTCGCCAGCGTGAACGGCCAACCCGGCGCGCTGGGATTCACCGGCGCCGGCGCCGGCTCGATCTCGGTGCTGGTCGACAACGAGATCGACCCGGCAAAGACCAAGCGGCTGCTGGTCCAGTTCGACTCATTCGCGTCGGGATCTGCGAGCGTCCTCGCCGAGATCGAGAAGAGCCTGCAGGACTACGAACGGAAGATCCTCGACGAGAAAGTCGAGCAGCTGCCCAACGGCTTCGTCCGCACCACCATCGACATGCTGCTGATGCCGCAGCCCGATGCTGAGCAACTCGATTTCGCGTTGTCCGGCTCGGCGCTCGCGACCGTCGCGATCGACAACCTCTACATCAGCACGCACTGTCAGAAGTACGACGGCGACAAGTTTGGCGAGGCGCTCGGCGAGATCGACAGCGCGTCGCTCAGCCTCGACCTCGGCGCCGTCACTGCGGGCGCCAACTGCACCGCGGCGGCCGCCACCGTCGACGCAACTGGCGCCATCTCCTATTGGATCGCGGGCCGCAACTCGGCGGGCGATCAGTTGTTCAAGGTCGACGCCGCCGGCACCCTCGTCGGCGCCCCGCTGCAATATCCACAGGCCGTTGCTTCGCTCGAAGGCGCCTCCGACCTCGCGGTCGGACAGTTCTATGGCCCAAGCGGCATCCCCCAGCAGCAGGTGGTCTACGGTCTCATGGACCGGCGCCTTTCGAACGGGACCATCGCGATCTTTGCCGTCGACGCGACTGCGGCGGTTCCCGTCCTGCTCCCGGGTCGCACGATCGTCAGCAATGCGATCGCCGGCGCCGGGCCGCTTGGGCTCGCATTCTCACGCTACGGCGACGGTGGCGCGGGCTCGCTCTGGGTCAGCGATCAAGCTGGCCTCGTCACCGAACTCGATTTTGCCGGCGCGCCTCTGCGCGTGCTGACCCCCGGCGCGAACGGCACGCCCACCGGCATCGCCGGCGCAGCATTCGACGACCGCACCGGCGACTTCTACTGGTTCTCGCAAACACCGCGCGCGAGCCAACTGGGCAACCTCCGGATTCACGGCTTCGTGCACGACGGCTACTCGATGCAACCAAAGCAGATCGAGTGGATCGCAGACCGCAGCCAACCGAGCCCCTTCGGTCCAGGCGGCGTCGCGCGCGGGCTGGAGTTGTTCCGACCAGACGCCAGCGAGTTCCGCTTGCTGTGCGTGCAGCAACTCGGCGCGACCTCGAGGCTCACCGTGCTGAAAGGACCATTTCAGAACGGACTCGGCCATCTCGGCCGTTGTGGCATGCGCGGGCTGCCGGCTTTCGGCAATCCGGCTTTCCAGGTCACGCTCGAAGGCTGCCGCCGTTCGCTGGGCGCGATCCTCTACCTCGGCACGAACAACCAGTCGTCAGGCGGCATCCCGCTGCCGCTGCCACTGTCGTTGATCGGAATGGACGAAAGCGAACTCGCGATTGATCCGCAGACGTCGTTCCCGCTGCAACTGTTCAACAACGGCAACGTCGCGCAACCGATCCCCTTGCCGCCGCCCTCGATCGTGTTCCACAACGTGCCCGTCTACTTCCAGTGGCTCGTGCTCGACGCCAACGTCGTGACGGGACTCGCGACTTCGCAAGCCGGCGCGACCGTCCTCTACTGATCGCGACGCAGCGCCGCGCTGGATTCGCGCCTACTTGTCGGTGCCCGGCGCGGGAATGCCCGGCGCGGTCTTGTCGGTCTGCGGCGCGTCGGTCTTGGGCTTGTCCACCGCCGCCGCGTCTTCCGCTGCGAGGCGCTTCTCGCGCTCGAGCAGCAAGGCTGGCTTCTCACGGTGGAACGAGAAGCGCACGTTGGTGCCAGCGGCAGGCACCATGTCGGTGAGCCACCAGTTCTCATCGTTGCGTGAGCGCTCGTGATGCATCGTGCCGAGGTGGTTGTCGGGCGTCAGGTAGCAGAGGCTCACGAGGTTGCCCTCGAAGTCCGCGACATAGACCTCCGGTTCGCCCTTGTAGATGCTCGCCATCCGGCCGCCGATGTAGATGAAGCTCGCGTCGCGCACCGGAGCCCTCGTCAACAGATCCCCGATGAGATCCTCGACGCAGCGCGCGACCGGATTGCCCTGGTCGTCATTCCAAGCGACCGTCATCCAGAACGGCTGGCCCTGTGGCGGAGTGATGACGATCGGGTCCGCGCCCTTCTCGATCTCTTCGAGCGTCGGCGGCGGGTCCTTCTCCCGGTAGGAAGCGTTCTTGCCTGGGACGAGACCGACCAAGAGGAGCGCGCTGTTGAGAACGCTCGGCTTGCTCTCGGTGAAGAACATCGCTTCGTGCTTCTTGCCCTTCCGATGGATCAACAGGTACTCGATCGGATCCGGCGGCGCGTTGACGACGGCGGGCACGGTCACAGTGCCCTTTTGGAGGTCGATCTCGATCTTCTCCTTCGCGAACAACGCCTTCAGCTCCTGGGCGAGTTGCTTGCCCGCAACCGGATCCTGCTGCGAAGCGGGTTGCTTGGCATCGGCCGACGCTGGCTGTTGGGAGCAGGCGACGGCCGCGAGCGCGGCAGCGAACACGGGCACGAAGGAAGCGCGGAGGTTCATTTGAAGGTCAAAAGGATAGCGTCGATCTCACGCAGCGTGGCCAGGTCGCGGCCAGCGAACTCGCGCGCAACCTGCAGCGCGTCCTTCGCCGCGGCCGGTCCCACGGCACCGCGTGCGCGGCAGAGGTGCGGGGCCGCGCTGAGCGCCGCGTAGGCGTCGTCGCCATCGAGCGGGGCACGAACGCCCAGATGAACGCGGGCCTCGGCGTCTGCGCCGGGATCGCGCAGCAACCGGGCAATCGCCACGGTGAACAGAGCTTCGGCTCTGTCGTGCTCCCCACGCGAGGATGCATCGCGCGCCGCGTAGAGCGAAGCCGCCCCCTCCCCGGCGTCATGCGTCGCCGGCAAGGCCAACACGAAGACCGCAGTCGCGCGTCCGACGCGGTCTTGCAGCGCAGCGTCGCGCTGCAGGCACGACCACAGTTCCAAGAACCGGCGACGCGAAACTCCGGACGCAGCGGCATCGGCGACTCGAGCGCTTGCTCCATCGAAAGCGCGCACGCCGTTCTCCGGGTCGAGCAACAACAGGTTGGCGATCGCCGCGACCTCGGGGAAGGCGCCGCGCGGGCGTGGGTCCTTCGAGCGCTTTGCTTCGCGACTATCGCGCTTGGGCGCCTCGAACATGGCCCATGCGATCAACGCAAGGTCCGTTGCGGCCAACGGCTTTTGCGCGGTCGAAAGGGCGGCAAACAAGAAGTCGTCGTCGGCATCGGGATTGGCGCCGAACGCTTCCATGCCCTTCGTCACGAGATCGCCACGGTCCTTCGTCCGCAGCAGGCATTCGTAGAGGGCGAGCTTGTCATCGGCATCGTCGGCCGCGGCGTGCGCCATTCGCAATGCCACCAGCGCGTCGTGGAGCGGGCAGGCCACGAGCCAAAGACCCAAGCACGTCTTCGACCGGCCCTTGGCGATGCCAAAGGCGGCCAGCGCTTCGTGCCAGCGCGCGTCGGGCAACGACGGACACGCGGCCGCGAGTCGTTCGATGATCGCCGGCTCTGCCGACGCCAATCGCGAGAACACACCATCGCAGCGCGCATCCTCGGCAGCGCATGCCTTGCTCTCGAGCAGCATGAGTTCTGCCGCGTCAAGAGCCGCAGCGAATGCCGCCGCGTCCATCGACTGCATGTCAGCGAGCAGCGACCGCAGCATCACCGCGCCCACCGGATCCGCGCGGCGCACCAGGGCGTCGATCAGGATCCGCGCGCACGTTGGATCCGCGCCAGCCGCACGGACGAGCAAGGGCAATGCGTCTTCGCCGGCAAGCCGCGCCAGCGCTTCTGCGGCGACGCGAACTTCGTCGCGTGCCGTCACGACGCCGACCTTGGTGTCGATGCAGGCGCGCAGTTGCGCGTCGAGGCCAACTGGCAAGGCCACGCCGCGGCGGGCAGAGGCATGCGCAACCAGCAGCCAGAGGCCTTGGTTGCCCGCCGCGAGATCTGCAGGCGACCCAGCTAAAAACGCAGCGGCCCCCGCCTCGATGTTGCCTTGCACCAACCGCACGAGCCGCTGGTTGCCGCCTTTCTTCGCGAAGTCGATCACTGCCGCGTCCATGCACCTGCCGTCGATCGCAGCGTCGAACGCGGCGAGCGCCAGCCGTTGCGCGCCTTCGTCCGCAGGCGCGGCAGCCGCTGCCTCGAACCAGGCGAATGCGCGCGTCCGACGCGCCGGCGTGTCGAGCATCGTGCCGGCGCGCCGCAGGAGTGGCGCTTCCATCCTGAACTCGCCGTCGAGCATGGCGGCGATGCGCGCCAAGAACGCCGGCGATCGCTGTTGAGCAAGAAAGTCGTAGAGCGGAGACGCCGCACTCGGATCGAGGCTCGACGCAAACACGAGCAACTGCTCCGCGCCGCTTGGCGACAGTCGCAGAAGGAACGCGCCGATGCGCGAAACCGGCGCGCCGGCCAGAAGGCGCGCATGCAGCGCGCCGACGAGATGGTCTGCATCAGCAGCAGCGATCCGCTGCACGGTGAACTCCGCCTGGCGTTCGTCGGAGCCAGCGAGGCAATCGAGCAGCCACAGCGCTTCCTCGCGAGTCGGTGGCAACTGCCGCGCCGAGAGCGCGAGCGCGCGCACCACCGGATCGGAGTCCTTTGCGCAGCGAGCTACAAGTGCATCGAGAGAAGGTCGCGGCGCGAGCGCCAGTTCACGCAGCACGGCGGTTTTCGCAGTCGGCGAGTTCAGTGCCGCATCGAGCACTTCGCTCGGCCACGTGTACCACTCGTGACGGAGGATGGCTGCCGCCGCGGCGGCGATGTCGAGGTCTGGAGTCGACAAGGCCTCGGCGATGACTCCCGAATCGAGTTGCCCCATCGCCTGCAGCTTCGACAACGCAGCGATGCGTGCGCCGGCGGATGCATCGGCGCTGCGCACGGTCGCTTCGAGACCGCGCGCCAGATGGGCGTCGTCTTGCGCGCAGACGAGGCCGCAGATGGCAGCGAGTCCGACGAACCGACGCACGGTCGAGTTCATGATTCTGTCGACTGCATCGCCTCGGCGATGGCGAGTGGAAGGTCTTCGGCGCAAAGACCTGCTTCGGACAGGCGCGAAGCGACGAGGTCGCCGGCAAGGCCGTGCACGTGCACGCCAAGACACGCGGCTTCGAAGGGCTCCATGCCCTGCGCGAGCAGCGCGCCAACCAATCCCGCGAGCACGTCGCCGCTGCCGGCGGTCGCCATGCCAGGGTTGCCGGTCGTGTTGGTGAAGCGGCGCGAGCCTTCGCAGACGAGAGTCTCGGCGCCCTTCAGCACGGCCACCGCGCCGGAGCGGGCGCAAAGTTCTGCGACCGCACCGCGGCGATCGTGCTGCACGTCGGCATTCGAGCAACCGAGCAATCGCGCGGCCTCGCCGGGATGCGGCAGGATCACCTTGGGTTGCGCGCCTGGAATCGGGCGTCGCAAGGGTGCCAGCACGTTGAGCGCGTCGGCGTCGAGCACCATCGGGCACGCCACCACGCGGAGCGCTGCGGCGAGCAGGCGCTTGGTCGCAGTGGAGTCGGTGAGGCCCGGCCCGATCACGACGGCCTGCGCCGACACGAGCGCCGAACGCAACGCAGACGCCTTGCCGCGGTCGACGGTCGTCGCACCGGGCACCGCGATCAAGAACGACGGGCCGAGCAACTTCGGCAGCGCGGCGCGCACGAGGCCCGCGCCGCCGCGCAGCGCCGAGCGCGCGCACAAGATCGCCGCGCCGAGCATGTGTTCACTGCCGGCGACGACGACCGCCGTGCCGAACGTGCCCTTGTGCGCGTCACGCGCACGCTTGGGCAGATGCGGGACCTGCGCGCTCACAGTCCCCCCCATCCGACGACGCATCGAACTTCGCCGACCTGTTGCTCGCGTGTGTTCATGACTTTGGGTTGCCAGTAGTCCTGCAGCGCAGCCGGCACGGGACCGGCAAACGCGCCGAGCCATGCCAGCAAGTCCACGATCGTGCTCTCGTAGCCACGATCCGCACCGTCGTCGACTTTGACGGCGATGCCGATCGCCTCGGGGCAACGCACGCGCGCGGGGTCTTTTTCCAGCGCCACGGCGTAGACGCCCTCGGCTCCGTTCTTGGCGAAGCGGATCTTGGGAGTCGCGCGCAGCAAGGCCGTGCACAGTCGCTTCTGACCCGCCAGCATCTGCGGCTCCTTGCGCACGGCTTCGAGAATGCGCTCGCATGCCGCAGCGCGAACGGGTGGCAACCCCGCCGGGTTCGCCAGCCGTGAGAAGGCCCGCGCCAGCGACTGCAAGGGCAAGACGAAAGTCGGTGCGCCGCAGCCGTCGACGCCACGCTCCGGCAGCACATTCTCTCCAGCCATCGCACCGACCGCAGCAGCGATCTCCTGCTGGCAACGGCTCCTTGTATCGAGGTAGTTGCCGAGCGAGTCGCCGCAGTCCTTTGCCAGACACAGAAAACCCGCGTGCTTGCCCGAGCAGTTGTTGTGCACGCGCATCGGCTTCTGGCCAAGAAGCAGCATCGCGTGCCGAGTCGCCGGGTCGAAGGGCGCGTGCGGACCGCAGCCGAGTTGGCCTTCGTGCAAGCCGGCCTTCTTCAGCAAGCCGCGCACGCACGAAGTGTGAGCCTCGGTGCCATCGTGGCTCGCGCACATCACCGCGATCTCCGCATCCGTCGTGCCGAACTGACGGTCGAGGCCGCGCTCGAGGACGGGCAAAGCCTGCAGCGGCTTGGTCGCGGATCGACAGATCACCAAGGCCGCAGGCGCCCCGACGGACAACAGCAGGTCGGAACCGTGCCAGACAGCGACGGAACCGCGGTGCCAGGATTCGACGCGACCACTGCGGCTCACGGTGGTGAGCACGGCACCTTCGGACAAGGGAAGACTCGGCATCGGCAAGGCCCTTCGTTATAACGCCACGCCGCCGCTGGCCGATGGCAGTGGCCACGATCCATGGACCTCATCGAAGTCGAGCTCGCCCGCGTCGTCATCCAGCAAAAGGGCGAGCAGCAATACATCCACCTGCGCGAGAAGGGCGGGGCGCACCGCGCCTTTCCGATCGTCATCGGCTTCACCGAGATCGAGGAGATCAACCGCAAGATCAATGGCGTGCAGGCGCCGCGCCCGTTGACGCACGACCTGGTGGGCCGGCTGGTGAAAGAACTCGGTTTTCGACTGACGCGTGTCGTCGTGACCGAACTGCGCGAAGGCACCTTCTTCGCCAACCTGGTGCTGGCGCCGAACCAGGCCCAGTCGGACCCCGCGGGCGAAGGCGACCGGCGCGTGGACTGTCGACCCTCGGATGCGATCGCACTGGCAGTGCAGACCGGAGCAAGAATCTTCGTCTCGCGCGAAGTGCTCGACGCGATGGCGCCCGGCACCTGAGCCGCGTAGCGTCTCTTCCACGCCGTGACCAAAGGCCGAGGGTCATGGGCGCGCGGTGGGATGGCAGAGCGGCCGAATGCGGCGGTTTTGAAAACCGCTGTGCCTTCACGGGCACCGGGGGTTCGAATCCCTCTCCCACCGCCATCCTTTCCGCGCCGTTGCCACCGGCTCGGCGCGCCGCCACAGTCGGCGCATGGAAACCGTCCTCGTCCTCAACCAGGACCAGATGGGCCACGGCGATCGCGCGCTGGGCCAAAAAGTCCTCGCCACCTTCCTGAAGAAGTCGATCCGACTGCGCAACTTCACCGCGATCGTGATGTTCAACTCCGGCGTCAAACTCGTTGCAGCTGACTCGCCGGTGCTTGCGGAACTGCGCGCGTTGGAAGAACACGGCGTCGATCTGCTGCCATGCGGAACGTGCGTGCAGCACTTCGGCGTCACGCCAGCCGTCGGCAAAGTGTCCGACATGGACAGCGTGGTCACAGAACTCGACCGCGCCGCGAAGGTCATCACGTTGTGACGCGATCCTTGCGCGCGACTGCGTCCCTTTCTCCGGCGCGGACTTGCGTAAGGAACTCGGGGCGGTGTTCTTGACGACTCATCGATGCCGATCCCGCGCCGCAGTCTGACGCTCGCCGTCGCCGCCCTGCTCGCCGCCTGCGCGAGCTACGAGCCGCAGCCAGTCGATCTCGCCGCGCACGACGCCAGCTACCGGGCGCGAATGCCCGACCTGGATGCAGTGCGCGCATTTGCGCGCTCCCTCGGCGCCCGCGTCGACGGCGAGGCGCTGACGCGGCAGGAAGCGCGCACCTTGGCGCTGTGGTTCCACCCTGAGTTGCGCCGCGCGCGGGCACAGGTCGACGTCGCCGCGCAACTCGCAGAAAACTCCGGCTACTGGCCCGACCCGACGATCCAAGGCAGCGTCGCGGACAAGCTCGGCAACACCAACCCTTGGCTCGTGACCAGCGCCGTCGGGCTCACCGTCCCGTTGTCGCGGCAGTTCTCGCTGCAGCGGCAGCTTGCCGACGCCAAGCACGGCACCGCGCGACTGCTGACTCTGGTGCGCGAAGTCGAGGTTCGCGATGCGCTCGACGCGACCTGGACGCGCTGGAGCGCGGCTCAGCATCGTGCCGATGCCTTGACGGAGTTGTGCGCGACGCTGAAGGCGCTCGATCAGATCGGTGCCCGGCTGCTCGCTGCGCACCAACTGTCGCGACCGCAAGCCCGGATCTTCGCGCTCGAACACGCTTCGCGGTGCGCGGAGCTCGATGCGGCGCTCGCCGACGCGACCATCGCCCGTGCAGAAATCGACCAGATGCTCGGCCTCCCGCCAGGCAGCGCCGTGCCGTTGCGCCAAGAACTCACGATCGAATCGCGCGCGCCGCAGCAGGACGCGGTCGCTGCCGCATTGCGCGAGGGCCCACGCCTGCTGCCAGCATGGCGCGCTCACGTCGAGGCCGAACGGCGCGTCGAGCACGAACTGAGCAAGCAATGGCCGATGCTCACCTTGTTTCCTGGCTGGGAAGAAGAGGACGCGACGAACCGGCCGGCGATCGGATTCACGTTGCCGCTGCCGCTGTGGAACCGCAACCGTCTCCTCGTTGCCGAAGCCGAGGGCCAGCGGCTCGCGGCCAAGACCGCGCTCGAATCCGCGCTCGAAGAGTCGACGCAATCGCGCGTTCGCGCCAGCGCCGCGCGCCTTGCCGCCATGTCGCGCCGGACTCGCCTCGAGTCGGAACTCGCGCCCGCGTGCCGCGAGCAACTCGCGGACGCGACGCGGCTCGCCGAACTCGGCGAACTCGATCCGCTGCTGTTGCTCGACGCCGTGACGCGGCTCTACGAAGCGCAGCGCGACGCGCTCGCCGCAGCCGTCGACGAAGCCGCCGCGACCGCGGCCGAGAACTCGCTCTTCTGGCCCGAAGGCTGCAACCCACGCGACGCCGGAACGACACCGACCCAGGAACCGAAATGACCGCAAGAGCCATTCTCGTCGCTTGCCTCGCGCTCGCTGCCGCCGCGTGCTCGAGGTCGGCGCCGGGCGCGACCGACCAAGGCCCCGCCAAGTCCGAGACCAAGACCAATCGCGTCGCGCTGCCAGCGCTGGTGCGCAGCAATCTCGGCATCAGCTTCACGACGGTCGAGCGTCGCCGCGTCGCCGTGTCGCTGCGGCTGCCTGGCCGCTTCGAGTTGCTGCCGCAGGGACGTCAGGAATACCGCACGCCGATCGCCGGGCGCGTGCAGGTGAAGGCCACGCCGATGCAACGCGTGCAAGCCGGAGACGTGCTCTACGAGTTGGATGCTCCCGAATGGCGCACGACGCAGCGGCGCATGCAAGACCTCGAGACCAGCCGCGGCATCACGCACGCGCGGCTCGAAGCGATGACGCCGTTGCTGGCAGCGCACGAAGCGCACGAGAGCAGCTTGCGGGAGGCGCAGAGCGTGCTGCGCGCGCGCATCGAGCAGGTCGAAGCAACGCAGCGCGAGGTCGGCGGCCATGCCGAAGAACTCACCGCCGCGCGTTTGCAGTTGTCGCAGGTCTCGGCGCAAGTCGCCGAAGCAGCCGAGAAGCACGCCAACCTGATTGCGACCTTGACTGAGTTGCGCGCCGAACTGGCTGCGATGCAGCAGCGCCTCGCTTTCGAAGTCGACGCGGCCTCCGCGATCACCGGTCTCGAGGCCAAGGTGTTGCTGGCCGACGACGATGGCGCGCCACACTGGCGCAAGCTGCACACGATCGAAGTGCGCGCCCGCCGCGCCGGGATCGTCGATCGCTTGCCAGCGGCCGACGGCTCGTGGGCCGAAGCGTCCGCGCTGCTCGCTCAGGTTGTCGATCTCTCGCAGATCCGCTTCCTCGCGCATGGCTTGCAAAGCGACCTGCCGCGTCTGCAGGACGGGCTTCTCGCGCGCGTCGTGCCAGTTGGCGCCGTGAAAGGCGCAGCGAGTGTGGGCGCTTTGCGCATCGGCGTCGCGGCCGATCCCCAGCAACGGACGATCGACCTCTACGTCGAGGTGCCGACACCACCATCGTGGGCCAGACCCGACGTCGCTGCCTTCGTCGAGATCGAGACCGAGGCGACCGCCGTCGCCGAAATCTGCGTGCCTTCGCGCGCCGTGATCCAAGACGGGCTGCACAAGGTCCTGTTCCGCCGCGCGAAGGACGATCCGGACACCGTGATCCGCTGCGAGGCAGACCTCGGCCTCGATGACGGCCGCTGGGTCGCGATCCAGAGCGGGCTGTCCGACGGCGACGAGATCGTCGTCGAAGGCGCATACGAACTCGTGCTCGCGACCAGTGGCAGCCAACAGAAGGGCGGCCATGTTCACGCCGACGGCACCTTCCACTCCGACGAAGACCACTGACGCAGCATGTTCCAACGGCTCATCGCTGCAGCGCTGGCGCGACCCTTCCCCACGCTGTTCCTGGCTGCGCTCGTGGTGGCCCTCGCGGCCTACCAGGTGCCGCGCATGCCCTTCGACGTCTTCCCCGAGCTGAACGCGCCCACAGTCGTCGTGCTCAGCGAGGCCCCGGGCTTCGCAGCGGACGAAGTTGAGCAGACGATCACGTTCCCGATCGAGAGCGCAGCGGCAGGCTTGCCGGGTGTGCGCCGCGTGCGCAGCAGCAGCGCGATCGGACTGTCGTTGGTCTGGGTCGAGTTCGACTGGGGCGCTGACATCTATCGCGCGCGCACGCTGGTCGCCGAGAAGCTCGCCGCCGTGAGGGATGTGCTGCCCGCCGACGCGCACGCCGAGATCACCCCGATCACGTCGATCACCGGCGAGATCATGCTGCTGGCGCTGTCATCGCCCGATGCGTTGCGCACGCCAAAGGAGCTGCGGGCCTACGCCGAGTTCGAACTGCGCAACCAGCTCCTCGCCGTCCCCGGCGTCGCGCAAGTGATCGCAATCGGCGGCGACCTTCCCGAATACCAGATCAACGTGCGCCAAGAGGACCTGCGGCTGCACGGTCTCACGGTCGCCGACGTCGTCGACGCGGCGGCAGGCGCGCACAGCACTGCCGGAGCCGGCTACCTGCCCGACCATGGCGGCCGCGAAGTGCCGATCCGCCAGTCGGCGCGGGTGAAGAGTGTCGACGACATCGCTCGCACGCTCGTGCGAATGCGCGATGGCGCGCCGATCACGATCGGACAGGTTGCCGACGTGCAGCTCGGCGCGGCGCAGAAGCGCGGCGTCGCCGCGGCGGACGGGCGCAACGCAGTCGTGCTGTCGGTGCAGAAGTCGCCAAGCACCAACACCCTCAGGCTCACTGCCGCCATCGACGACAAGCTCGACGACGCAGCGAAGTCGATGCCCTCTGGCATGAAGCTCGACCGCCACGTGATGCGGCAGTCGGACTTCATCGAACTGTCGCTCGACAACCTGATGGGAGTGTTGCGCGACGCTGCGATCTTCGTCGCGATCATCCTCGTCCTGTTCTTGCTCGACGTGCGCACGACGTTGCTGACGCTGACGGCGCTGCCGCTCTCGCTCGCCGTCGCGCTTCTGGCGCTCTGGGCGCTCGGCCTGTCGATCAACGTGATGACGCTGGGCGGCCTCGCGGTTGCGATCGGCGGACTCGTCGATGATGCGATCATCGACGTCGAGAATGTGTTCCGGCGCCTGCGCGACAACTCCGCGCGACCAAGAGGGGAACGCCGCGGCGTTGCCGCCGTCGTGCTCGCGGCCAGCAACGAGATCCGGCAGCCGATGGTGTTCGCGACCTTGCTGATCGTCATGGTGTTCGTGCCGCTGCTGTTCTTGCAAGGCATCGAGGGACGGTTCTTCCGGCCACTGGGGATCGCCTACATCGTGTCGACGGCTGCATCGCTCTGCGTCGCGTTGACCGTGACGCCCGCGCTGTGCTTGTTGCTCTTGGGCAAAGCGAAGGCCAGCACGCAGCACGGCGAGCACGACAGTCCGTTCACCCGCTGGATCGTGCGCAACTACGGTCCGTCGCTCGACCGCGCGCTGCGCAACGAGCGACGGGTGATGGGCGGCGCGGCGATCGCGACCGTCGCGAGCCTGTGGCTTGGTTCGACGTTCGGCACCAGCTTCTTGCCCGGGTTCAATGAAGGCACGCTGACCGTCTCGCTGATGGCGCCGCCCGGCACTTCCTTGGCCGAGAGCGATCGCCTCGCCAGCAGCGTCGAGCGGCAGTTGATCAACGCGCCCGGAGTCCGCTCCGTCGTCCGCCGAACCGGCCGCGCCGAGCGCGACGAACACGCCGAGCCCGTGAGCAACTCAGAGATCGACGTGGCCGTGCTGAAGGGCGCCACCAAGTCGCAAGTGCGCGCCTCCATCGACGCCGTGCTCGCTGGTGTGCCCGGCATCACGACGAGCGTCGGCCAACCGATCGAGCACCGGCTGAGCCATGTGCTGTCCGGCACACCGGCCGCTCTCGCGGTCGTCGTCCAGGGCCATGACCTCGATCTGCTGCGGCAACTCGCGTCGCGCATCGAGCGCGAGTTGCGTTCGATTCCTGGCACGCGCGACGTCGCCGGCAACCGCGAGGTCCAGGCGACCTCGATGCCGGTCCGCTACCGCACGCGCGAACTGGCGGCCGCGGGCCTTACACCTGCAGACGCCGCCACGCAGGTTCAACAGGCCTTGCTCGGCCAGAGTGTCGCGACGGTCAGCGAAGGGGCTCGGCGCTACGAGGTGGTCGTGCGCTTGCACGCAGACGAGCGGGCGAGCCCCGAGCAGATAGGCTCGCTCCAGTTGCGCGGCCAAGGCGGCGCAACGGTGCGACTCTCGGATGTGGCGGACCTGTCGATGGAACGCACTTCCAACCTGATCGCGCGCGAGAACGGCCGCCGCAAGGCCGTCGTCTCGTGCAACGTGCAGGATGGCTACAACCTCGGGCAACTGGTCGAAGAAGTTCGTCGTCGTTGCGAACCGATCGTCGCGGACACCGGTTGCACGCTCGCACTTGGCGGCCAGTTCGAAGCGCAGCAATCGGCAAGCAGCGCAATCACGGCGATGGGAGCCCTGGTGCTCGTGCTCATGGCCTTCTTGCTGAACGGCGCACTAGGCTCGATGCGCGCGGCGTTGCTGGTGATGGTCAACCTGCCGCTCTCCTTGATCGGCGGCATCGCCGCCATCTACCTCGGCACTGGCGCTGCGCCGATTGCCAACACCTTGGCGTTGATCGGCCTGTCGAGCGATCGTTACGAAGCGCCCGTGGTGTCGATTGCCAGCCTCGTCGGGTTCATCACGCTGTTTGGGATCGCGGTCCGCAACGGCATCCTGCTCGTCCGCCACTACCTCGACCTGCTGCAACAAGGCGTCGGCTTCGACGAAGCGATTCGCCGCGGCTCCAAGGAACGACTCGTGCCAATCCTGATGACCGCACTCACCGCGGCGCTCGGCCTGTTTCCGCTGGTGCTCGCGTCGGGCGAGCCCGGCAGCGAACTGCTGTCGCCGTTGTCGGTCGTCGTGCTCGGCGGCCTACTGTCTTCGACCTTCCTCAATCTGCTCGTCGTACCTGCCGGCTTCTCGCTGCTGTTCCGCGGCATGCACGCTCGCGGCGAGTTGGCCGGAGTTTCTTCCATCGAGAACCCATGAACGCATTGCACACGACCTGCGCCATCGTTTTCGCCGCTCTCCTCTCCACCGCCTGCCGGGACGCTGCCCACGACCACGCGCACCCACACCCACAGGCCGAGAAGCCGGCGCCTTTCGAGCAGGACCACGGCCACGCGCACGACCCCGCGCAGAGAAAGGACCTCGGCGAGGCGACCATCGGGAGCCGCACGATCCGGGTGATCCGCATCGCTGCCTTGGAGCCGGGCAAGGAGAGTGACTTCGACCTCGAGTTCGGCAAGCAGGCGCGGCCGGAGACGGTGCGGTGCTGGGTCGGCCTCGAGTCCGGCATCGGCTCGCGCAAGGTGCGGTTCGCCAACGAGGGAGAGAGCGTGATGCACGGCCATCCCGAGGTGCCCTCGACTTTGCCTGAGGGTTCGCGCTTCTGGATCTCGATCGAAGAGAACGGCGCCACGGCGACTGCGTCGGTCGCCCTTGACAGCTGATCGGAGCGACATCGCGGCGGCGGCACCTCCGGCCCACGACCGCCGCGATCCGATACCGCCCTTGCTTCGATCTGCGTGGCTCGCTTTACTGCGCGCCCCCATCTCGCGGAGAGGTGGCAGAGTGGCCGAATGCGTCACCTTGCTAAGGTGATGTACCGGTAACGGTACCGGGGGTTCGAATCCCCCCCTCTCCGCCAGTTTTTTGTCCCTGGGCTGGCCTCGACCTTGCGAACGCACCTACGCGCGCGACCTTCGCCGACGATGACGAGCGCCTCGCGCCGCTTCGTCGCTGGCGCACTGCTCGCACTGGTTGCATGCCGCGGTCCCGAGCTTTGTGTCGAAGCGCCGGGGCCGCTCTATGTCGACGGCACGCGCGCCAACAGCGGCGAGCGACGCCCATTTTCCTACTACGGCACGGCGAGCGTCGACGCGCTGCCCAAGGACGTGGGTGACCGGCCCGACTGGAGGCTGCAGCGAAGTCGAACTTCGTTGGCGATCCCTGCACCCGTGACGCCCTGGGTCTTTCCGCTGGACCTGCCGCTCGAGTTGCTGGTGCGCCCGTTTGTTGGCGTCGCCGACCAAGTCGTAACGGTCGCGCCGCAGCCGGTTGAAGGCCAGGTCACGGTCGGCTTCCAACCAGAAGGTCTCGAAACGCTGCGCACGCGCGCTTTCGCCGCGCGCGCGGCGCGGTGAATTCCCGATGACACACAAGAAGTCGGCGCTGGTGCTCGGCCTCGGACGATTTGGCGGCGGCGTTGCAGCGGCGCGCTTTCTGAGCAATCGGGGCTATGCGCTGCGCATCGCGGACCGCAGCAGCGGCCCTGACCTCGACGACAGCCGGACGCAGGTCGCCAAGTTGCCGGATGTCGACTTCCAACTCGGCCGCGAAGACGAAGCGCTGCTCGACGGCATCGACCTGATGGTCGTCAACCCAGGCATCCCCGACCAGCACCCGCTGCTCGCGGCGGCCCTGCGTCGCGGAGTCGAGCGCACGCAAGAAGTGAACTTGTTCTTGGAGCACTACCCAGGCCGCGTCGTCGCGGTGACTGGCACCAACGGCAAGTCGTCGACTTCGACGATGCTGCACGCAGCGCTTTGCCGCGGCGGCGTCGATGCGCTGCTCGGCGGCAACATTGGCCGCAGCCTGCTCGAAGACGAAGGGCGCTGGCAACAGGACCAGGTCGCCGTGCTCGAGATCTCGAGTTTCCAACTCGACCGCGTCGATCCTGCGCGCCACCGCGTGCACGGCGCCGTGCTGACGAAGATCCTCAAGGACCACGTCGATCGCCACGGCTCTCTCGACGCCTACCACGCCGCCAAAGCAGTGTTGCCGCGCATGGCCGTCGCCTTCTGCGTGCACGCGGCCGAGGATCCAGTCGCGGCGCGCTTTCTGACTTCGGCGCGACGACTTGTCTATGCCGACGACCTGACGCCATTGGCCGGCGGCGGCATCGAGGCTTCGTGGCTCTGCACCAGGACCACCGATGGCGAATGCGAACGCATCGTGCACGCCGACGCGATGTGCATGTTCGGAGACTTCCAGCGCGAGAACGCACTCGCGGCCGCGGTGGCGGCGCGTCTGTGCGGGGCCTCTGCACACGGCATCGGGCTCGCGCTGGCGAACACCGCGCCGCTGCCGTTCCGGCTGCAACTGTTGTGCACGATCGACGGCGTGCGCATCTACGACAACGCTGTCTCCACCGAGGTTGAGTCCACGCGGTCGGCGCTGCGCAATCTGAAGGGCAAGATCCATTGGGTCGCCGGCGGCAAGAGCAAGGACGGCGACTACCAAGCCGTCGCCGAGGCGACGGCGCCATTCGTCGCTACCGTGCATGGGTTCGGCGCGGCCGCAGTTCCGCTGGCGGCAGCATTGGCAAGGACCAGCACGGCGCCGCCGACGACTTCGCACGTGCGCGTGCAGGAGGCACTCGATGCAGCGCTGCGCGCGTGTCGTCAAGGCGACGTGCTGCTCTTCAGCCCGGCCTTCTCCTCGTTTGACCAGTATCCGAACTACCGCGCGCGCGCGCTGGAGTTCCACGCGTGGGCGACAGCCCGTCGAGGCGGCCCGGCAGCCGGCAAACCCGACGCCGCGACTGCCGCCGAAGCCTGAGCAAGATCGCCGCCGGCGGGATCCGCGATTTCAGCCCGGCGCTGCGCTTCCTGGGCATTTGTGCCCGCAGGCTGCCGCCCGCCTGCGTCGCTAGCCACCAGCCTCGCCCCCGCTATGCTCCGCGCCCGCGATGCAGATCTGCTCGTCTTGCCAGAAAAACCCTTCGACGATCGTCCTGATGGACCTGGACGGCGGCAGCGTGTCGTCGCAGCAGCACCTGTGCTCGCCGTGCGCCGAGAAGCTGGGCGTCGTGCAGCCGAAAACGCCATTGAAGTTGTCGGCGGACCTGCTCGAAGACCTGCTCGGCTCCGTGCAGCAAAAGGCCTCGCAAAAGCGCCGCGAGCCAGGCTGCCCCGGCTGCGGCATGACGACGCAGCAGTTCAAGAACACGGGTCGGCTCGGTTGTCCGCGTTGCTACGAGAGTTTCCGCGACGACCTCGTGCCGCTGCTGCAACGCGTGCATGAGTCGAGTCAGCACCGAGGCCGGCTGCCGGGCCAGTTGCAGGCGGCGCCGCCGCCCATGCTCCGCGCCAGCGCCCCGATGGAAGAACTCGTCACCCTGCGCAAACAACTCGACGACGCGGTGCGCGGCGAGCGATACGAAGAGGCTGCGAGTCTGCGCGATGCGCTGCGGCGGGCCGAGCAGCGAGATGCAGGCGGCGACGCCGGGGAGAACTCGTGAGCAAGAAGCGCCGCGGTGAACCGCCGGAGTTCCGCGCCGGCGAGTGGTTGAAGGGCGATGGCCCGCAGAACGACATCGCCATCTGCACCAGAGTGCGGCTCGCGCGCAATCTGCAAGGCTTCCGCTTCTCGCCGAGGCTCGAAGCCGACGAGGCAAAGCAACTGACCGAATACGTCGTGCAGCGCCTCGCTGCGCCCGGTCTGCCGGACGAACTCGCCGTCGTCGATCTGCCCTTGCTGGAAGAGATCGAGCGCACCGTGTTGGTCGAACGCCACTTGATCAGTCGCGAGCAGGCGACCAGCAAGAAGGCGCGCAGTGTCGCGATCAACGCCGAAGAGAGCGTCGCGTTGATGGTCAATGAAGAGGACCACCTGCGACTGCAGGTGTTCCAGTCCGGACTGTCGACCGAGGCCGCGTGGAAGCACGCCGAGCAGGTCGACGAGGCCCTGATGCAGCGACTGCCGCTGGCCTACAGCGAGGAGTTTGGGTTCCTCACGTCGTGCCCCACCAATACCGGCACCGGCATGCGGCTGTCGGTGATGCTGCACCTTCCGGGTCTTGTCTGGGCCGAGGAAATCGAGAAGGCGACGAACACGGCGCAGAAGATCCACCTCGCCGTCCGCGGCCTCTACGGCGAAGGCAGCAAGGCGCTCGGCGACTTCTACCAGGTCAGCAATCAGGTCACGCTCGGACGGACCGAGCAGCAATTGCAGTCCGACGTGCAACTCGCCGTGTCGCGGGTCGTGCAGTGGGAACGCGAAGTGCGCGACGCCCTGCTGCGCGGTTCGGCCCGCCCCCGGACCCTGGACCGGGTCCACCGCGCCCTCGGCACCTTGGAACGGGCTCAGATTCTCAGCAGCGAGGAGGCGCTGGGCTGCCTGTCGGCCTTGCGATTTGGCGTCCACCACGGGGTCGTCGACGGCTTCGACGTCGCGGCGATCAACAAGGCGCTCCTGCTGTCGCAACCGGCGCACCTGCAGCGGTTCACGAAGGAACGACTGGAGCCCGAGGAGCGCGACCAGCGCCGGGCAAAGCTCCTGCGCGAGATCCTGGGCTGCGAGCCCTAGTCCGGGCAGACCGCATCCGGCTTCAGCCCTGCGCATCCAGGAAAGTGCTGAAAAATGCGGGTTTCGACCCGCCGCTCCCGCGGCTTAGAATCCGGTTCGTCTCGGTGCGACCGGACCTTCGGGAGTTCGAGTGTTCGTTCCCGAGCCGGAACCACAACTTGCGTCAATCCACGTCCGCTCGTCGCCGATCAAAGCACTAGCTAAGTCCCCGATCCCGCGAGCCCGGAGTTACACCAAGATGTTCGATCGCTTCACGGACCGCGCCAAGAAGGTCATGAGCTTCGCCCGCCAAGAGGCGATGAAGTTCAACCACGAATACATCGGCACCGAGCACATCCTGCTCGGGCTGGTCCAGGAGGGCAGCGGCGTCGCCGCGAACGTCCTCAAGAACATGAACATCGACCTCGAGAAGATTCGTCACGAGGTCGAGAAGATCGTCAAGACCGGCCCCTCCATGGTCACCATGGGGCAGCTGCCATTCACGCCGCGCGCCAAGAAGGTGCTCGAGCTGTCGATGGAAGAAGCCTCGCAGTTGAGCCACAACTACATCGGCACCGAGCACCTGCTGCTCGGCCTCATCCGCGAGAACGAGGGCATCGCCGCGCAGGTGATGATGAACCTCGGCGTCAAGCTGGATGAGGTCCGTGAAGAGGTTCTCGAGTTCCTTGGTGCGAGCGAATCGAACCAGGACGACGAGTCGGAGAGCGAGTCCTCATCGGGAAGCGGCGGCAGCAGTTCGCGCGAAAGCAGCAGCAGCAGCTCCAGCCCGCAACCGCAATCCAAGAGCAAGACGCCCGCGCTCGATTCGTTTGGCCGCGACCTCACCGAACTCGCCCGCGAAGGCAAGCTCGACCCCGTGATCGGCCGAGACCAAGAAGTCGAACGCGTGGTGCAGATCCTGTCGCGCCGCACCAAGAACAACCC
>SXPK01000222.1 GCA_005776365.1 Planctomycetia bacterium
CCACCACCCGCGGCCTCCACGGCACGGACGCGGACCGCATCGAGCGCACCGCGGTCGCCAACGGCTGGGAAGTCATCCAGCTGCGCCACGGCACGTTTCGCAAGTCGGTGTTCGGCAGGCAAGGCGGCAAGGCGCTGCAGACCGTGCTGGAGACGAAGCTCTCCGACTACCACTTCCAGGCGCTCGTGTGGAAGCGCGACGCCAGCGCGATGCGCACCGCGGTGATCGAGGCCGACAGCAGCTGCAAGAAGCTGATCGAGTCGCTCTCCGACGACGAGGTCGTTCAGTTGTTCTACGACGTCGGAGGTCACGACCACCAGGCGATCCTGGAGGCTTTCGAGCACAGCCGCCGCAAGAAGGACAGCCCGACGCTCATCGTTGCACACACGGTGAAAGGCCGCGGCCTTCGTTGCGTCGCAGCAAACGGCAATCACTCGGCGCTGCCAGACGACGACGAAGTCGCCGCCATCCTCGCCGCCGAAGGCCTCACGCTCGAGCGTCCCTTCCAGCGCCTGTCGCAGGACTCGGAAGCGGCGCGTTATGCGCAAGAACGCGGCCAGATGGTCCGACTCGGAATCGAAGCCCTGCAGGCGCAGGCGCAGAGTCACCGCGCGGAAGTCGAGGCGGCGATCGCCGAGAAGGGCGGAGTGCCGGACAAGCTCGACATCAACCTCAAGCTGGCGCCGATCACACACACGCAATGGATGTGGGGTCAGCTCGCGGCAAAGCTGGTGCGCATCGGCGTGTTCGACGAACTGCGACGCGCCGGACGCGCCGAAAAAGCGGGCAAGGCCCCATCGGTCGACGAAGCACGGTGGAACCCGGTCGCCGATCTGATGATGACGATGGCGCCCGACGTGGGCACGAGCACGAACATCAACCCGGCGATGGACGAGAAGATCTTCGGCCCGCGCTACGAGGAGAACTGGGAAGCGAAGTTGCAGGTCAGCGAACGCCTGCGCCCGGAGCTCGCGCCCCGCGACGAGGCCTTCACGCGCCATATTCGCTTCGAGATCGCTGAGGCCAACTGCATGTCGGCGCTCGGCAGCTTCGGCAAGATGGGATACCTCGCAGGCATCCCCTTCCTGCCGATGATGACGGTCTACGACTTCTTCATCAAACGCGCCCTCGACCAGCTCTACTACAATCTCTACTGGGGCTCGTCGTTCGTGTTGGTCGGCACGCCTAGCGGCATCACGCTCGCGCCCGAGGGCGCGCAGCACAGCTGGAAGAGCGACATCCAGATTCCCAACCTCATCACGTGGGAACCGGCGTTCGCGATCGAGATGGAGTGGATCCTCTGCGACGCGATCCGCCGCCACTTCCATGGCGACAACAAGGGCCGTTGTGGAGTCTTGATCCGCGCCGTGACCCGCGCGCTGCATCAGGACCTGCTGATCAAGTGGCTCAAGAAGCAAGCCCAGCACAAGCAAGGCATCCCGGACGGCGCGCTGCTCGGTCTCGACGCGCAGGACGGCGGTTTGCACGAAGCCGAAGTGCCGACGCGGCCTGACGCGGAGATCCTCGACTTGATCAAGCAGCACGCGCTGCGCGGCGGCTACGCGCTGGTCGACTGGCGCGGGTATCGCGGCTACGCGCCAGGCGAGAACGTAGTGAACCTGTTTGCCATGGGAGCCTTGATCCCAGAAGCCGTGCAGGCGAGCGAGTTGCTGCTGCAGCGCGGCATCTACGCCAACGTCTTCGTCGTCACGTCGCCGGACCTGCTGTGCGGCGAACTCGGCCGCAAGGATGGCTTCGCGCACCTGACGGAGGGACTCGGCGTCGATGGCTCGCTGCACCTTCGACCGACCAACGACCCGCTTGACGCCGCCGACGCGATCGACCTCGCCGGGCGTCGCGTTCCCGTCGTCTCCGTGCATGACGGCGAGATCGGTCTCTTGGACAACATCGGCTCGATCCTCGGAGTGAAGCAGATCGGAAAGGCCGTGGTGAAGTTCAGCAAGTCAGGCACCCCAGCGCACATCTTCCGTTACCACGGCCTGCACGCAGAAGGCATCGTCGAGGCCTGCGGCCAGGCCCTGAGCGAAACCGCGATGGAGCAAGTCCGGCTGTCGAAGGACGCCCTGTCGGTGCTCGCTGGTCGCCAAGGCCAGCCGCAACCTCAGTGGAAGGAATTCTGGCCGAACCCCACGTGATCGCGAATCTCGTCCGTAGAGAGCGCGCATGACGAACTGGCCCCCGCCCCATTCCTCCCGTCAACCGTCGCCGATGCCGCTCGTGCTCGCCGGCGCGGCGCTCGCCATCGCCGCATGGCTCGCGCTCGAGCGCAGCGGGATCCTGCAACCGCAACCAGATGTTACCCCGCGGGCGGTGGCGCCGCGCGGCAGCCTGACCGAGATGGAGCAGACGATGACGCGCGTTTTCGAGCAGAGCGCGCCTTCCGTCGTGCACATCACAACCGAGAAACTCGCGCGCACGTGGCAGGGGCTGGCGCGACAACCAGAAGGCTCGGGCACCGGCTTCTTGTGGGATGAGACGGGGACCGTCGTCACCAACTACCACGTCGTTCAAACCGTCGTGGAGTCGGGCAGCAAGCTGAAGGTCGCGCTCGGCGGCGACCTCCATGACGGCGCGGTCGTCGGCACTAGCCCGCAGAACGACATCGCCGTCGTGCGAGTCGTCGGCGCGCCGATGAACTTCAAGCCGCTGCCAATCGGCACTTCGCACGACCTCAAGGTTGGACAATCCGTGCTCGCGATCGGCAACCCGTATGGATTCGACTCGAGCCTGAGCACGGGCATCATCAGCGCGCTCGACCGCACGATCGCAACCGAGAACGCGCAGATGAGCGGCCTGATCCAGACTGATGCTGCGATCAACCCCGGCAACTCCGGCGGGCCCTTGCTCGACAGCGCAGGTCGCGTGATCGGCATGAACACGGCGATCTATAGCCCGAGCGGCGCATCCGCCGGGATCGGGTTTGCAGTGCCCGTCGACGTGATCAACGAGGTCGTTCCCGCGCTGCTCGACGGGCGCTCGGCACAACGGCACATGGGCGTCACCATCGGCGAAGCCGTGCGCGTGGACCGCAGTTCGGGCTACTCGGCAGGTGTTCCGGTGCTTGGCGTAGAAAAAGGGGCCGGAGCCGAGCAAGCGGGCGTGCGACCCTTCCAGCTCGACGATGGCGGCAACATCCTGGCTTGGGGTGACATCCTGGTCGACGTCGACGGTCAAGCGGTGCGTTCGATGGCGGACCTGCGACGGCAACTGCGCGGCCGCAAACGCGGCGAGTCCGTCGCGGTCAAGGTCCTGCGCGCCGACGAACGTCAGCAAGTCGTCGAACTGCGCGTGACGCTGAAGTGACCGAGCAGACTATCTTGCGCGCCGTGAACGCAGTTCCATCCACTCGACGTCGACGATGGCCAGCGCTTGCTGCACTCGCCGCGACGTCGCTGGCGGCTACCGCGTTGCTCGCCGAATTCGCAGTGCGCGCGATGATGCCCGCGGGTCGCCTGTTGAGCCCGACGGCGATCGAGACCTTTGCCGAACGCGCGGCGCGCGAAGCCTCGATGATCCAGCCCGACGACGACCTCGGACACGCGCCCGTCCTCGGCGGCCCCTTTTATGACGAACATGGAGTGTTGCGGATGTCGCCTGCCGTCGACGGGGACGGGTCGGAGCAGACGTGGCTATTCCTCGGCGACTCGGTCACGCGCCGCGGGTCGCTCATCAAGCCCCTGGCTGCGATCTGGGACGGCGGCAAGGCGACGTTTTGGAACGCGGGCGTCGAGAGCTGGAACCCGACGCAGGAAGTCGAGGGCTACTTTCGCTCGCAGCGCGCACTGAAGCCGCAGCGCATCGTGCTGACGCTGCACAACAACGACCTCAGCGAGTCGACGGTCGCATGCCTGAGAAACGGCGTCCTGACTCTGTGCAATCCTGGTTCGTTCGTGCCCGTCGATCCAACGTGGTATCGCCGCAGCATCCTCTACGAACTGCTCGTGCACTTCCGGCACACGGACCGGCTGCGGCCTGAGCACTACACGTTTCGCGAACGCGAGGTCGAGGCGGCGCTAGTGCGGCTGCGCGACGACGCGGCAGCAAAGGGCGCGCAGTTCTCCATCGTGCTGCTGCCGATCTTTGCCGCGCCTGCTGCGCGGCAAGAGCACGAGCACCGCGCGCGCGAACTCGAGCTCGCGATGCTCGCTCGGCTTGACGTGCCGTTCATTGATTTGCAGCCTGTCTGCGACGAGATCGCAAGGGCGGGTCTCGACGTTCGCGTGACGCCCACCGACCCTTACCACCCCGACGACGCGTGCGGCGCGATGCTCGCCGCCGTCTCGGCCGATCTCGTGCTCGGACCGGCAACGCTGCCGACGACCGCGTTGCCGCGCGTCGTGAACCCCGGGGCCACGCAGTCCTTCGTCATCGAAGCCAGTGCCGCACGAAAGGGCCTGCGCGTGGCCCTCCTCGATTGCGGCCGTGGCCCGCTGCCAACGCTCGACGACCCCGAGGCGAAACAGGCCGCAGCCACCGCCGCGCTCGACGCGAACGGCCACGCCGTGATCGAACTGCCGTGCCCCGCCGATACCGCGTCCGGCGAGTTGCTGTGGCACCGAGCGATCGTGCTTGCCGCCGACGACACGGTCGTGGCGCGCGGCCGCCCACAGCCCATGCGGATCGCGACGCTGGCAACGACTCGCTGACGCAAGCGCGAACGCCACACGCGCAGACCTGGCGCGCAGCAGGGGCGCGATCGCGATGCAGCCCACCGCATCCACCGTGAAGCGCGAACCGACCCGAGCCAAGATTCAGGGGGCGCGCGCTGCCGCAGCCGCGCCTCAGCCCTTCAGCTTCTCTTCGACGACATGCTGCTTCGGATCGAAGCTCGGCAGGCGGATGTGCTTCGCCAATGCCGCGTCGATCGCGGCCGCGGGCGCGAGGCCGATCAATTCGCTCTCCAGCACGTCCACGCCCGCGGCCTTCGCGCGTTCGGCGACTGCGTCGAAGACCGTGCGGATCGACGTCACGTGGAAGTCGAGCAGGTTCATGCTGACCTGCGCGCACTTCTTGTCGTCGAGGAAGAAGCCCATCGCCTGCACCTTCTTGAAGCCGCCGTCCTTCTCGCGCACGGCCTTCGCGATGTCCTTCGCGACCTGCACGTCCTCGGTCTTGAGGTTGACGTTGTAAGCGATCAAGAAGTTGCGCGCGCCGACGGACACGCCGCCTGCGGTCGCGTGCATCTTGGCGGGGCCGTAGTCCGGCGCGAACGCAGGGTCGCTGCCGACCAGCGACTGCAGCCCTTCGAACTCCTTGTTGCGCACGTTGCCGAGCACGCGACGTTCTTGCTGCGACGCGGCCTCGGCGTAGAGGAACACCGGCAGCGAGAGCTCGCGGCCGATGCGTTCGCCGACGCGCTTTGCCACAGCGACCGCGTCCGCCATCGAAGCGCCCGCGAGCGGCACGAACGGGCAGACGTCCATCGCGCCCATGCGCTTGTGCTCGCCCTTGTGTGTGCGCAGGTCGATGCGCGCCATCGCTTCCTTGCAGCCAAGGAACGCAGCCTCCGCCATCGCCTCCTGCGGCCCGGCCAACGTGATCACCGAGCGGTTGTGGCTCTGGTCCATCTCCTTCCCGAGGACCTTCGCGAAAGGCACGGCGGCCATCGCTGCGACGATCGCGTCGACGACGGACGCATTCTTGCCTTCGGAGAAGTTGGGGACGAATTCGAGCAGCGGCGATGCCATGGGCGGGGCATGGTCTTGATGCGGCGCGATGAAGTCAACGCAGGGCGTTGCGCTCCTGCCTGTGCGCGGCGAACGTCTCCTCCGTGCCGGGACCGCAGAGCACCGAGAAGTCGCTGGACCGCGTGATCGTGCGTTGCGGGCTCTGCTCGCGGACGCAGGCGCGCCTAGCGATCGCGCAAGGCCGCGTCGAGGTCGACGGCGTTGTCGTCACCGAGCCCGACACGTGGATCGACGAAGTGCGCGCGCGCGTCCGGTTCGACGGCGAGCCGCTCGCCGCGCGACCGCGCGCGACGTGGATGCTGCACAAGCCGACCGGCTACGTGACCGCGCGCATCGACCACCGCGACCGCCCCACCGTCTGCGACCTGATGCCGGCGTCGATCGGCTGGCTCGCGCCGGTCGGACGCCTCGACCTCGAGACCAGCGGGCTCTTGTTGTTCACCAATGACGGCGAGCTCGCGCGCAGCGTGCTCGATCCGGAGTCCTGCCTCGAGAAGACCTACGTCGTGCGCTGCTCGGGCTCGCTCGACGACCAGGACCTCGCGTTGTTACGCAATGGCATCGACATCGGCGACGGCCAGGGCAAGACGCGCCCCGCGCGCGCCGAACGCCTCTCCGACGACGGTCGTGAGTGCACGACCCTGCTGCGCATCCACGAAGGCCGCAACCGCCAGGTCCGCCGCATGGTCCGCGCGCTCGGCCACGGCGTGCTCGCGTTGCACCGTTCGCACATCGGTCCGCTGTCGCTCACGGGATTGGAAGTCGGCACGTCGCGCGCATTGACCGATGCAGAAGTGGCGGCGCTGCGCGCGGCCGCAGGCGCGAGCACGAGGAGCCCCGCGCCGTGACGCAACACGACCTCACCGGCACGTGGCGCGGCCACTATGAGCAGAACGGCCAGCGCCGCGGCATCTCGATGCGCGTCCTGCAGCGCGGCGCGCTGCTGATCGGCGCGATGCACGACGACGAGACGATGTGGGTGACGAAGGAGGAGCTGCAGCCCGTCGACCACGACGAGGTCGGCATCGGGCCGGTCGCCGTCGACCTGCTCACCGTGCTGCCCGCAGAGTCCACGATCGAAGGCGAAGTCGACGGCGCGCGCGTCACGTTCGAGAAGCGCTATCGCGGCAAGCACACGTTCACGGTGTTCTTCGACCATGCGGCGCTGCACAAAGGCGCCGAAGGGCAGGCGAGCGCCAATGCCGAGATCGAATCCCACCGCGTCGTCTATGACGGCCAACTCGACGCCACTGGCAACGTGCTGCGCGGGACCTGGCGGATCCCAGTGGCGACGGTGGCGTTCGAGGACGGTGACGAAGAGACCGACGATGCAGAGCAGAGCCGCATCGTCGGCGAGAACGAGGCGTTGCTCGGGGAAGACTGCGGGGAATTCGAGCTGCGGCGCGAGTGACGGAATGGGCCAGAAGTGGTTGCACCAATGACCTGCGAGCGAGGCCGAGCGGAGAACGCCGAGGGCGAGGAGCGAGTTCGTAGCGGAATCCGTGGATTGCGCTTCGATCACGCAACGCCGCCATCGGGCTTCGGGGCCGGCCGCAGTTGCTGGCGCATCGTAAAACCTTGCCACCCCTGCGAACCACCCCAGGGATGCGGCCTTGACCCCGCGGCGCACAGCACGCCTCGGAGCTCCGGTCGGCGCTGGAACGGAAGCTCCGCCAGTTTGGCGATTAGCTCAGTTGGTTAGAGTGCCTCCTTCACAAGAATGATGTCGGCGGTTTGAATCCCTAATCGCGTATCAGTTCGCGCCAGCGGCCGACGGTCCGCAAGATCCTCATGACCAGAGACGCGCCCGGCAAGATCCACCGCTCAGGTTCCGCGAACTGGAGCATCTCCTCCGACGTCCTCGACTACGCGAAGTCGCTGATCCCACCCAACGGGCGCACGTTGGAGACGGGCTCGGGCCATTCGACGATCTTCTTCGCCCAGCAGGGTTATCGGCACACGGCCATCACGCCGAGCCAGGACGAGGTCGATCGCATCAAAGCCTACTGCGCGAGCAACGGCATCGACATGGGACGAGTCGACTTCATGGTGGAGCCTTCGGAGATCGCGATGCCGCGCTTCGAAGATGCGATCGACTTCTTCCTGATCGACGGTGGCCACGGGTTTCCGGTCCCGCAGATCGATTGGTACTACGGCTCCAAGCGTCTCAAGGTCGGCGGCGTCATCGGCATCGATGACATCCACCTGTGGACCGGCAAGATCCTCGTCGACTTCCTGAAGCGCGACCCGAGATGGACGCAGCTCGAGACGATCGACCTGAAGACCGCGTTCTTCCGCCTCGACAAGCCGTTCGTCTACCAGGAGTGGGACGAGCATCCTTTCGTGCGCCGGAAGTCGAAGCAGATCATCTTCGGCCGCAAGGTGCGGCGCTTTGGTCGGCGTTTGGTGCGAGGGCAGTGGGGCGGGTTGATGCGCTCGCTTTTGCGCAGCAGGAAGTGACGTGGTGCGCGGCAGGCGGACGATCGAGGCGAATCCTCAGGTAGGCAGCAGCCAGAGGCTAGTTCCAACCCCTGGGCACTCGGGCAGCATGCTCATGCATCGCAGCGGATCGCGTTCGGCCAGATAGGCCTGGTGCATTTCGTCTGGAACGCGGGGTTGAACATGAAGAACGCGCGCAGCAGGTAGGACTCGTGCCATGCCCGTCCCGCGTCGACCCATGCGCGCGGATACTCGAAGTCGGGCGGGATGTCGTGCACATGCACGTAAACGCCACGAGGCAATCGCGGCACGACCCACCGCACGCGCCGGGTCGACACGGGCATTGGTCCGATCGAAGTGAGCGCGCCGCGCGTGGCCGGAGTGGTCACCTGCGAGTGTTACCCATGTGCCCGGACACGGGTGTCACCCATGTACCCGGGTCGGACCCCTCTCTACGAGTCTGCGCGCCTCGACAGACCACCTGCGTGGAGTTGATGATGCAGATGGGCAGGACGCGGGCGTTCGTCGCGTGGGCCGTGGACGACGGGGCGCTTCCACCCGACGAAGGGCCGCTGCGGATCGTCGTGACCAGCGACCTCTAGGCGTCGTGGAGCTTGCGGCAGGTCGAGTAGGTGAGGGTCGTAGACGTGCGGGAGGTAGAGGCGAGATGACGGACCCGAGGACTCGAACTGCGGAGGAGTAGCTGCCGTGAAGCGGATTCGTTCAATGGCTCATACACCAACCCTGACTGTTCCGAATCCTAGGACAAACCAAGCGAAGCCACATAGGCAACTAATCACTGCAGTGCTCTTGCGAGGGCAAATACTGTAAGAACCCAGCCCGACTGCTAGCAGCAATGTCACCAGCGCCGCAGCGGCCACTTGGCCCTCACCCCACATCATCACAACCGCCCAGGGCCCCGCCAAAGACCACAAGCATATGCCCCACGTAGGGGATAATACACTCGCCATTAAGCCATACACCAGACATTGCAATACCGGCAGCCACGTCCGCGCCCACCACCACTGGAACCGTGGATCGGAGCGATCCCCGGGGGCTTCCCGACGATTGCCCGGTATCGTTGCGGCCAGATGCGCAACCATTGCTATCAGGCCTGAGACCACGACTACCACAGCACATACAACAGTTGGCGTCACCACACTCTCGCCTCAACTAATTGTGGCTTCCCCTAAAATACTCGATGCAGTCATCGACACAATCCTCGTAGTAGGCGTCCATCTCCTCGAAGGTCCAGTCCCATGCGGAGGCCTTCAGGAAGGCTTCGTTCTGGCATCCATTCTCGCAGTAGCGCACCATCAACTCCCATTCCGAAGGCTCTCGCTTCGGCGGCAACTTCCTGCCACCTGGGCCAGGAGGATTTGCGCGACAGTTGTCATCATATGGCGGCCGAATCTCGAGGTACTGATTCAAACTCCACATGCAATCAAACGGGAACACGTCGCAGCACCAGTGCCCCGCAATATCCAACGCGTAACCAGGCCACTCCAATACTCCCGCCGGGGATATTGGCCCTACTCTGTCAGGCGTGCCCGCCCCAGCTCCATTGGTAATGAGATTGCCATCAGCATCGAAACAGCATTGATTCCCAGCTGACTGGCCGGAGAACTTTAATCGGAAACACTTCGCTGAACCCGGATGATAAACGTCGCTGATGCTCTTCCTGTCCTGCTCCACTTTATACCGTAGTGGCCTGAGGGCTTCGATGTCCTGGAGCGTACAGGGGCACTTTGGGATAAGGGCATACCAATCCGGATTGCCGACTAGGTAGAATCGCAAGGAGGCGCAGGCCAAAGACACTTCGGCCAATGTCGCATAATGCGTCGCAGCCGAGACTGCCCAAATCTCCCCATCGTAGTCCGGAATCAGCGGCAACTGCCCCGAACCACCACCCGGACTGCCACCACCATCCGACGGTTTCCCGCCACCACCGCCCGTTGGCTTGCCACCGCAGGCGCCACCGCCGCCCTTGCAGCCGCAGTCGCCTCCGCAGCCGCAGTCCCCACCGCAACCGCCACCTCCACCAGTCCAGCCGTCACCGTCGGCCCCCGGGTTCCAGGAGCCACCGTTGCCTTCGAGATGGAAGCCGGCGAGTGCGGTTCTCATGGGATCAGACGGCCGTATCGTACCAGGTCGGAGGGAGAATGCGGAACTCGGCCCCCTGGCCGGCAGCCCCCGCCTTGAACTGCATTCCGAACCGGAAGAGCTCCTTGAGCCCGGTGACATTGGCTTCTACGAAGCCGCCCGTCAGACTAGACAGGGTCGCGACCGCAGTCGCTCCGCTGCCCTCATCCTCGGCGTTCTTCGTGTAGACGGTGATCTCCAGGGGATTACCCGAGAAGGTATCCTTCAGGATCTCCGCCATGAAGACTGCATTGTCGGCACCGCGCGAGAGCCATGGGCTGTAGTAGATGTTGATGTTGGTGTCGAGAGCAACGATCTGCGTGTTCATCCACATGTGCGGCATCTCCTAGGCAGGCATGCAGTTATCGAAATAGATCAGCGGGAAGATCCTGAGGACGTAGTAGTCGCCAGCAGACCCGCTCGTGAACGTCACCTTGCAGCGGACCTGCTCCTTGCAGCCTCGCGCGGGCGAGTTGCTTCCCGTGGTCGCGAGGTAGATGGCCGTCTTGACGCCCACTGCATCGAGCTTAAGCAGCTTCGGGGCGCTGCTCGGGTAGAAGGTGTCCATGGATGTGGCGGACGTGTCCTCTAAGCTGCGCGTCTCCAGACTGATGTAGATCGAGCCGGTCGTGCTCGACTTGTACAACGCCTGGGCTCGCAGCACCGCGCAGTCTCCGCCGCGACTCATCCAGTCTGTGTAGAACGTCTCCTGGTGGCTGATGCGCCGACCAGGGATTGTCACTGTTGGTGATGCCATCTTCTCTCTGCTCTCCTTCAGAAAAGCGGCTGGTGTAGGACTTCGGGGTCTCCGCTGACGACGAGGACCAGATCAGTCAGAGTCTCCGACACCGTCTCGGAGAGACTGGTCCTTGCGCAGACCGACAGCGCGCCCGGCGCACTCCGCCATGGACCATCCTCCTGGCTGGGACCATCCCAGTCGGTGAAGGTCTTGATGCCGAGACCGCGCGCGGTGCCCATTGTTTCCCTTGGCGAGTTCGTCGAGCCTCCGCGAAGCCCGACCGCCGCTCTTCGAGCAAGTCCGAAGCCCCGACGCAACGCGTCGCTTCACGGATTTCCGAAGCGAGTGCCCGACGGCGAGCCACTCACAGCAGCAACCGCGCTTCGCCTCGTCGGTTGAAGCCGACTCGCCTCTGCTTCAGATTCGCGTGAAGGTTCGAAGCGACGCGAGCCCGACCGGCCGCTTGTGGCGGCTACATCGCGCGGGCGAAGTCGCCTTCCCGACGACGTCCGCCCGATCGCCGCACCTCCACCGTCAATGCACCGGCACCGGCATTCTGCCATACGGCACGCGCCCCGAGCCCCGCTCCAAGCCGCGAACTCCAAGCGGCTCAATAACTTCCGCCTAGAGTTCCGATGCCGCAGCCGCCTGTGCCGGCGGTCGAGTTCGTCCCGACCTCCCGCCTCTTCTGCTCCCCCTCCAACCCGCGTCAGAACGACGCCTCGGTCCCGCACGTCGCCGCGAGCCTGCGGCGCTTCGGCTGGGAGCAGCCCGTCGTCGCGCGCCGCACCGGCGAAGTGGTCGCCGGCAACACGCGCCTCATGGCCGCGCAGCTTCTCGGACTCATGGAGGTCCCCGTGTGGTGGTTCGACGGCTCCGACATCGACGCCGTCGCCTACGCGGTCGCCGACAACAAGACGCACGAGTTCTCCTACTGGGAAGACGCCGCGCTGACCCCATGTGCCCGGCTCGAACTCGCGCTCCGCCCAGACCCCGAACCCAATTCTCACCACACCCCCACCGTGCTGACGTTTGATGTCATCAGTCTTCCAGTGCTGTCGAGCGCAAAGGCCTGGATGCCGGCCCACTGGCCGACTGGAATCGTCGGAGGGATCGAAAACGTCCGACTGAGGACCCCAGATGCCGGTGCGATCTGCAGGTCGCTCCACACGTTGGTCACGTCGATGTAGACGGGACCAATGATATGCGTCCAGGGAGTAGTCTGGAGCGATCCCATCAGGAGGAAGGTCGGAGCCAAAGGCGGAGTGTGCTGGACGACCGTGATCTGGCCCGGGGACTCCAAGGTCTGCAGACCGGTTTGCAGTTCCTGGATCTCGATCATACCTGCTTGACCTTGGCCGCCGATGAGCTGGACGGAGGGGTCGTAGCGGAGCGTGGATGTCCGCGGCGGCACCTGCACCAACCCGTAATCATAGGTCCAATGGGTTCGTCCGAAGGAATTGACGCCGCCTACCAAGCTCGTCCCCGAGGATGCCACCACACTTGCATTCGAGTAGAGCCCAATCGCCCAGGCAACGCTCAGGAAACCAGAGACCCCGTTGCTGCCCTGGATGACACTGGAGGCGGCATAGAGCTCAGAAGCGTCGAGGATCATCGTGTCGGAGAGCAATCCGTTGAGCGCAGAAGCCATGGGATGAGACTGCACGAAGACCGTGTCGCTCATCATCACCTTGCTCCGGAGGAAGATCCATCGAATGTCTCCTCGGTCGATCGAGCAGTTGCGCAAGACGATCAGGCGGCAGTCGATGAATCGATTGCCTGTGATGACTTGGCTGAATGGATCCTGCCAGTTCGGAAGAACCTGCACTTGCTCCCAGACCAGAGCTCCCGCGCACTGACTTCCCGCAAACCCAAAAGGCAAGCCCCTGGCAAATGTCCACGAACTTCCATCCAACTCCAGGTGCCTCAGTATCACAGCCTGCCCCGAAGGCACAGCAGTAATGTTCCAGGCCCCGACTACACGTATTGGCGGTAGCCCAGATCCAACTTCACCTACTATGGAAACGCCCTTGCCTTGGATTGTGGCCGCCGTGTAGGCGTCGGCATCGTCCACACGCGACGATGTCGCCCGCAGAAACAGCGTGTCCCCTGGTGTTGCGGCTGCGATCGCCGCCGGCAGGTCATCGAACTGGTAACCTGGTCGCCTGAGCTTGTCTACAATCCACGTCGACTGCCCCGCCGCAGCGACGGCCAAGACTGCAAATGCCAGAAGACAACGTATCAGGCACAACGTGCCTGTGGACCGTCGACAAGAATGGCGGCAACCGCGAGGGCCAACGCCCTGGATTGCGTGCGCCATCGCGAACAGAGGTGGCATCGTGTTGCTCATTGCCGAACCCACTTCCGAAGACCCAGCGATCCCGCGGCATAGAGTTCATTGCCAGGCGCCGTCGGATCGAGATCCCCGATCAAGAAGCCGTTGTGCATGCCGACCGCTCCCGCGACCTGGTGCTTGTAAAGCAGTGCGCCGAAGTCTCCGTTGGCCAGTCGCTCGTACACCAAGAGGTGTCCGTCCAAGGCGCCGACTACAATCTCGTCCCCAGCGTTGCCGGGGACGAGATCTCCAACCACGATCCCGCATACTCCGAACACCTTGGGGCGGTTGGGCGCCCCTCCGTCCAGCCGAAGTAATTGCTTCTGGTGCAACTGAGCCGCACCAAAGCTGGCCTGCCCTTGGTATTCGACGTGCACGATCGCCGCAGTGATGTCATCCGCTCCGGTTGAAGGGGTCTGGGCGCCAGCGAAGTTCGTCGAAGCGACGTAGTGCGCCATCACTCCGAAGTAGAGGTTGCTGAGAAGCTACAAGCTCCTCTGACAACGTGCAACCCGGCACATGGTTGCACTCCTGACCGGGCACATGGGTGACACTTCCTCCGGCGACGTCGGCACGAGCACCCGCGACCTTTCGTGCAGAGTCGCTAGCCGCATCGGTCCCAGGCTCAGGCTCCAAGCCTCATCCTCGACCTGCCTGAGACCCACTACTTCGCCTTCGAGCGCCGCGCCCACAAACAGCATCTTGCCGGCCCACTTGATCGAGCCGTCGTTGCGCACGCGCCGCAACTCCATGTCGCTCGCATACTCGTGGTCGGGCAACTTCGCAGGCATCTGGCGCGGCGAGAAGTCGTAGAGCTCCGCGGGCAACTTCATGCCGAGCGCTTCGTGCGGCCGCTCTTCGTTGTAGATCGCTTGGAAGCGCGTGAATGCGTGTTGCTGCGCGCCGATCGTCGCGCGCGGCGGTGACGCAGTCTCCGCCTTCAAGGTCTCGTGGAAGCGCTCATGCTTGCCGTTTTGCTCCGGCTTGCCTGGCTCGATGCGAATCGAGTGCACGCCGAGCCGCAGCATCCAAACCGACAGACGCGAGAGCCCGCCGATGCCCGCGGAAGCGAACGGAGTGCCGTTGTCGCTCAAGATCGCACTTGGCAAGCCGAAGCGACGGAATGCATCTTCGAGCTGCTTCTTCACGTCGTCGGTCTTCGGAGCGACCATCGCGCGGCAGACCAGCGATGCGCGGCTGAATGCATCGTTGATGGTCAACGGATCGTAGCGCGTGCCGTCGCCGACGCGA
>SXPK01000018.1 GCA_005776365.1 Planctomycetia bacterium
ACGTTGTAGTTCGAGACGACCTTTTCGGCGCCGTAGTAGCTGAGGCAGACGATGCTGCCATCGCGACCTTCCATCAGCGGCGCCGCACCCTTGGCGAGGCCGATGAGCGACCACGCCGAGACGTGTTGCGCGAGCTGGTAGCCGTCCCAGCTCGTGTCGACAAATCTGCCGCCGAGTTCTTCGCGCTTGGCGAATGCAATCGAGTGCACTAGCCCGTCGAGCTGGCCGAACTCCTTGCCGAGTTTTTCGTAGAAGGTCTCGATGTCGCCCGGGACGGTCACGTCGCACGGAGCAAGGAAGGTGTCGCCGGGCAAGTCCGCAGCGAGTTTGCGCACGGACTCTGCCATGCGTTCGTTCTGGTAGTTGAGCGCGAGCGTGGCGCCTTCGCGCAGAAGCGCCTGGGCGATGCCCCATGCGATCGAGCGCTTGTTGGCCACGCCGAAGATCACCACTTTCCTGCCGGACATCATGCCCATGGTCGTCGTGCTCTCGTTGCTTTGCTGTTGTCGAAGTGCGGCACGATAGCGGCGGGCCGTGCCGCGTCACGCGCGGACTCAGTCGCTCTCGCTTTCGTGCATCGCGGCGAAGACTTTGCGTGAGATCGTTGTCCACGGAACGTCGGGATCCGTCGGTTCCTGCGCGCGCAGGCTGCCAGCGTTGCGGGACCGCAGCGCACCGGCGTGCGCGACGACAGTGATCTTGTGATGCGTGATCGCGTGTCGCACTTCGGCGAGCACGGGCCCGACTTCGATCCCCGCGCGGCAGCGCGATCTTGTTCGCGCCGAGAACTCGTTTTCTTCGACGCTGACGAGCGCGCCGGGTCCTGGCAGTTCCCACTGGCCTGCGTTGGGTTCGCCGTCGGGGATCCGTAGCGCGAGCACGCCGCCAGCCTGGCGCACGACGGCAACCCGCGCCTTCACCAGCGTCGGCGCTCGCGGAGGCTTCTTGCGCGGAAGTGTCATCACGATGCCTTGCGCAAGCCCGCGGCAATCTGCGGCTAACGGGCACTGGTCGCAGCGCGGCGATTGTGGCGTGCAGACCGTCGCGCCGAGTTCCATCATCGCCTGGTTGTGGTCGCCCGGACGATCGTGGTCGAGTCGCTCGTCCGCCGCGGCGCGGATGGCGCGCTTGCCGACAGCTGCGTCGACGTCGTCGCGCAGTGCGAGGTGCCGCGCCAGCACGCGCTCGACGTTGCCGTCGACGGCGGCGATGCGGAGGTCGAACGCGATCGAAGCGACTGCCGCGCGGGTGTAGGCGCCGACGCCGGGCAACTCCGCGAGCTTGTCCGCGTCCTGGGGCACCGCGCCGCGGTGATCGCGCACGACGACGCGAGCGCCATCGCGCAATAGGCGCGCTCGGCGGTAGTAGCCCAGGCCCTTCCACGCCAGCATCAGCGCGTCGTCACTGGCGTTGGCGAACGACTCCGGCGTCGGATAGCGCGCGACGAAGCGCTCGAACGCGGCCCGCACTGCCTCCACCCGCGTCTGTTGCAGCATCACTTCGCTCACCCAGATGGCCCACGGGTCCCGCGTTCGACGCCACGGCAGGTCACGGCGCGCACGATCGAACCAATGCATGAGCCGCTGCGAGAATGCAGTGTCGGTGTCGAGCGCTGGCTTCAGCGTCGACTTGCGGCGCTTCGAAGTCATCGCGAAGTGAGTGGCTTCCCGAGGACTCTCAGGCACGCAGCCATGAAGTCCGGCAGGTCGTCCGGCTTGCGGCTGGAGACGTGATGGCCGTCGATTACGACGCTTGCATCGACGAAGCGCGCGCCGGCGTTGACAAGGTCGTCCTTGATGCCGAGCGACCCGGTGTAGGCCTTGCCGCGCACGACGCCCGCCGAGATCGCAATCCAAGGTCCATGGCAAATGCTCGCAATCAGCTTGCTTGAACGTTCGAAGGCGCGCACGAGTTCGAGTACGCGCGCGTCGCGCCGCAACTTGTCCGGCATCCAACCGCCAGGCAGCACGATGCCGGCAAAATCGTCAGCGTTGACCTCGGTGATTGCGGCATCGTTGCGGCTCGGGTAGCCGTGCTTGCCGCGATGTTGCGCAGAAGCCGCGGCCCCGATCACCATCGCCTGAAAGCCGGCTTCGATCAGCCGCAGTCTCGGGTAGTGCAACTCGAGATCTTCGTAGTCGTCGCCGTTCAGGATCAGGACAGAAGCAGTCATCGGGAGAGCCTTCGCGCGCGTTTGCTCACGCACGAGTTGCATCGTGCGTCGCCGACGCGGCGCGCGCGAGCCTTGGTCGAGGGCGAAGGCAGGGGCGTGAGGCGTCGTGGGACCCTTTTTGGCGGGCCTTCTTGCGGGGCCGGGAATCGCGTTTGCCACCGGGTCTCGAGTCGGCTCGATATGCAGCCGTAAGACGTTTACCAAAGCAGTTTTACGAGCGCATTTTTCTCCATTTGGACCGGCCGGCGCAGCACTCGGCACGACCCCCTCTCTGTGGTTGCCTGGCCCCTCCGCCCTAGCAAGAATGCGCCGCTTCCCCGCGGGCCCTTTTGGCTGCGCCAGACCTTGGTTTCGCATGACTGACAAGAACCCACCGCCAGCAAGCGGCCGGATCACGGACCTGCTCATCGAGCGCGAGATGCGCGAGAGCTACCTCAACTACTCGATGAGCGTGATCCTGAGTCGCGCACTGCCCGACGTGCGCGACGGCCTGAAGCCGAGTCAGCGCCGCGTGCTGAAGGCGATGGACGACCTCAACCTCGGCCCGCGCAGCAAGCACCGTAAGTGCGCGAAGATCGCCGGCGACACCTCGGGCAACTACCACCCGCACGGTGAAGCGGTCGTCTATCCGACGTTGGTCGGCATGGCGCAACCGTTCACGCTCCGCTACCCGATGGTTGACCCGCAGGGCAACTTCGGCGCGATCGACGGCAGTCCACCCGCCGCGATGCGATACACAGAAGCGCGGCTTGCGTATCCCGCGACGCACATGCTGGAGGACCTCGACAAGGAGACGGTCGACGAGGTCCCGAACTACGACAACACCCGAATGCAGCCGGTGGTGCTGCCGGGTCGCTTCCCCAACCTGATCTGCAACGGTTCGACGGGCATCGCTGTCGGCATGGCCGCCAGCCTTGCGCCGCACAACTTGACCGAAGTGGCGAAGGCGATCGAACTCGTGCTCGACAAGCCTGGTTGCACGCTCGACGAGCTGCTCGCACTGGTGCCGGGCCCGGACTTCCCGACCGGCGGCACGATCATGGGCCGCAACGGCATCCGCAACGCATATGCGACGGGCCGTGGCCAGGTCTCGGTGCGCGCGAAGTATCACGTCGAGGAGAAGAAGGGCCGCAAGCTGCTCGTCTTCACCGAGGTCCCTTACCAGGTCAAGACGACGACGATCCTCGAGCGCATCACGCAGCTCGTGAAGAATGACCAGATCGACTCGATCGCAGACGCCAATGACGAGTCGAACGACCGCGTCGGCTTGCGCTTGGTCATCGAGTTGAAGCGCGGCGTCGACGACGAAACCGTCACGACCAACCAGCTGTTCAAGCTGTCGCCGCTGCAGACGACGTTCTCGATCATCAACCTCGCGATCCAGGATGGCAGGCCCAAGACGCTGCCGTTCAAGTCGATGATCGAGGCCTATCGCGATCACCGCATCGACGTGATCACGAGGCGCACGCGCTTCTTGCTCAAGAAGGCGCAGGACCGGCTGCACATCATCGATGGCCTGCGCATCGCGGTGCAGAACATCGACGAGGTCGTCGAGATCATCAAGAAGTCGGCCAACGTCGACGAGGCGCGCACGCGCATCATGGAACGCTTTGCGCTTTCCGATGTGCAGTCGCGTGCGATCCTCGACATGCGCCTCGCGCGCCTGACGGGCCTTGAGATCGAGAAGCTCCAGGCGGAGCACGCAGAAGTGCTCTCTGAGATCGCCGGCTACAACCAGATCCTGTCGGACCGCACGGTGCTGATCGGCCTGATTCGCCAGGACCTTGCTGACATGGTCGCCAAGTGCGGCGATGCGCGGCGCACGATCATCTCCGATGAAGAGGCCACGTCGTATGTCGACGAGGACCTCATCGCCGAGGAGATGATGGTCGTCACCGTCACCCATGAGGGTTACATCAAGCGCACCGCGCTCGATCAGTACCGGACGCAGGGCCGCGGCGGCAAGGGCGTGACAGGCGCCGAGACCAAGGATGGCGACTTCCTTTGGAACCTGTTCGTCGCGAGCACGCACGACTACTTGTTGTTCTTCACCGACAAGGGCCGCGTCTACTGGAAGCGCGTTTACGAGATGCCAAGCTACGGCCGCACCGCCAAGGGCCGCGCGCTCGCCAACGTCGTCGAAGTCGAGGAGGGCCACAAGATCACTGCGATCCTGCGCGTCGACACGTTTGACGAGCAGCGCTTCCTCGTCACGGCGACGAAGAACGGCCTGATCAAGAAGAGCAAGCTCTCCGACTACAGCCGCCCGCGCGCCAACGGCATCATCGCGGTCGGCCTCGAACTCGAGGACAAGCTCGTTGGCGTCTCCCTATGCGCCCCCGGCCAGACGATCGTGCTCGGCACCAAGGACGGCATGGCGATCCGCTTCGCCGAGGACGACGCGCGCGCCATGGGTCGCGGCGCGACCGGCGTGTGGGGCATCCGCCCGCAAGATGGCGACGAAGTCGTCGACATGGTCGTGTGCAGCGGCGACGAGACCTTGCTCACGGTCTGCGAGAACGGCTACGGCAAGCGCACGAAGGTCGACGAGTACCGCGTCCAGGGCCGCGGCGGCCAAGGCCTCATCGACATCCGCACCACCGAGCGCAACGGCAAGGTCGTCAATCTGCTGGCGGTTCGCGATGTCGACGAAGTGATGCTGATCACCAAGGACGGCCAAATCGTCCGCACCAAGGTCGTCGACATCAGCGTGATCGGTCGCGCCACCCAAGGCGTGCGCTGCATTGCGCTGAACCAAGGCGACCGACTCGTTTCCGTCGCACGCATTCCGAGCGAAGAGCCGGAACCGGCGGCCGCACAGCCTTCCACCCCGACCGAAACCAAGTAGCCGCGAGGACACGCACGATGGGCGCATACCAGGACCGGCTCACTGCCGACATGAAGGTCGCGATGAAGAGCGGCGACAGGCCGCGGCTCGAGGTCATCCGAATGGTGATCAGCGAAATGAAGAAGCGCGCGATCGACGCCAAGATCGACGCGCTCGACGACGCCGAAGAGGTCGCGGTGCTGCAGAAGGCCGTGAAGACGCGGCAAGACTCGGTGGCGCAGGCAACTGCCGGCGGCCGCCCGGAGATCGCCGCGAAGGAGCAGGCCGAAATCGCGGTCATCGTCTCGTATCTGCCGCAGCAGATGGGCGCCGCCGAAGTCGCTGAGAAGGTCAAGGCGGTCGCCGCTGAGATCGGCTACCAGGGCGGCAAGGACACCGGTCGATTCATGAAAGAGTGGATGGCCCGCTACAAGGGCGTCGCCGACGGCAAGCTGGTGCAGGAAGCGCTGCGCCAGCTGGGCTGACCGTTGCGATGCGCGCGCTCGTCGCGCTGCTGATCACCGCAATCGCCGCGCTCGCAGTCTGGGCGTTGACTTCGGGCGATGTCGATGGCGATCTCGATGGCCCCGGCGCGCCGAAGGATCCGCACCACGTTCCTTCCGCGCCAGTCGCTGGCTCCACTGCCGATCGAACTGTTGCGCCAGTCGCCATCGCGACAGCGCTCGAACCGCAACGCGTGCCCGACGGTCTCGCGACGGAAATCACCGCCGTGCTGAAGGTGATCGATTTGACCTCCGGCGCGCCGGTCGAAGGTGCCGCCGTGTATCGCATGCGCGGAGCGGACAACGAGTCGGCGATTGCCTACTCCGACGGCAGTGGCCTGGCCCCAATGCCGCTGTCGAAGCCGACGCAGCTCCTGGTCGGGAAAGCAGGCTACTTGTTGCGCATGGCGCCGACGCAACCGGGCACGACGATCGAGTCGCCGCAGCTCGTCAGGCTCGTGCGCGATGGGATCAGCGCACGCGGCAAGTTTCGCTTCCGCAGGCCGGATGGCAGCTCGCCAGAAGAAATCTGTCTGACGGCGAGGCCGCTGCGCGCTGACCAGCACGACCAGCCGATGCCCGAGTCGGTGCGCGTCGCGGCCGAGGAAACGCAGCGTGCTTGGCGCGAGCAACGCACACTCGCCGCAGTGCGCGCAATACCGGAAGTGCACGTTCAGCTCGGTTTCCACAACGCCGCGTTCGTGCATTGGATGCGCGCCGATGACGAGATCGCGTTTGCCGAAACTGGCGCGTTCGCGATCGAGGCAGCTTCGGCGGACGGCTTCTGCAAGGCGTTCGTCGTCGACACCTTCAGCTTCGGCAACGGCGTGATCGACGTCTGCTTGCAGCCCGGGGCACAGTTGCAGGGAGTCGTGAGTTTCCAGGGCGGCGGTCCCGCTGAAGGCGCTTGGATCGAAGTAGAAGGCGGCGATCCGCTTCGCCTCGTCGCGCGAAGCGCTGCAAATGGTGCGTTCGTGATCGGGCCGCTCGCGGACGGCGAGCGACGACTGCGCCTGCGCCATCGCGACAGCGAGGCTGTCTCCTTCGGGCCATGCTCGCCGGCTGCGTTCCTCGAAATCGCGCTCGTCGCCTTGCCAAGGGAGTCCATCCGTGGACGCATCGTCGCAGCTGGCAATGGCAAGCCGATTCGCGGTTCAAAGGCATCGCTGCTCGTTGGCAACGCGGAACCGATGGTCGTTGCGACAGACGACGATGGATACTTCGCGGCGGTGTTCCGCGGCACGGACGCGGTCCGCCTCAACGCGGGCGCGGATGGATTCCTCACGCATTCGGAGCTGGTTGCGCCAGGTTCGCAGTCAGTCGACGTCGAGTTGTGGCCAGCGGCGCAGGAGCGTCGCGTCGAACTGGGGCTGACCTGTTTGTTGTCAGGCGTCGTCGTCGATGGCAGCAATGCGCCGATGCCGAGGATGGGAGTTCGCTGGAATCCGGACCATGCGACTGCCGAGCCGACAGGTCGCCGCATCCTTGCCGGCGGGGCACTGTCGTTGCCACAGACGGTGACGACAGGAGCCGATGGCGCATTCTTGCTGGAGGTTGCGTTCTCCGGCGGCGGTGCCGTGAAGGCGATCGACGGAACTCGGGACGACGAGGCCGTGACACGCGTGGATGCGGAGCGCGGCAAGAGCGTTACTGGCTTGCGCGTCATCGCGCGCAGGCGTTGAGCCACGACATCAACGAGCGATTTCAAGCATGGCGCTGAGCGACTGGGAGCACGTGAGCGAAGAATCGCTCGTCCGCTACAAGGTCTTCGATGTCATCAAGGCCCGACGACGCTCGCCACGCACAGGCGATGACATCGGCTTCTTCCTCGTGCGGACCCCGGACTGGGTCAACGTCGTCGCCATCACCGATGACGAGAAGCTCGTGCTGGTGCGGCAATATCGTCACGGCACGCGGCAGTTCTCCCTGGAGATCCCCGGCGGCTTGATCGACCCGCATGAGACGGACCCGGCCGTCGCCGCCGCCCGCGAACTGCGCGAGGAGACCGGTTTCTTGCACGGCGAACTGCGACCCCTGGGCGCGATGACCCCGAATCCGGCAATATTCACGAACCGCTGCCACGCGTTCCTCGCCACGGGCTGTCACAGGGTTGGAGACCTGCACATGGACCCCGGCGAAGACATCGAAGTGGAGCTCGTGCCGCTGGCCGACGTCGATGCGCTCATCAAGAGTGGCGCGATCGACCACGCTCTCGTGCTCGCTGCTCTGGCGATGTGGCGCAGCAGCGGCCTTGGCCCCCAAGTCTCTGCGACCAGAAATAGAGTCGACAGTCCGGCGTAGCGATCGGCCACGCCGGCTGTCTTGTCCGAAACTCACCGGAGATTCTCGATGCACCGCAATGCGCTGATTGCCGCGTTGTTCGCCGCCGCCGCACTCGCGGTTGCTTCCTTCTTTTGGTTCGGCAGCGCATCGATTGCGCCGCCGCCCGTGGACTCGCACAAGACGACTGAAGAAGTCGTGGCTCCGAGCATCGTCGAAGAAGCCAATCGTGATGCCGCGCCGACCGACGCCTCGTCGCGCCGTGCCGAAGTCGCGTCGGAGGAGGACAGCGTCGCGGACGACCCCGAGATCCGCGCCGCGATGTGTGGCTTCAAGGGTCGTGTCGTCGATCATCGGCTGACGCCGCAAGCCGGTTGCGGTGTGCGCATGTATCGAGGCGCGATCGAGTCCGTGCTGCGCGAGGGTTTTGGCAAGCTGGCAGAACTGGCGTCGATCGAACCTGAATACGTCGCTGGTGAGGTGAAGACCGGCGACGACGGCACGTTCTTCCTGCACGGTGTCTGGCCGCGAGGCTTCTATCTCATGCTTGCCGGAGTCGGCACCGACGCGCCGACGCACCGGATCCTGCAGCAGACGCCTGCGCCTGGAGAAATCGTCGACCTTGGCGACATCGTGCTCAACGACGCGGCTGTCGCGGTCGGCACGGTCGTTGATGAAAGCGGCAAGCCCATCGCGGGCGCGCTCGTAGTTGCGGCCGACGTGCCGAGCGCCGCAGTCGACTTCTTCCCGGCGGAGCGGTTCGACCCCAAAGGCTGCCTGCTGATCCGCGAGCAAGGTTCCCCGATCCAAGTGCTCGACATGCCGGCATGGGTCGAGCGAGCGTTCGAGCATCTGCCGATCCCGATGACGCGCAGCGGTGCCGATGGCTCGTTCCGCCTGACCGGCATCCAACCAGGCATGAACCTTGTTGCCGCGGTACAGCACGGACTCGTTCCAGCACTGGAGAAGTCCGTCAAGTTCGAGAAGGGCCAGACGCGCGATCTCGGCGAGTTGACTCTGCGCGAAGGCGAGGAGGTGACCGTCAAGGTCGTCGACGCCGCGGGTGAGCCGATTGTCGGGGCCGAAGTGGTGGCGGGCACGACGAGCGCGATGGCTCCCGTCGATCTAGCGAGTCGCATCGGCGTCACGGACAAAGAGGGTCGAGTCACTGCGCTCGGATTCGGTCGCGGCAAGGCGACTGCAGCCGCGCGCCGTTCGTCGCGCGACCCCTGGATGCTCGCCGAGCCGCAGCCGACCTTGCGTGATGTCGTCGTCACGCTGCCCTCAACATCTTCTGTGCAGGTGCGCGTGACCTTGCAGGGCAAGCCGGTCGCGTCGCCGACGTTGCAAATGCTGCGTGGATCGCGCGTGAATGAGGCGATGGTGTCGGCGATGTTCGGGGTGCAGGCGCCGATCGACCTCACGGACCGGATCAAGAAGCTCGAGGACGACAGACTCGAGATCACGAATGTCCCGCACGGTAGCTACACATTGCTGGTCAAGGCCGAAGGTGCTGCGACCGGGATTGCCGGCGTGGAGGTGAAGGCGGGCGTCACGGAGACAGCGGTCGACTTGACGCCGAGCCGTGAGTTCACCGTTTTCGTCCTGGGCCCCGGTGACTCTCCGGTTCGCAACGCAGTGATCTACGTGAGTCCTTACGAGCGGGAGAACGGCAGGGATGAAATGCCACACGTTGCTGGTCGCACGGCCAAGGACGGCAGACTTCGCGTCAGCGACCTCAACGCGGATGAGGTGAAGGTGACCGCACAGCACCCGAAGTGGGGCATGGCGCACGAGCGCGGCAAACTCCTCGATGGAGAGTTGACGTTGCGTTTCCTCGAACCGGGTTGGATCGAAGGCTCGCTGACGAAGGGCGGCAAGCCGCAGCCATTGGGCAAGCACGCGGTGGTGGCAAGCGAGCAGCAGGACTGGAACAACCGCAAGCAGGCGGTCGAGAACATGCCGACGTTTGCGACGCCGTCGGTCGATGGCACGTTCACGATTCGCGCGGTGCAACCGGGCAAATACAGAGTCCAAACGATGCCGGCGATGGAAGCGCTGCGTTCGCCAGGCGGCATCGTCGAGATGATGAGCGGGATGTTCATGTCGGACGACGAAAGCGACAGCGAAACAGTCGAGGTCATGTCCGGACAAGGCGTGAGGTGTGAGCTGGATCTCGGCGGCGAGGTATACGACGGCCCGGTCGGCAGCGTGTTCGGGGTCGTGCAGATCGACGGAGCGGTCGCAGAGGGTGCAGTGATCCAGTCGTGGGGCCAAAACGGTCGTCGCAGCGCGAAATGCGACGCGACGGGTCGCTTCGAGATGCGCGACATGCCGACAGGTCCCTCACACCTGCAGATGCGCGCCGCGGGCTCTGCCATTGAGACCATGTGGTCGGGGACCGTTGAGGTGCTTGCTGGCCAATCGCAGGACTTGCTGATCGACATCCGGACGACCGAGATCCGGGGCCTCGTTCTCAGGCCAGATGGTGCGCCAGCAACCAGCATCCAGGTCGGATTGCAGGGACGAGGCATTCAGCCTGGCTCAGAGGGTCACAACTCCATTTGGCGGTCGGCGGCTACGGATGCCGAAGGACGGTTCGTCGCATCGCGGCTTCCCGAGGGCATCTACAAGGTCGAACACCGAGCGCACTCAGACAGCGGGCAGTTCCGCGGCGAGCTATCGGACATCCGCGTCGAAGCAGGTCGCCCGCGCACGGACATCGTGTTGCAACTCAGGAACACGATTCTCGTGAAGGGCCGCATCGACTTCACTCCTCTGGGCAAGGTGCCCGATTGGAGTTGGATCTCGCTGAATCGCGCGGATCCGGCTGCGCCCAGCGACCGGACTAAGACTCTGGGCAACCATGATCATGGCATCGGTGTCAACGACACCGGCACGTTCGAGACGAGCGATCTCGACGAGGGCGTTTACTGGGCAGAGCTGCATTGCAGTCTCGCCAACGAAGGCTCGTCGTGGGAAATCGTCGAGCCGATCCGAGTGGCTCATGGCAGCCCGGATCTCTTGCTCCGGATTCAGCGCAGGACGCCGCCGCCGCAGCGACCAGGGGGCCGCTAGCTGGGGATCCCCAGAGTCGCAGCGGCTGGAGTCTGCGTCGGCGACTCAATACTCGGCGGCGAGGCGTTGGCTCAAAGCCGCGACGAGTCTTCCGGTCATCGCCGACGAACTCTCGACATCGGCGACGGCGAGCATGCCCTTCTTGAACGGGATTGCGGCGCGTTCGCTGCCGGTCAGCAAGAGCCCGAGCAGCGCGCCTAGATTGGGTTCGTGACCGACACACGCGACGCCGCGCTTGCCTTCGTGCATCGCTGCGTGCAGCAACTCGAGCGCGAGCAGTGGTCGCGCCTCAGGAATGAGCGCCGCGGTCTCGACGCAAGGCGCCGATGCCGCGACTGCCTCGCAGAAGATCGCGGCGGTCTGTTGCGCGCGCAGCAATGGGCTCACCAGCATGAGGTCCACTTCGCCGACGATGCGCTTCCAGCCAGCGGCTGCCCGCTCCAGCTTCGCCACCCCGTCATCCGTCAGCGATCGTCCCGCGTCGCCCTGTGGCGAGTAGTCCTCGGCGATGCCGTGGCGCAACAGGTAGATGATCACGGCAGCACGCGCACTCTGCCGTCCGGGGATCCGACGATCACGCGACCCGCCATGCCGACGAACAGCCCGTTGTCCAGGACGCCAGGGATCGCATTGAGTTGATCGTGCAGGCGCTTGGGGTCCGTGATTCCGTCGAACTTGCAGTCGAGCACGTAGTTGCCGTTGTCGGTGATCAAGGGATCGTCGCTCGCCGTTCGGCGCAGCGATGGCGCGCAGCCGGTGTCGGCGATTGCGCGCTCCGTTTGGCGCCAGCCAAAGGTCAACACCTCTACCGGCAGGCGGAACTTCTCGCCGAGCACAGGCACGAACTTGGACTCGTCCACGATGACGACCATCTCGCGCGCGGCAGCGGCAACGATCTTCTCTCGCGTCAGCGCCGCGCCCCCGCCCTTGATCATGTTCTTGTTGGGATCGATCTCGTCGGCGCCGTCGATCGCCATATCGAGCCAATCGACTTCGACCATGCTGAGCAGCGGAATGCCATGCTTCTGCGCGGCGGCTGCGGTGCCGCCGCTCGTTGGCACTCCGGCGATGCGGAGCTTTTCGGACTTCATGCGTTGCGCGAGGCGCTCCAGCACGAACAAGAACGTCGATCCACTTCCGAGTCCAAGTCGCATGCCGTCCTGCACGAGGTCGGCCGCGGCGTAGGCCACGGCGCGCTTGGCGGCGTTTTGGTCCGTCATCGTCCGGTCACGATAGCGAGCACAGTTTTCTCGCCCCAACACCAAACCTATCCGTCGCCGCATCCGTGTAAGGTGCCGCCCCCCGTGACCGATCCTGTGTCCAACCCGGTATCCGGCCAGAGCGCAGCGCCTTCGCTCGCGACGACGCTCGCGCCGCGGCGGCCGCGCTACCAGCAGAAGTCCCGCTCATTCTGGCAGCGCGTGCCACTGAGCGTCTGGACCCTATTGCCGATCACCTTCGCCTCGATCGGTTGGTTCTCGTTTCAGGCATGGAAGTCGTCACGCTCGGTGGTGGTGTTCTTGCGCGCCGATGGCGGAGCGCCGCCGCAGCTCGAGTTGCAGCTGTTTCGCGAGCAGTTGTCGTTCGCCTCGCCCTCGCCGCCTTCGCCCTACGCGATCCGGCGGTTGGAGTCGGGGGAAGACTCGATCGTGTTCGGCCCAAAGGAGGTTGATGGTTCTGCGGTGCTGCGATACTCGGGGACCGGCGTTGGCGTCGGCTACGCGACGATCACCCGCGGCAAGGAGCACGAAATCACGCTGGCGCAACCTGCCGCAGCCGATGGTCGTGTGGGCACGACATCGGGCATCTTCGCGATGGGGCTGCGCACGCTCGGCATGGAAGCAGTCGCGGGCGCGCGCGTGATCGGCATGGGCGGCGGTGAACACGGCGTCGCCTTGTGCGAGACGGTCACCGATGCGGAGGGTCGCTTCCGGCTCGAGGGTTTTGCCGCGGACTTGCCTTCGATCGGCATCCGAGTGCTCGCGAAGGGTTGTGCGCTCGCGTTCAGCAATCAGTTCGTGGAGCCTGGCGTGTCCGTCGTCGTGCCGATGCTGCCAACGAAGCCATTGCGCGGGCGCGTCACGCTGCCAATAGGCATCGAGGTATCGGGCCTTCGCGTGCTGGCCAAGGGACTGCCCGGCGTTGAAGCGAAGCTCGCGGCAGACGGCTCGTTCGAAATGGACCATGTGCCGCCCAACCTGGAGCCGCGACTGCTCGTGCACGGATTGCCTGCCGGCTTCACGCACGCGCAGGCCAATGCGCACGCAGGCCAGGTTGATGTCGCGATCGCGGTGGTGGCAGATGTCGAAGTGCGCGGCCGGGTCGTCGAGTTGCTGCGGCAGTTGCCGATGGGCGGCGCGATGGTGTGGCACGATTGCGGCCCCGCTGGCGGCGTGAAGGTCCAGGCCGACAGTGACGGTCGATTCTCGATCCGCGGCGCGCCGCCGGGCGATGTCTTGTTGCGGGCGCAGTGCGCGATCAAGACCGAGGACGGCGAGAAGGAGACGTTGAGCGGCGAGCGCAAGCTCGTGCTCGAGGACGGCAAGGACCCAGGCGAAGTGGTCGTCAGGATCAACTGACGACAGAGGAACCCACGATGGCGAACAGACTCGTGTATGCAACCCTTGCAGCGGCCTTGCTTGGTCTCGCGACGTCGGCGCTCCGCAGCGACGAGGCGCCATACCGTGCTCCGCGCCAAGACTTCAGGTCCGAACAGGATCCCAAGCCCACGCCGCCTTCCGACAAGGACCAACCCGCCCTGCCGCCGGATGGCGCCCCAGCGCTTCGGCCGATCGAGGAGCCATACGTCGAGCCGGTGCAACGCGGAGACTTGCCGGAGCGGTATGGCGTCCGCGATCCGTTTGAAGGCGTCTACGAAGTGAGGGAGCGATTTCACGGCGGTCAACCTGCTCCTGCTGGCCAGGGCTACATGGTGATCGGTCGTCGACACATCATCGTGCACTTCATGGCCCCGGGTCCCCGTCCAAAGGTCCCGCTCGTGCGTGCTCAGGTCTTCACGTGGACGCGCGCTGACAACGGCGGCATGGTGCGCATGACGAGCGTGATGGGTCACTTCGACGACGCCGATGGCGACATGTTGATCGAGCCAGCAGGCACCGTGCAGATCCGGAGGTTCGAGCCGCGACAGGGCGTGCTGCGGGTCCATCAGGAAGGAGGCGGCTGGATCGACTTCGTGCGCGTCGAGTGACGCAAAGCCGAACGTGCGCGTCAGACGCGCGGCTTGCGACGCAGCAGTCTCAGTTCTTCACTGCGCAGCATCAGGTGCGCCAAGAAGTAGACGCCCATGCCGACGCCGATCGGCATCGCGACGCGCCACAGCAGAACATCCATCCGCGAGTCCGCCTCTGCGGGTCGAGCGAGCCAGATCGCGCCACACATCGCGGCGGCAGCCACGAGGTTGCGCAGCCAGAGTCCCCGGCGGACGGCGGCGCGCGGGACGTGGCGACGCAGACATAGGGCGAGTAGCGCGGCGTTCCCGACCGCGCAGGCGCTGGTCGCCGCGGCGAGCCCTTCGGTGCCCAACCCAAATGCGCCGATCAGCAGCGCATTGAGCGCGACGTTGGCGAGCAGCAGCCAGGCGGCGATGCGCGCCGGCGTCTTCGTCAGCCCGAGCGAGTAGTAGGCGCGGGCATAAAGTTGCGAGAGGCCGAGAAACGGCAATCCGAGCAGCAGCATGCGCGTCGTTGTCGTCGTCGCTGCCGCATCCTCGCTCGTGAAGTTGTGCCGGACGAACAGCCCGGCGACGACGTCTTCTGCAAGCGTGAACAGCCCGGCCGCTGCCGGCACGGTTACGAACAACATCGCCGCGGCCGATCGATCGAGTGTCGTGCGCATCGTTGCGCGATCGGTCTCTGTCGCATCACTCGCGAGCTTGGGGAACACCGCCACGACGACCGCGAGCGCTGTCAGCGCGTGTGGGAACAGCAGGAGCCGGTTGGCGAGATAGAGGTAGGTGTTCGAGCCATCTCCGAGCAGCGAGTAGGCCATCGACTGATCGATCAGAGTCGAGATCTGGCCCATCGACATGCCGAGCGCAGTCGGCGCCATCGCCGTGAACACCGCGCGCGCTGGTGTCGCTGCGGCGGGCCAGCCGATCGTTGGCCGTGGCAGTGCGCGCATCTTGAGCAACGGCACGACCACGAGCGCGAGCTGCAAGAAGCCACCGACGCACAAGGACCAAGACAAGAACTTCGCCGTCGCCTCGTCGCCGACGAAGCCGAGTGGCTCGGCAACGTAGAGGGCCGCAATCCATACGATGTTGAGCACGACCGGAACCGCGGCTGGCAACGCAAACGAGCCGCGGGTGTTGAGCGCGCCCGACAACATCGCCGTCACGCAGATCGGGATCGTGTATGGGAACAAGATCGCGTTGAGTTCGAGCAGCAACCCGCCACGCCCTTCCGATTCGTCGGACACCATGCTGCCAACGACGCTGCAAATGATGACGAGCGCGGTCAGCGGCAGCAGGATCGCGAGCACGGCGCCGAGCACGCGCCGCAGCAGGTCGTTGCCATGCACCTCGCCTTGCTTGCGTGCAGCGGTGTAGGCAGGAACGAAGGACGCTGACAACGCGCCTTCGCCGAGCAACCTGCGCATCAGGTTTGGGAAGGCCCACGCAAGGAAGAACGTGTCCGACACCGCGCCCGCGCCGAGCGCCGCCGCCATCAGGCTGTCGCGCCACAAGCCGAACACGCGTGAGAGCAGCGTGAGGCCGGAGATCGCGGAGGCGGCGCGGACGAGTCGCGACATGCAAGGGCACGATGCACGGACGCAGTGGTTCTCGCCAGCGTTCGTGCGCGCATCGCGTTTTGCTATGGTGCGCGTCGTGCGTCGCATCTTCGTCGGTGACATCCAAGGCTGCCGCGAGGCGCTCGAGCGCCTGCTCCAGAAAGTCGCGTTCGAGCCCGGCAAGGACCGGTTGCTGCCTTGCGGCGACCTGGTCAACAAGGGCCCCGACTCGCCTGGCGTCGTCGCGTTGCTGATGCAGTTCTGCGCCGAGCCCGTGCTCGGCAACCATGACTTGCATGTGCTCGACGGCGGCAAGCTGCCGGATCCCGCGCAGCATGCATGGCTCGCCGCGCAGCCATTCGTGCGCATCTTCGACGATGTCATCATGGTGCACGCAGGTCTGCACCCTGCGTGGACCGAGGATCGCTTGCGTTCGCTCGATGCCGACGACCGCCACTATGCCGTCAACGTTCGCTACTGCGACGAGCACGGCAACCGCCCGCCCGCCGACTGGCCGCCGCCCGGCCCGCCCTATCGCCCGTGGGACGATTTCTACCGCGGCGACAAGCGCGTCGTCTTCGGCCACTGGGCGCGCCGCGGGCTCGTCGTGCGCAAGCAGTGTGTCGGGCTGGACACGGGGTGTGTCTACGGCGGTCAACTCTCGGCGTGGATCGCGGAGGAGGATCGCGTGGTGCAGGTGGAGGGGTGGCGGCGGTAGTCGTACGCCGCTTGCTGACTCGCTGACTCACCCCAACAACCGCTCCACTTCTTCCAGCACGATCGGCTGCATCAACTTCGCGAGCCGCTCGTTCGCATAACCAGCCCACGCGATGTTCGTCGTCGTGTCGAGCGGCGCGGACAGCGGCTGACCGAAGGGGTCCGCGATGATGCAGCCCGCTTCTTCTGCGATCAGTGCGCAGCAGAGGTCGTAGGGTCGGCAGCACAAGGACGTGGCCTTGCCGAGCTTCTTGCAGACGAGCGGACGCGGATCGAGCACGAAGCGGTCGCGGCCGAGCGCGAGTTCGGCGAGGTGGCCGCCGGAGCAGATGTATTGATCGCAGAACGCCTCCACCTTGTCGGCGTTCCATGGACCGAGCACGCGCTCGAAGATCGCGTCGTCGAGTCGCGCGGTCAGTTCTTTGCCGCCGCGAAAGTAGGAGGCGACGGTGGCAAAGCCGTAGCGAACCGAATCGGCCGAGCTCGGCACGACGTCGATCGGTCGCGACTCGCCGGTGCGCAGGTCGTCGCGTTGGCCCTTGCTGCCCTGACCGCGCACGGCCCACAGCACGTCGCTGGTCACTTGGCGCGTCGTCGGCAACTCAGTCATCACCGCGACCTCGATGTCGGCGAGCGATGTCGTGGGGCCGCGCTCGGGAGCGACTGCCATCAGGCAAAACGCGCTGCGCTTGTCGAACATCAGGCCGCGCGTGCCGTCGATCGGATCGACGATCAGCACGAAGGGAGCTGCGCCGGACTTTTCTGAGCCGAACGTCACGCCGCGCGGATCCAGACCCTCGGCAACGAGGCGGAATCGCTGCGTTCTTCCCCACTCCTCGCATCGTTGCAGCAGCGCCTGCTCGACGGTGACGTCGAGGCCGAAAATCGTGTCGCCCGCGTCGTCGCGCTCGGCGCGCGACCAGGCGTCAATGGCCTGAGATTGCATGTGCGCGTGCAGATCCGCGCGCAGTTTGCTCTGCAGCGAGCGCAAGCGGTTGACGATGTCGTGGGCGCGGAGCGGCGTATTCACGCGGGCATCTTCCCACGCGCCCCTGTTGCCGACAGCGTTTCTTCGTAGGCTCAGTCGACAAGCAGGCCCTTAGCTCAACGGTTAGAGCCGGCGGCTCATACCCGCTTGGTTGCAGGTTCGAATCCTGCAGGGCCTACCACTTCTCTTTCCTCCGCGAGGTCGACCAATGCAGCAGTGCCCAGATGCCGACGTGCAGAAGCGCGAACGCGGCAACGCCGCCGCGGTCCTGGCTGCCTTGTTGGTCACCTTTGCTGTCGTGCTGTGGCTGTCGTGGTCGTCCGGCGGTGACCTGGACATGACGCCGATCGCGACGGAGTCGTTTGGGAACGCGACCACCGCCGATGCGAGTCTTCAGCGAGACAACGAAGCAGACCTCGAGAAGCGCGCCGAGGACGCGACCTTTGTCAAGGAGATCGCCACGCCCGCCGACGCGAAGCCATTTGTTCGCACCCGGCACCACGTGCTCGTTCGCGTGATCGACGCGCGTTCGAAGGAGCCCGTCGAGGGAGCCGAGGTTGTCAGCGCGCCATTCGACGAGACGCCGACGCAAGAACTAGAACGCGAATCTGCGGTGCAGTTCGCCTCTCAGTTTCAGGCCTATCTCCAAGTCGGGCAGAAGGACAAGACGGATGCAGCGGGTCGCGTTTGGATCCGCGTGCGAAACGGCGGCACCATCTTTGCGCACAAGGAGCAGCGGTTTGGGTCCGTCGAATACGAAGTGGTTGGCGAGAAGGGGCTCGAGATCCGATTGGCGGCGACACGCGCAGTGTCGGTGCGCGTCGTGGGAGCTGACGGCGCGCCGCGCATCCGCGTGCCGCTCGGACTTTCTGCGCGATACTCGCGCGGCGAGATGAGCAAGGAGTTGGCAGATTGGGCACTCGGCTCCACCAACGATCAGGGCGAACTGCTGCTGCGTGCGGAAGAACATCTGGGGCCCGGCGCCCCGCCGGCGGAGTTGGATGTCTACGTGCGCGCGCCCGGCTTGGTGTCGACTCGCGCTTCCATCAGCAATGGTGAAACGGAAGTCGTCCTCCGCCTGCCTGCCCACGGAAGCCTCCGTGTGCGCGCAACTGGCGTGGACAAACGACCGCTCGCGGACGTTCCGACCTGGCGGTGCTGGCTTTCCGGCGACGACAACTCCGAGAGCGATGGCGGCGTGAGCTACAGCGTTGCCAATGGGCGCGATGGCGTTGCGATGTTTCCGTATGTCGGTCTAGGCAAGCAGCTCAACCTGACGCTGCAATGCAGCGAGTTCCACTGGTGGGGGCAGCTAGAAGGGCCCACTGCCGCTGGCCAAGAGGTGGTTCAGGAAGTCACGCTGGCGTCGACGTCGACGATGCTCGTGCGCGCGCGACTGCTCGATGCGGACGGCTTGCCCCTCGCGGACCGGCGCGTGGGATTCCACAGCGAGGACTATCACTCGATGTCCAGCACGGACGCAGATGGCCGATTGTCGACGTTCCTTCGTGGCGACGACGAGAATCCGAGGCCCTACACATTCCGTCTGATCGCCATGCAGCGCGGCAAATCGCTGCACGCATTTCCGCCGGTCACCGTCTACCCGGGTCGCGAGAACGATCTGGGGGACCTGCGCGCGATTGCGGTCGACATCGTCGCGACGGGCACGTTCGAGGCGGATGCGCCGATCACGCCTGGCCTGCAATGCTGGGTCGAGCACGAACACGATGGCGGAATGAGATACGACAGCTCTCTCTTCGTCAGCCTGATCGACGAAGAAGACGCCTTTGTCGTGTGCCGCACCGTCGAAGGGCGGAAGGCAGGAATGCGGCTTGGTGTCAGGGCGCCCGGCTTCCTCGAAGTCAAACCGGTTCCGTTCGCGCAGGGCGACACGATCGTCGTCAGGCTGAAACGCGGCGCTGACTTCTCGGCGCGGGTGCTGCTCGATCCTGCGGTTTCGTGGATCGTCGAACGCAGCAAGCTCGACTTGATCGCGAAGTCGGAGACAGGCAACAGTCAGTTGGTTCGCACGCGTCTCGTTGATGGCGAATGGGTGTGCGACATGACATCGCTGCAGCCGGGCGTTTACTCGATCGCTGTCGAGCCTGGCAACTCATCGGGCGACCTTGCACAGATCGACGGTGTGCGCATCGGCGCCAACGAGTCGCCGGATCCGCGCCTGCAACCGTGGGACCTGCGCGGCATCATTCAGCTGCTGACTGTGCGACTGCATCGACCTGATGGTTCACGCATCACGAACCACTGGGGCAATGTGTCCCGCCGCCGGGCTCTCGAAGGCGAGTGGGAGAGCTGCGCGTCGTTCGAGCAGGGGGTCGCGCAAGTCCTCGGCAACTCGTCGCCGGCGGATCTGTGCATCACGGTGGACGAGCATCCGCCCGTTCGCCGCACCGGAGTGATCGGCACCCTGGACCTGGTGCTGCCAGAACCGATCGAGACGCGCCTCGTGTTCGATGGTGTGGCGCCGCTGCTCGCTGGCTCTGGCATCGGCGTCGAGGTTGCTGATGACGCATGGCATAACGCCACCGGCATGCCGCAGTGGACCTCGCCGACGGTTTCGTTCGAGTGGCTTTGTGAAGAGGCGGTAGCCAAGGCGAAGCTCACGCCGCCGATCGACCTCACGCTGCGCGTCTACCGAGTACTCGGTGAGAACCGCCGCGAAGAACTCGGCGTCGTGCCGGTTTCCGTGCGCGACGGCCAGAAGGAAGTGCGCGTCGCGGTGCCGCCTTCGCTTCGAGCCGCGCTGGCGCCTTTCGCGAAGCCCGTCACTGCGCCGGAGCCCGCCGCGCCCTCCTCCGGCGGTCGCTGAGCGTCCTTCGCCGCTGCGACTCGTCGCCGCGCTCGCGTCCTTGCGCATCGCTGTGGCAACATGGGCGGACCTTGGACGTCCTCCATGTCATCCACCAGTTCCCGCCTGAGACCAACGGTGGCAGCGAGTCCTATACGTTGGCGCTCGCCAAACTGCAGCGCGGCGCTGGACTCGATGCGCAGGTGTTGACCGGCAGCATGGAGTGGCGCCCCGAGATCGTGGTCGACCGGTTTGAGCACGATGGTGTGCCTGTCCGTCGCATCCATCGCGACGACTCGTTCTTTGATCATCACGTCAAGGCCTGGCATCCGGGCATCACGACGCGTTTTGCTGAGATCTTGCGCGAAGCGAAGCCGAGCGTCGTGCACGTGCACCAGTGGATTCGCCTCACGAGCGACCTGGTCGCGACTGCGCACGCACTCGGCGTCCCTGTGGTCGTGCAACTTCACGACGTCTACACGAGTTGCCCGCGTGCGTTCCGCGCGCGCATTGACGATCCCGCGTGTTCGCGCCCGGTATCCGCCGCGAGTTGCTGGGACTGCGTTCCGCGATACGGCTACGAAGCGCGCGGTGAGCTCGAAGAGGGCGTCGAGTTGTTTGCGGCGAGTCTTCGACGCGAGTTGGCGCTGGCGCATACGGTGCTCGTCGCAGTGCCGGCGATCGCCGACCTGCTGTCGCGCACGACGGGGCTGCCTCGGGACCGTTATCGCACGATGACACTCGGCTACGAGCCGCGGTTCTCGCGGCTTCACAAACTCGCGGCGCCGAATGCAGGCGAACCGTTCCGCTTTGCGTTCTGGGGTGGCGTCGGCCGGCACAAAGGTGTGCACGTGCTCGTGCAGGCGATGGCCAGGGTTTGCGCCAGCGGCCTGCCATGCGAACTGCATGTGCTCGGCGGCATCGAGACGGAGGCATACGAGAAAGAGCTCCGCGCGCTCGCCCAGGGATTGCCCGTCACGTTCCACGGGCACTTCACGGCGGAGCAGCTGCACGCCACGAGGCCGCATTGCGGCGTGTTTCCGAGCACGTGCATCGAGACTTTTGGTTTCGTTCTCGACGAGTGCTTCGAGCTTGGGCTGCCCTGCGTGACGAGCGACATCGGGGCGCTGCCGGCGCGCAGCGGCGGCGCCGGGCTTGCGACTCGGGCCGGCGACGCAGGGTCGCTTGCCGAGGCGATGGAACGCATCGCACGCGACCAGGCGCTCTACCGACAACTCGTCGCCGCCATTCCGGCTCCGTCGCCCAACATGGCTGAGCACTGCCGTCAGGTCGCCGCGGTCTACGAGGCAGCCCGGACCACTCCCGCCCCCGCCCCGTGCGCGCCGGAGGTCCCGATGGCTCGGCGGCTGCGCTTCTTGATGCACCAGCGTGATTCCGCCATGGGCCAACTCCTGCCCAAGCATGGCATTCCGTAGGGCTCGTCATCGGGTCCCCCGTCGCGAAGAAAACAGCAGCCCCGGCCTCCTTGCGCGTGAATGGACCGCGTGCCACGCTGGCCGCCCCTTCTATGGTCTCCATCGGCGGCAAAGCCCCCTCCTTTCACCTTCCTGACCAGGACGGAACCTACGTCTCGCTCGCGGATCTCGCTGGGCAGTGGGTCGTCCTCTACTTCTACCCGCGCGACGACACGCCGGGTTGCACGATCGAGGCCTGCGAGTTCACGGCCGCGCTGCCTCAGTTCAAGAAGCGCAACGCGGTCATTCTAGGCTGCAGCGGCGACGGCGCTGCGGCGCACAAGAAGTTCATTCAAAAGCACAAGCTCGCGATCCGATTGCTGACCGACGCGGACAAGAGCCTGCTGAACATCTACGGCGCCTGGGGCAAGAAGGTGATGTACGGCAAAGAAGTCGAAGGCGTCATCCGCTCGACGGTCTTGATCGATCCGGCGGGCAACGTCGCGTGGCACTGGCCGAAGGTTTCAGCCGCCGGCCATGCCGCTGCTGTCGGCATCAAGCTCGCCGAGTTGCTCGGTGAAGTGCCGGTGGCCGCAGCCCCCGCGCCCGCGATGGATCAGCCCGCAAGTTCCATCGCCAGGAAGCCCGCGGTGAAGAAGCCGACAGCGAAGAAGCCGACAGCGAAGAAGCCCTCGGCCAAGAAGCCAGCAGCAAAGAGGCCCGCTCGAGGGCTTGCCAAGAAGGGAAAGGCGAGCACCAACAAGGCCAAGAGGCCTGCGGCCAAACCCGCGAAGAAGAAGTCGGGCAAATGATCGCGGTGCGAGTGGCTGCATAACCCGTCTGCTGCCGCGGCCTTCGGCGAGCCTTTGCCGGCCCCTCGCTACTGCAACTCCATGCCCCAGCACTGTCGGGCCGCTGGTGCCCGATACCGGCCTCGCTACACTTCTCGGCCCAACTTTCCGCCGAGCAGCAGGAGCAGATCCCCGTGGCCGAACGCATCACCATGTCCAAGTCGGGCCTTCAGATACCCGACCAGCCCATCATTCCGTTCATCGAAGGCGACGGCACCGGCCGCGACATCTGGCGCGCGTCGGTTCGCGTCATGGATGCCGCCGTGCAGAAGGCATATGGCGGCAAGCGCAAGATCGCCTGGAAGCAGGTGCTTGCCGGTGAGGCCGCGTTTCAGCAGACCGGCAACTGGTTGCCGGACGAGACGGTGCAGGCGTTCCGCGATTGTCTGGTCGGCATCAAGGGCCCGCTGACGACGCCCGTCGGTGGCGGCATCCGCAGCCTCAACGTCGCGCTGCGGCAGTTGCTCGACCTCTACGTCTGTCTGCGTCCTGTGCGTTGGTTCAAGGGTGTGCCGTCGCCGGTCAAGGAGCCGCACAAGACGGACATGGTCATCTTCCGTGAGAACACGGAGGACATCTACGCAGGCATCGAGTTCCAGGAGGGCACGGACGACTGCAAGCGATTCAAGACGATGCTGCAGGAAGCGTTCCCCAAGCAGTTCAACAAGGTGCGCTTCCCTGATAGCACGGGCTTCGGCATCAAGCCGATCTCGCGCGAGGGCACGGAGCGCCTCGTGCGCGCTGCGATCGAATACGCGATCGCCAACAAC
>SXPK01000223.1 GCA_005776365.1 Planctomycetia bacterium
CTGGTGCTTCTGGATCGGTCAGTTGCCGCTCGCATGGTTGCTGTCGGGTCCGATGGGCTGGGGCGTGCACGGCGTGTTCTGGGCCGTGCCCATCGTCGAGTCCATGTTCGCGGTGGTGGCGGTGTTGTTGTTCCGGCGCGGCAGGTGGAAGGCGATGAAGGTCTGAGTGGCCGCGGCCGTTGGCAGGACGTGGTGGCGCGTGCTGTGTCGATGCGGCGCGCACTGGAGCAAGGTCAGAGTGCGCGGCATCCTGACGGCTCGCGCTCGCGCGTTGCGAACATGACCTTCCTGACGCTCACGAACGACCGCACGGGTCTCGACGGCTTCCCTGCCGAGTTCACGCTGGTGGCGCACGACGACCTTGGCGATCCGCTGGCCGTCGACGGCAGGGGTGTCGTCCATGTGTTCGCGCACGGACACGGCGACTGGAGCCACAAGTTCCAGGCGTTCGCGTCGGTGAACGCGATGCAGCGCTACGTCGCTTGCCAGTCGCGCCTCGAGATCGCGCATGACATGGATCTCGAATCGCTGCAACAACGCAAACTTGAGCTCGAGGCGTTCTCGAAGGAGATGAAGGGCTCGAACTACGCGCGTCAGCAGATCTCCGAGACGGTGTCCGCAGTGCGCGACCGCATCGCCGACCTGCGGTTCGCCGCCAGCAAGCGCGGCCGCTCGATCGCCGAACGCCACGCTGTCGGAACGCTCTGCGAGCAGGCGCTGCGCGCCGCCGGCGCTCCCGAAGGTTGGATGGTGCGCCTGCACGTCGACAAACCCAAGGCTCTCTGCATCGTCGGTACGTTCGCGCCGCCGTGGGACGAAGCGCGCGTCGTCGAGGTGTTGCGGCCGGTCGCCGGCAACTACGAGCTGCTGTGCTTCAAGAGGCCGTGAGGTTGGTGCACGCTTCGCATTCCGTCGGGGAATGCGGTGGTTGCAAGACTCACGTCCTCGCCAACCCTCTCACCGCACGACCGTCTCCGTCACCACGTTCGTGAACTTCCACGACGTCGCCGCTCCCGCATGCAGCACGAGTGCTTGTGCCGCGAGGTCGAAGCCGACCAGCGCGCTGACATTCGGGATCGGCCACGTGCGCGACACAGAGCCCACAGACGCCGGGATCGTCACGTCATCCGCCGCGACGATCGTCAGCGGATTCAGGTGCAGCAGGCCGAAGGACGAGAGGCGCAACGGCCGCGACAGCGTGCGCGCGGCGACGAAGACGATCGCGCCGGTGTCTGCCATTCCGTAGCCGGGCGTCGCGGCGACGTCGAGTTGCAGCGAGCCGCCGAGGCTCGGCAGGCGCGGCACGGACAGGTGACGGTGGAGGTTGAAGAACACGTCGTAGCTGCCAAGCACATCGACATCGCCGTCGCGATCGACATCGCCGATCGCATAGGGGCGCGGCACCGCGCCGAAGAAGCCGCTGCCTGCAAAGCGATTGCTCGCGTCGACGAAGTGCCCCGTGCCGTCGTTCAAGAACAGCGTCTGGTAGCCGATTAGGTCGAGATCGCCGTCGTTGTCGAAGTCCGCGAACTGCGGCTCGAGGCCAAACACGCCCGGCAAGCGCGCGAGCGTCTCGTCCGCAAATGTGCCCGTGCCGTCGTTGACGTAGAGCGCGCCGAGCGCCGCGAAGTCGACATCGCCGTCGCCGTCGAAGTCGGCTGTGGCGATGCCACCGTCGAAGCCGTTGCTTGCCGGAACTCGGCCCGCAGTTGCGTTGACGAACGTGCCGAGCCCGTCGTTGACGTAGATGCGCGCTTGCGAGCCTGACTGCGTGTTGGCGTCGGCGACGATCAGGTCGCGGTCGCGGTCGCCGTCGATGTCGGCTGCGGCGATGCCTTGCGACCAGAATGCCTCGCCAGCCGGCAAAGACGTCGGCGAAGCGACGAAGCGCCCAGTGCCGTCGTTGCGCCAGACACGGTTCTGTTGCAGCGAGTTGGCCGCGGCGATGTCGAGGTCACCGTCGTTGTCGAGGTCCGCGAGCGCGAGGCTGAGGGTGCGGTCGGCGTCGACAGGCAGGTGCGTCAACGTCGCGTCGGCGTAGTTGCCGCGGCCGTCGTTGAGGTAGAGGCGGTCCTGGCCGATCTGGCCGAGCACGATGTCCTGGTCGCCGTCGCGATCGACGTCCGCGACCGCAAACGCGTAGAACGTGCGCTGCGTGCCGGTCGGGTTCCAACGCTGCGTCGTCTCTTCGCGCAGCAGACCCTTGCCGTCGTTGACGTGCACCAGGCCGAACGCAGGACTGCCAAACGGCGCAGTCACGAGATCGAGGTCCCCGTCGTTGTCGATGTCGCACAGGCGCGAACACGGTTGCACGTAGTCGATGCGCGCGCCCGATGCGTCGACGAACTCGCGGCCGCCGCGTTCGTTGACGTAGAGCTGGAGCCGGCCGCTGCTGACGAACAGGTCCTGGTCGCCGTCCCCGTCTGCGTCGGCTGCGCCGATGCCGAAGGCCGCGCCGTCGGCAGCGGGCAACCGCGACGACACGTCGACGAAGCCCGTCGCGTCGTTGCGGAGCAGCACGGTTCCGTTGGTGGAGCAGAACGCGAGGTCGAGGTCGCGGTCGCCGTCGAGGTCGAACAGCACAGCCTTCGCAGGCTTCGGCAATCCGGCGGGGAGCAGGCTCGTTGCGTCGGCAAACGCGCCGTTGCCGAGGTTGAGCAGCAGACCGCAGCCGCCGGTTGCCTTCGGCAGCAGCAGGTCCTTGTCGCCGTCGTCATCGATGTCGCCGGTCACGATGGCGAGCGTCGCACCGGTCGGCTGCAGCGAGGTCGCAGGGCCGAACACGCCCGCGCCGTTGTTGGCCAGCAACTCCGCGCCGACCGCGTTGCCACCGCGCAAGAGGTCAAGGTCGCCGTCGCCGTCGACGTCGAACAACGCGAGTCCGTTGGAGCCAGCGTTTGTCGGCAGCGCCGCGGCGCGCACGGCAAAGCGACCCGTTCCGTCGTTGGCCATCACGATGTCCGCTGCGCCGACGTTTCCGAACACGATGTCGACATCGCCGTCTGCATCGAGGTCGCCGGCGACGACCGATTCGGATCCTGCGATCGAGAAGTTGAACGCCGTCGCCGTCGCGTCCACGAACGTGCCATTGCCGTTGTTGGCATAGAGGCGATCGACACCGTCGCGCGCGGTGACGATGTCGAGATCGCCGTCGCCGTCGAAGTCCGCCATCGCCGCTGCGCGGTTGCGGAAGCTGCCGATCGTGGCCGTCGGCAGCGTGGACTGCGCGAAGTCGCGCGGTCCGTTGCAAAGCAGCAGGCTGCCGGCCTCACCGATCAGTTGCGCGTCGAGGTCGCCATCGGCGTCCGCGTCGAACCACAAGAACTCGCGGACGCTGCCGCGCACTTGCGGCAGGTGGTCTTTCTGCAGGTGGTCGAACTGGCTTTGCGCGAAAAGGGACGTCGCGAGCAACGAGGCAGTGAGAACTTTGGGGATATGCTTAGCCATGGGGTCGTGCGCGCGAGAACGCGCCTGGGCTGGAGGTTAGCGCGAGCTGCCTGCTCGATAGCCATCCCGACTACCCATGTCAGGCGAAGCCGTTGCAACGCATTCGTCGCTCCATGGCCAGCCTTCGCGGTCGCGTTTCGAGGCGCCTGCGGAAGCGGTGCCCCCAGGGGATGAGGCGGAGCGCAATCGGCATTCTTCGGCGCTCGGACTGGTTCAGCAGGCGTAGGCAGCAGGTAGGGTGAACGGAACGTGTCGCATTTTCTCCTCCGCTTCGGGTCCGCGCTGAGCCTGACCCTCGCCTGTGTTCACGCCCAATCGCCGCGGTGGATCGCCGGCGTGGCTCCGCACCTCGCGACCAGCAATGACGAGAACGAGTGCGGCATCGGCGGCGTCGTGCCGTGGGCAGGCAGGCTGTGGGTCGTGACCTATGCGCCCCATGCGCCCGCCGGCAGCACCGACAAGCTCTACGAGGTGACGACAGACCACCGGCTCGTCGTCCGACCGGAGAGCATCGGTGGCACGCCCGCCAACCGCATGATTCACCGCGAGTCGCAGCAGTTGTTCCTTGGGCCGTATGCGATCGACGCGAAGGGCGATGTGCGCGTGATCCCGTATGCGCGCATGTTCGGGCGGCCTACGGGCACGGCGCGTCACTTGCTCGATCCCGAGAACAAGGTCTACGTCGCGACGATGGAGGAGGGCCTCTACGAGATCGACGTACGCACGCTCGAAGTGACGGAGTTGTGGGCCGACGAACAGAAGAAGGCTGGCCGTCACGCTGAGTTGCCTGGCTATCACGGCAAAGGCGTCTATTCGGGCCAGGGTCGATTGGTCTACGCCAACAACGGCGAGCACGGAGCCGCGGCGATGCGCGATCCGACCACGCCGTCCGGCGCGCTCGCCGAGTGGGACGGCAAGAGAGATGCGTGGACGGTGGTGCGGCGCAATCAGTTCACCGAAGTGACAGGACCCGGCGGCATCCACGGCAATGCGGACCCTGAGCACGATCCGATCTGGTCGATCGGTTGGGACCACCGCTCGCTGATTCTGCAGGTCCTCGACCAAGGCATCTGGCACACGTTTCGTCTGCCCAAGGGTTCGCACAGCTACGACGGGGCGCACGGTTGGAACACGGAATGGCCGCGCATCCGCGACATCGGCGAGGACTCGCTGCTCATGACGATGCACGGCGTGTTCTGGCGCTTCCCGCGCGAGTTCCGTGCAGGCAGGACCCAGGGCATCGCCGCGCGCTCCGCCTACCTCAAGGTGATCGGCGACTTCTGCCGCTGGCAGGACCGTGTGGTGTTCGGCTGCGACGACACCGCGAAGTCGGAGTTCCTCAATGCGAGGCAAGCGAAGGGTCGCATTGCCGCGCCGCGCTCGCAGAGCAACCTGTGGTTCCTCGAGTCGGAGCGCATCGATTCGCTCGGCCCTGTTCGCGCCATCGGGAGCCTGTGGGCGCACGAAGACGTCGCTGCAGGCACGGTCACGGATCCTCTGCTCGTGAACAGCGTCGCGGAGAACGAGCGCGCGTTGGACTTTGCGCATCGTGGCCTGCACCTTGCGCACGGTGGCGACGAAGCGGTGACGATCGTCGTGGAGGCCGATGCCGAAGGGAGCGGCGCGTGGGCTGTGGCTCGCAAAGTCGATCTGCCGCCGCGCGGGCATGCGTTCATGCCCCTCGAGTTCCCTGCGATCTGGATCCGTTTGCGAACCGAAGCGCCGGTGCGCGCGGCGGTGGCCGTGACGCACCTGTCGGAAGCAGACGAACGCGGCACGCAGCCCGGACCGCAGTTCCGTGGCCTTGCGGCAGCAGACAGCGCGTTGGCGACGGGTGGCATCGTGCGCGCTCTTGGGCCAAAGGACATGCGGCTCGCGCTCGCGGCGGCGCGCTACGAAGCAGGCGGCGCAACGCTCGAACTCGGCGGATACGTGCTCGACGTAGATCTCGTGCTGCGTCCTGATGAGGACGTCGAGCGAACAAGGAGGACGCGTGAGGACGCGACAATCCCGATCGGCGTGATCGAGGCAGACGAGGCATCGGTCGTGTTCGTCGACGACCGCGGCCGGCGCTGGCGGTTGCCGCGTGCGGACACCGCGAACGGCACGCATCATCCGTTCGCTGCGAGGCGCGTGTGTCGCGAAGTGGCGACCGAACGCGACCTGTTCTCCGCGCACGGCACCCTCTACGAGCTGCCAGCCGAGAACGCGGGAGGCTTCGCGATGGTGCGGCCGATCGCGTCGCACAGCTTCGCGATCCACGACTTCTGTTCGTGGCGGGGCCTGCTGGTGCTGACCGGCGCGCAGGCGGACGCGGCCGATTCCGAGCGCATCGTGCGGTCCGCCGACGGCAAGGCTGCGGTGTGGCTCGGCGTCGTCGACGACCTTTGGCAACTCGGCAAGGTGCGCGGCATCGGCGGGCCGTGGAAGCGCACGCGAGTCGGAAGCGGCGAGCCGAGCGATCCGTTCTTGATGACGGGATTCGACCACAAGGAGCTGGAACTGCAGCACGACGCGGACAAGAGAGTCACGTTCGCGCTCGAAGCGGATCTCTGTGGCGACGGCAACTGGACGGTTGTGCAGCGCTTCGTCGTGTCGCCGGGCGAGGCGGTGCGCCATGTGTTTCCGCGTGGATGGTCGGCGTACTGGGTGCGCCTTCGTGTCGACGTCGCATGCACGGCGACGGCGCAGTTCACCTACCGTTGAAGCGTAGACGCCAAGCCGCGGCGTCGGACGCATTTGCACCGGCGTTGACGCGCCGATCGCTGACTGGGTATGCAGGCCCTTGCAGGGACACGGAATGAACATCCCCAGAGTCGATTCGGCTTGCGCGACGATCGTTCGCACCGCTCTCGAAGCCGTGCGGCCGCAGTTCCAGCTCGACTACCACCACGGCATCCATGGCGTCGGGCATTGGAGTCGCGTGTGGCTTCACGGCCGCGTAATCGCGCGTTCGCTCGACGTCGATCCGCGCATCGTCGCGTGGTTTGCCTATCTGCACGACAGCCAGCGGCACGACGACGGCATCGACCGCGGCCACGGCTCACGCGCGGCGGACTTCGCGGTGCGGTTGCGCCAGCACGGTGCGATCACAGAACTCGACGGCACGGCGTTCGAGCAACTGTGCGAAGCCATGCGGCTCCACAGCGACGGGCACACGGAGAACGAACCCGCAATCCGCGCTTGCTGGGATGCCGACCGCCTCGACCTTGGCCGCGTCGGCATCACGCCGCATCCGCGCCACCTTTGCACGGCCCATGGCAAGTCGCAATCGACGATCGCGTATGCGTTGACGTTGACCGACGCGGCAAATCGGCGAAGGCAGCGAAGGCGTTGAGGCGTGGCCTTTGCGGGCTCACTTCTCGCGCACGAGCCGGATCGAACGGACGTTGACGACTGCTTCGCCGGGCTTGGACATCGCGCGCAGGACCGCACGATGCGAGCCGAACGGCAGCTCGACGCGGCCTGCCTCGATCGTGCGATACGACTGCCAGCCGCCGGTCGCGGGCACCGTGAACTCCGCCGTGCCGCTGCCGCCTTCGAGCTCGAGCTGAACGCGCGCGCCCGCTGCTGCATCGGCGCACGCGACCTCGGCCACGACGCGATACGCGCCGCCTTGCGTGGCGCCGAGACCGATCGGCCATGACGCGGTCGCCTTTGGGTCGAGCCAGTAGCCGATGTTGTGCGTTACGTCGCCGATCACCCCGACACGTTCGACGCGGATCGACGGGCCTTCGAGCGTCGCGTCGTGCGGCGTGAGCGTGATCGTGCCATCGCTCGCCGGGAACACGAGGAACGGCATCGCCTCCATCGCGCCGTCGATTGCGAGGCGCACGACCGACACCGACGTGTCGACCGGCGATTTCGGCAACGTCACGACGAGCCTGCCTGCCTCCTGTTCGCTCGCGGCAAACGCGAGCGTCGCGTCGCTGCCCAGCAGCAGCGCGGATTGGACCTTTGCGCGAACGGGCACGACGAGCCGTCCATCCGCGGGCCAATCCCAGACGTGCAGGTAGAGCACGCCAGGCTTCTGCGAGGCACGGCCCCATGCGAGCCGTTGGAACGGGCTCGCGGTCGTGCAGTAGATCGCTTCGCCGTGCGTCTGCATCCATGCGCCGACGGAGCGCAGCGTCGCCGCGGCCTGCTCCGGCACGCGGCCCTTCGCGTCGGGCCCGATGTTGAGCAGCAGGTTGCCGCCCTTCGACACGATGTCGGAGAGCAGTCGCACGACGGTCGCCGTGTCCTTCCAGTGGTTGTCGTGCGCGCTGTAGCCGTAGCTCTCGTTGAGCGTGTGGTTGACCTCCCAGTCCATGCCGGGGAGGCCCGTTGGCGGCACATACTTCTCGGGCGTGCCGTAGTCGCCGTTCTTGTTCTCGAGGCCGAAGAACAGGCGGTTGTTGACGAGGATCGACGGCTGTGCCTCGCGCATGTCCGCCATCAGCTGCGCCGCTCCCCACGCTTCGCCCTGCCGAGATTCGTCGGAGTAGTCGAACCAGATCGTCGCGAGGTCGCCGTAGCCAGTGAGGAGTTCGCGCACGTGCGCACGCACGTAGGCCTTGTAGCGCGCGTGGTCGCGCGCATGCCCGTCCTTCGGGTAGCCGGGCAGCGCCATCGCGTAGGCGTCCTTGTGCTGCCAATCGAGCAACGAGTAGTAGAAGCCCGGCTTCAGCCCGCGCGAACGCATTGCATCCGCGAACTCACGCGCGACGTCGCGTCCCTTTGGCGAGATGTTGGTGCTGCCGGTGACGTCGTTGGTCAGTGAGTACGACTCCTTGGACTGAAACAGCGTGAAGCCGTCGTGGTGCTTCGATGTCATCACCGCGTAGCGCATGCCCGCGGCCTTGGCGAGGTCTGCCCACGCGTCGGCGAAGCCCTTCTCGGGCTGGAACATAGGCTTCATTTGCCGCGCATACTCCGCGCACGGCACCGCGGCCCAATGCTGGATCCACTCCGCATAGTGCTGATCGTAGCGCTTGCCGTCCCAGAACCCGCCCGCCGGCGAGTAGAGACCGAAGTGGACGAACATGCCGAACCGCGCCTCGCGCCACCACGCCATGCGCGTGTCGCGCGTGGCGGCCCATGCTGCGATCTGCTTGGCCTCGGCGTCGCTGCGTGGTTGCGCAGCTTCTTGCGCAAGGGGTGTTGCGACGAGGAGCGTGGCGGTGAGGAGTGCTGGGGGTGCGAGGCGCATTCGCACAGGCTAGCAAGCCGCAGATGCGCGATCGCCACCGGAAGGGGGCCCGTCACCGAGCCTGGGCTCAGTTTGACGCCACGCGCCCCGTTCCCTCACACACTGAAGCGGAAGTGCAGCACGTCGCCGTCCTCGACGA
>SXPK01000019.1 GCA_005776365.1 Planctomycetia bacterium
CCGGTCGCACGCACCAGATCCGCGTGCACATGATGTCGATCGGTCATTCGATCGTCGGCGACCGCGTCTACCGGAGTCGCCGTGCCCAGCAGGAGCGCTGGCCAGACGCCGCGCCGCCGATGGAACGTCAAGCGTTGCACGCCATGCGACTGCGCTTCGCGCATCCGACGAGTGGCGAGCGGGTGGAGTTTGTCGCGCCGATGCCGCAGGACATGCAGGCGGGGCTCGACTGGTTGCGAACGCACAAGAAGCCGAAGTGAGCCTGCGCGGCGGTTGCCAAAACCAGCGCGCTGCGGTCCGCTCTGGCGCAGGATGAGTTTCCACCGCTCGTGCCCGGCTGTGTTCGCGACGCTGTGCTTCGTCGCCGCCGACCTCGTCGCACAGTTGCCGCCCGGCACGTCGCCGCCGCGATCGTGCGACGCGATGGATGCAGAGCCTGCTGCCGACAGCCCCGCGATGGCGCGCTGGAGGCTCGGCAAGGACACGCTCGCCTCGGGCGACGGTGCAGCGGCGATCACGCATTTGCTGGCCGCGCTCGAGTTCCATCCGGCTTCACAGCCCGTGCTGCTCGACCTCGTTGCCGCCGCCGACGGCAATGACGCGCGCGCCTACTGGCTGCAACGGTGGGCGGCGGCCGCGGTGGACAGCAAGGGCAAGTGCGAACTCGGCGCCGTCGACAAGAAGCGCGTCGCAGCCGACGAGATCGTGGCGCTGCAGAAGCTGGCGTCGTTGCGGGCGCAGGCCGCCGCCGAGTTGAAGAAGGCGATGGATCGCTACGAGGGCGGCAAGAAGACGCTCGGGAACGGCGCTTGCGCGCGTTTTGTCGCGACGCTGTTCGTCGAACTGTGCGCGGCATCGCCAGAGTTGTTGCGTGCGCACGGTGCGTCGATGCAAGCCTCGCTCGATGGTCACTCCACCAATATCGACGCGGTGTGCAAGGCGCTCGCGCAGGTTGCGCAAGGACAGTTTGGCCAGGCGTGGAAGGGCGCGACCGCGGCCGATCCGAGCGCTGCGCAACTGCTCAAGGCCGACTTGCAACTCCGCGCCGCGCGCATCCTGTCGGGGCTCTGCCGCCAAGGCGGATTCGGCAAGGACCTGCTCGGCGAGGTGCCGCCGGATCTGCAGTCCTACGCGCAGATCGCGGCTGCGGCGCACGGTGCCGTGAAGTCGCAGTTGCCAGCGCCGCGTCTGTGGACGATTGCGGAACTGCAAGCGCTCGACCAGCAAGGGCGCGACGAGTTCACGCTGGCGCATCGATCCTGGGCCAACCCCGGAGTCGCGATGAGCGCGACCGGGAAGTACCGCATCGAGACGACATGTGGCGCGGAGACCTTGTTGGGCACGGCCTTGCAGGTCGAAATGCATCACGCACGGCTGGTCGGACACTACGGCGTCGATCCATTCGAGAACCGGCCGGGGACCGTGTTGATCGTGCCCGAGGTTCAAGACATGGAGACCGAAGGCCTACCGCACTGGTGGGCAGGTGGGTTTCAGGGTGGCGATCGCACGGTGATCCGATTCGCGTGGGGCAACCTGCCCTCGCTCGGCCACACGCTGACGCACGAACTGACGCACCGTTTCGACGGCCTGCTGCGCCCGTTCCAGCGACCGTGGTACATCGAAGGTCATGCCAGTTGGACCGGCGGCCACTACGGCAAGATGGTCGATGCGCAGTTTCACGACGACCACCTCGACCTCGGCGCCTGCTACCGCACCTATGCCGAGGGCTATGGCGACTCCGAGAAGCTGAAGAAGCTGCTCGCCGGCACGATCGACGAGTATCGAGACAACTACTTCGCTGGCTATGCCCTCTACGCGTTCTTGCGTGGCCATCCGCCGGATCAGCCGCCGAAGTATCGGCTCGCGCTCGAAGCGTTGGAGAAGAACGCGCGCGGCGGCGCCAAGGATCCGGCTGGGTTCTTCGAGAAGACGATTTGCGATGGCGAGAATGGACGCGCCGCCGACTTCGATGCGTTCTGCCTCGAGTGGCGCGAGTTCCTCGGCGGCATTGCTCGCTACCTCGATCCCGACAACAAGACGGGCGAGCCGCGGTGGGTTGCGCAGTACGGGCCTGGTCCTGCCGGCGAAGCGGGGCCGTTGGTGCTCGACGAGAACACCTGGTCGTGGGCGCGCGCTCGCGCCGAGCCGTTCTTTGGTCAGGGCCACGCCGGCAATGCGGGTGATGTTCTCGCCGAGGCCGCGCTGCCTGCCGCGGCGGTCGGAGCCTGGTTGTGGTCGTTGTCGTGCGAAGGGTGGAATGCAACGCGCGCCGATCTTGCCGCGACGACGCTCGCGACGCTGTCGATGCAGGAGCAAGCCTCCGCGTTGCGGCAACTCGCGCATGCGCGCTTTCCGTCGCGCGTCGCCGCGTGGCCGCTCGGCCCGCAGCCGATGCCGATGTTGATCAAGTTGCCGAAGACGAAGGCCTTCGTCGATGCGCTGGACGCGGCCGCGGCGGCGCTGCCCGACTCGATGCCGCTTGCGCGAGCCGGATTGCGCGCCGAGCACGAACGCCTCGCGTCGCTGTGCGCGATCGCAGTTCCAGCACAAAGGGTGGCCGCGCTGCCGCCGATGCCGCCGCCGCGCACCTTGCTCGGCCAGGGCTTCGTCGATGACCGCCACGTCGACTTCGACAAGCATCGGCACGACGGCTTGTGGTACACGACCCAAGAAGGCGACCTGCACGTCGGCCGCGAGCGACCGGCTGAAGGGACCGGCGGCCCGGAGCGTGCGTCGCACCAGCGCAACGTGTTCGTGCGCAGCGCGGAGTGGATCGCGCCAGGCGAGCACATCGTCAGGATGCGCATCCATTTGACGACCGCCTATGTGGACGGCGCCTTGGTCGTCGGCCACTGGCGTCGCGACCGTGGCATTCGCATCGGCTTCTCGGCTGGCGATTTCGAGTTCGCCGCGGGCCGCAAGAAGGATCGAGCCGAGGTCGATCGCGTCCACGTGGACCTCGACGGCAAGTGGGAACGCGACGGCCAATTGCCGCGCACCGGCGCCGCTTCGACGGTGGAGTTCGGTCAGAGCCGACCCTCGTTCGAGATCGAGCTGCGCATTCGCGGTCCGTCGCTGCTCGTTCGCATCGAGGGGCAAGAACAGTTTCGCTACACCACGCACGATGGTTCGCCGATCGAGGGCTACTTCGGCTTCGCGAGCAGTCGCGGCGCATATCGCGTGCAGTCGCCGACGGTGCAACGGGTCGACCTCGCGCTGCCCGGTCAGGCGCTCGCGGCGACCGCGGCCATCGGCCTTGACGTATCCATCCAACCGACCGCGCCGCTCGAAGAACTGATCGGATTGCCCGTGCGTGGCATTCCGACCTCGCCCGTCGGCACGCTCGTCATCTGGTTGCCACCGGCGGAGGCGGACGACTCGCTCGATCGGCGGCTGCCGCGCACCTTGATCTTGCTCAGCAAGCTGCTGACAGAAGCGACGGAATTCCCGCAATCGTGGGTCCTCGCGACGCCCAAGGATAGCAAGCCCGAAGAAGTCGCGGCCGCGGAGCAGGCGATCGCTGAGCACTGCAAGAAGCCCTTGCTGCGCATCGAGCACAAGGTCGGCGCACCGTTGACGGGTTCGCCTTGGCTGCTGTTCGTCGATGCCGCCGGCATCCTGCGTGGTTGCAATCAGGCGGGCGATGCGGAGTTGTTCTCGGTCGTGCAGCGTTGGGCGCGGATGTTTCGCGCGAGGTGAGCCAGGGGAGCGGCGCGCGCGGTGGCATGGCTCGGGGCTGTGGCTCTGGGGAATGGCTCGGGGCAATGGCTCGGGGCAATGGCTTGGGGCCGTGGCTCGTTCGTGCTCGCCGCGGCCTTGATCGTGCGATCGACAGCTCACATCGCGGTCGGGCCGCATGCCGAGGTCGCATTCCGCTGCGCCGTCCATCGCAAGCGGTCGCCGCACTTGTGGGGGAGATCGTCCATGCCTACCATCCTCGCCCTGACCCGCGGGAACCGACCGCGAACGGCTGGCGCCGATGCCAGGGTCTCGAGTTCGAGGCCGCCGGCGTCCGATCTTCTCGACACGGTTCCCCACGGCGCATCCCGACGCGACCTGATGTTGCGTCTGCCGCGCCGGACCCAAGAAACCGGGGCCGCCACGGCGGGCTCCGACCGAGATCGAAACCTAGTGACGTTTGCATCCCTCGGGCTCTGTGAGCCCATCCTTTCAGGCGTGCGCGCGGTTGGCTACGAGAAGCCCACCGACATCCAGGCGCAGGCCATCCCCAAGATTCTCCGCGGCGAGGACCTCATCGGCCTCGGCCAGACGGGCAGCGGCAAGACCGCGGCATTCGGCCTGCCGATGCTGCACATGCTGGTGGGCGGCGAGCCCGGGCTCCGCGGCCTCATCGTGGTGCCGACGCGCGAGCTGTGCGTGCAGGTCGCCGAAAACCTCCGCCAGTATGCGGCCTTCGCCGGACTCCACGTCTGCACCGCATTTGGCGGCGTTGACATGTCGATCCAAGAGAGCGCATTCAAGCGAGGCGTCGACGTCGTCGTCGCTTGCCCGGGTCGACTGATCGATCACCTCGAACGGCGCAACCTCACGCTCGAGAAGGTCAAGATGGTCGTGCTCGACGAAGCGGAC